>NZ_WBKR01000134.1 GCF_008868155.1 Micromonospora sp. ALFpr18c
CGAACGCGAGGGTGGGGGTCGGGTGGCGTCGCCGCCGTCGTGCTCCTACGGTGGTGGCACCCGGTCTGCTCGTCTCCGTCGCCGGACGAAGGGGGAGGTGGAGCGTGGTTGACGCCGGCGACGCGGTGCGGTCGTTGCAGCTCAACGCACCACGGGGTGGGCCGGACGACCTGTCTCTGCTGGTCACCGGCGCCGCGGCGGCGATCAACGCCACCGAGATCGTGGTCTACCTGGCCGACTACACGCAGACCCTGCTCGTGCCGCTGCTCGGTGCCGGCCTCGTCCGCCACGAGCTGTCGATCGAGACGACACTCGCCGGCCGGGCGTTCACCACCCTCGACGTCCAGCGTGCCCCGGACAACCCCGACCGGATCTGGGTTCCGCTGCTGCTGGGGTGCGAGCGGATGGGTGTGCTCGAGGTCGTCACGCCGGTCGCCGGCGACCGGGCCATGGAGGGCCCGGCGTGGGAGGTGGCCGTCACCGTCGCCCAGTTGCTGGTGAACCGCCGGCCCTACGGCGACGTGGTCGAGCGGATGCGGCGTCGGCTCCCGATGCAGGTCGCCGCCGAGATCGTGTGGGGACTGCTGCCGCCGTTGACCTTCGCGACCGACGACATGGTGGTCACCGCCATCCTCGAGCCGTGTTACGACGTCGGCGGGGACATCTTCGACTACGCGTTGAACGGCGACGTGCTCAGCGTCGGGCTGTTCGACACGTGTGGGCACGGCATCAAGGCGAGCACCCTGGCCTCCCTGGTGGTCAGCGCCTACCGCAACGCCCGTCGGTGCGGCCTCGACCTGGTCGACACCGCGATCAGCATCGACCGGTGGGTGCGTTCCGAGCATCCGAACCTGTTCGCGACCGCGCTGCTCGCCGAGCTGGACCGGACGACCGGGCGGCTGCAGATGATCAACGCCGGTCATCCCGGAGCGATGCTGCTGCGCGACGGCAAGGCCATCCGGGAGCTGCCGGGGCCGACCGCGTTGCCGCTGGGTCTGGGCCACCTGTCGGGCCGACGCCCCGAGGTGCACGTGGAGGATCTGCATCCCGGCGACCGCATCCTCGCCTACACCGACGGCATCACCGATGCGCGCAGCGCCGGTGGTGAGCGGTTCGGGCTGGACCGGCTCGTCGACTTCGTCAACCGCGCTCTCAACGACGGTCTGCCCAGCCCGGAGACGATGCGCCGGCTGGTGCGCGCCGTCGTCACCTACCAGGACGACGAACTCGACGACGACGCCACGGCCGTGTTCCTGGAGTGGCAACCGCCGCACACCCCGCTGGCTCACCTGCGCGACCTCGTCACGCCGGCCACCGGGTCACCCTAGCGAGTGGGATTTTGCACTCGCAGTGCACTTGTCTGCGTTCCCGGTGCTGTCTAGCGTCAGGCCATGGATCCCTCGTGGACGTTCGCCGTGGCCCGCGCCGACCTCGGCCAGAGCGCGCTCGTCGACGGCACGACCGCCGTCCCGTCCGACGGGGAGGCGCTCCTGCGGGTCGACCGCGTCGGCCTCAGCGCCAACAACGTGACCTACGCGGTGCTCGGCGACGCCATGCGCTACTGGGAGTTCTTCCCGCCCGGCCCGCGCGGGCTCGGGCCGCAGTGGGGGCTTCCCCCGCTCTGGGGCTTCGCGGAGGTGGTCGCGTCGACGGTCGCGGGGGTCGACGTGGGGCAGCGGGTGTACGGCTACCTGCCGCCCGCCGGCCATCTGCTGGTGCGGCCGGACCGGGTCGACGCGTCGGGGTTCCGCGACGCCAGCCCGCACCGGGCCGACCTGCCCTCGCCGTACAACGCGTACCGGTCGACCGGCGCCGACCCGGCGTACCGGCCCGACCAGGAGGATCTGCTGATCCTGTTCCGGCCGCTGTTCTTCACCTCGTTCATGCTGGCCGACCAGGTCAGCGACAACGGCTTCCACGGCGCCGAGTCGCTGCTGCTGTCGTCGGCGTCGAGCAAGACCGCGTACACGGCGGCGTTCGAGCTGCACGGTCGCGGCCCGCGCCTGGTCGGGCTCACCTCACCCGGCAACGTCGCCTTCACCCGGTCGCTCGGCTGCTACGACCAGGTCGTCTCGTACGACGACATCGGCGCTCTCGACGCCGTGCCGAGCGTCTACCTCGACCTGTCCGGCGCGCCCTCGACCCGCGCCGCCCTGCGCCGGCACCTCGGTGATCTTCTGGTCCGGGACATCGCCGTCGGCCTCACCAACCAGACTCCGAACGCCGACGCCGCCGAGGAGGTGTTCTTCGCACCCGTCCAGATGCGCAAACGCAGCCAGGACTGGGGCCGCGACGGGCTCGACCAACGGTTCGCCGAGGCGTGGCGGCGGTTCACCGCGGTGGCCGACGGGTGGCTCGACGTCCAGGAAGGCGTCGGGCCGGAGGCCCTGCGGCACGCGTGGCTCGACGTCCTCGCGGGTCGTACGCCACCGCGGGTGGGTCACGTCGTTCAGCTCTGACGGCCCGCCGTCAGGGGACGATCGCGTCGACGTAGCCGCCGTCGACGCGGACCGCGGCGCCGGTCGTGGCGGAGGCGAGCGGCGACGCCAGGTAGGTGGCCATGTTGGCGATCTCCTCGGGCTCGATCAGCCGCTGGAGCAGCGACTGCGGCCGGTGCAGCCGCATGAACTCCCGCTGCGCCTCCTCCCACGGGAGGCTGTCGCCCACCATGTCGGCGACGAAGCCCTCGACACCGCCGGTGTGGGTCGGCCCGGCGAGGACGGAGTTGACGGTCACGCCGGTGCCGGCGGCAGCCTTCGCGAAGCCGCGGGAGACGCCGAGCAGGGCCGTCTTCGACACGCCGTAATGGATCATCTCGGCCGGGATGGCGACCGCCGAGTCGCTGGCGATGTACTGCACCCGCCCCCAGCCGCGTTCCATCATGGCGGGCAGGTATGCGCGGGTCAGCCGTACCCCGGCCAGCACGTTCACCTCGAAGTAGCGACGCCACTCGTCGTCCGGGATCTCCAGGGCCGGGGTCGGCCCGAAGATGCCGAGGTTGTTGATCAGGATGTCGACGGTGGGCAGCAGGTCAAGCGTCCGCGCCGTGCCGTCATCGGTGGAGACGTCGGCGTCCACCTCGACCACGTCGGCACCGGGGACCTCGCCGCGCAACGCGTCCGCGGCCCGCTTGACGCTGTCGGCGGTACGG
Source organism: Micromonospora sp. ALFpr18c (assembly GCF_008868155.1). Lineage (GTDB taxonomy): Bacteria > Actinomycetota > Actinomycetes > Mycobacteriales > Micromonosporaceae > Micromonospora. Next base: position 3,152 of record NZ_WBKR01000134.1, read on the forward strand.
CCGTTGACCGCCACCCGTGCGCCGGCACGGGCGAGACCGGCGGTGATCGCCGCACCGATCCCCTGGGTCGACCCGGTGACCAACGCGGTCCGACCGGCCAGATCGATGTGCAGGGTCATTCGTCGTCCTGTTCCTAGAAGCCGCTGTCGTTCGAGAGGTGGTCGCGCAGGGCGGCCAACGAGCGGGTGATCAGCCGCGAGACGTGCATCTGGGAGATGCCGATCCGGTCGGCGATCTGGGCCTGGGTCAGGTTGCCGTGGAAGCGCAGGCTCAGGATCTCGCGTTCGCGCTCCGGCAGCGTGGCGAGGGCGGGGCCGAGGGCGACGCGGATCTCGACGAGGTCGAACTCGTGGTCGTCGCCGCCGAGGGTCTCCCCGAGCTCCCGGCCGCCGTCGGCTCCGGTCGGCGTGGACAGCGACGTGGCCCGGTAGGCGCGCGCACCCTCCAGTCCTTCCAGGACGGTCTCCTCGGACACGTCGAGGTAGGAGGCGATGTCCGCCACGGTCGGTGACCGGCCGAGGGTGTGGGTGAGGGTGCTGTTGGCCGCGCTGATCGACAGGCGCAGCTCCTGAAGGCGGCGGGGCACCCGGACGGCCCAGGTGCGATCACGGAAGTACCGCTTGATCTCGCCGATGACGGTGGGGATGGCGTACCCGCTGAAGTCGACGCCCCGGCTGGCGTCGAAGTTGTCGACGGCCTTGATGAGCCCGACCGCGGCGGTCTGGGCCAGGTCGTCGTCGGACGCGCCGCGCCCGGCGTACCGGCGTGCGAGGTGTCGGGCGAGCGGTAGCCACGCCTCGATGGTGCGGTCCCGCAGTGCCGGGCGGCGCGGATCGTCGGCCGGTGCCGCCGTCAGGGCGGCCAGGAGGTCGTCCGGCGTCTGGTCGCCGCGTCGCTGGCCGACGCGGGTGCTGATCGTCGATCCGAAGGTGGTGGCCATCAGGTGGTCCCTCCAGCACGTGCCCGTCGATCGAGTCGACCGGAGGAGTCTCCGAACCGGCTGCCGCCGGGGCGCACGTACGGGGCGAAGTGCGCTGTCGTAAGGCCACGAGCACGGGCCTCACCACCGCGTCATGTCGTGCACTTGATGACCCGGACACTACCCGAAACGCTGATCGATTACTAGCCGAAAGTACTATGCCGCGCTGGTGGGGCTGGTCGCGTGTAATGGCGGGGTCAGTCGCGTTGATCCCCGTCGTCCCCGGCGTTGCTGGTCGGCCGGGCCGGCGTCACCGCGAACGGGTGGCGTAGCCGTCGCATGGCCTCCTCGCTGGCGTCGAAGGTCACCGCCGACCCGTCGAGGCCGTCGGCGTTCGAGGTGGCGAGAAACAAGGCCGGCCGATTGTTGTCGTTCGATGTCATGCAGGATTCCTGTCTTCCACGAAGGGGTGTGTCTGGGCCTCGGCAACTCTCGCCGTACGACCTGGGTGGCGACCCGGCGCTCAGACTGGCGCCCGATCAGGGTGTCCCGATTCCGGGCGACCGCCCGGCGACACCGACACCCCGCACCTTACCCGTCGTCGTCGCGGGTCACGCGTCGCCGTCGGAACCGCACGGCATCCCCAGGTCGCGGCCGACCCGCGACCGAGCCGAGAATTTCCGTAATCCGACCGCCCACCGCACGTCTCCGATAGAGGCGGTCAGCACGCACCACGCGACCGCCTTTGATGATGAGCACGAAGGAGTAAGACCCATGTCGTCAGCCGGTCGGGGACTACCCGACGTCGGGTCGGTCGTCGCCGCCCGCCGGGGCGACCGGCGCGCCCTCAACGACGTCGTAGCGGCCTCGCTCCCGCTGGTCTACAACATCGTCGGGCGTGCGCTGCGCGGCCACGCCGACGTCGACGACGTGGTCCAGGAGACGTTGGTACGCGTGATCCGGCACCTGCCCGGGCTCAACGACCCGGCCGCGTTCCGGTCCTGGCTCGTGGCGATCACGATCCGTCAGGTGCGCGACTGGGAACAGCGCCGGCGTGTCGCGCTCAGCCGCGACGCCGGGCTCGACGCGATCCACAACGTGCCCGACCCCGCGTCCGACTTCGCGGGAATGACGATCCTCCGGCTCGGCCTCACCGACCAGCGGCGCGAGGTCGCCGAGGCCACCCGCTGGCTCGACCCGGACGATCAGGAGTTGCTCTCGCTCTGGTGGCTGGAGGAGACCGGCGCGCTCGACCGGACCGAGGTCGCCGACGCGCTCGGGTTGTCCCCGGGGCACGTGGCGGTGCGGGTCCACCGGATGAAGGACCAGATCCAGACGGCCCGCGCCGTCGTCCGTGCCCTGCGGGCCCGTCCCGGCTGCCCGGAGCTGCGCACCGTGACGGCCGAGTGGGACGGCGCGGCCAACCCGCTGTGGCGCAAACGGCTCGCCCGGCACGTCCGCGACTGCGCGCTCTGCGGGCGGCTCGGTGCGAGCCTCCTGCCGATCGACCGGCTGCTCGCCGGTCTGCCGATGCTGCCGCTGCCGGCCGGTCTCAGCGCTCACCTGCCGGGTGTCGCGCTGCCGCCGGCCGCCTCGCCGGCCGACGGTCTCCACCTGCCGGACCCGGCGAGCGGGGGCACCGCCGGGACGACCCCGCCCGCCGGGGTACCCACCGACGGCGATGGCGGTCACACGCTCGTCAACCGCGCGCTGAACCGGCCTCGTGGCCTGCTCCCATCGCTCGCCGTCGGGGTCGCCGCCGTCGTCCTGGCCATCACCACGCTGGTGGTGACCTGGCCGGACGACCCGTCCGCACCCTCCTGGGCCGCCCCACCGCCCGCGGCGCCCACCGCCGTCGCCAGCCCGAGCGCGGCACCCACCCCGAGCGCGCGACCCTCGTCGCGGGCTCCGGCCGCCGCGCCCACGATCAGCTCCGCCCGCAAGGGCGTCGGGGTGTGGAACTTCGCCGGGGTCAGCCAGGCCCTGGCCAGCTCGAAGGCCGGCTGGTACTACACCTGGGGCACCCAGCACCCGGGTATCACCACCCCGCCGGGGGTGACCTTCGTACCGGTGATCCGCGGCGCGGAGAACGTCACCGCGCCGGAGCTGGCGCGAGCCCGGGCGGCCGGGCCGTACCTGCTCACGTTCAACGAGCCGGACCTGCGCGAACAGTCCAACATGACGGTCGAGCAGGCGCTGGATCTGTGGCCGCAGTTGATGGCGACGGGCAGCAGACTGGGCAGCCCGGCGGTCGCCTCCGGCGGCGCCGACCCGCAGAGTTGGCTGGGTCGGTTCATGTCCGGCGCGCAGGCCCGCGGGCATCGGGTCGACTTCATCACGCTGCACTGGTTCGGCGCCGACTTCACCACCGCCACGGCCGTCGACCAGCTCCGGCAGTACCTGCAGGACGTGTACGAGCGGTACCGGAAACCGATCTGGCTGACCGAGTTCGCGCTGATCCGCTTCGACGGCGGCGGCCAGCAGTTCCCCGGCCAGGAGCAGCAGGCCGCCTTCCTCACCTCGGCCACCTCCATGCTGAGCCAACTCCCGTACGTGCAGCGCTACGCCTGGTTCGGTCTGCCCGCCACCGACAAGGACCGGTCCGGGCTGTTCCGCGGCGCGACCGACGTGACCCTGGTCGGGCGCGCCTTCCAAACGGCCCGCTGAGTGGGTACGGACCGTGTGGGTGAGCACCAGGTGACGACCAGAGGTCCGGTCCGGCGGATCGCCGGTGTGGTCGCGGCCCTGGTCGTGACCGCGCTGACGGTGGGTCTCGCCCAGGGGTGGGGCGGCGGGGACGAGCCTGCGGCGGTCCCCTCGGCCGCGCCCGTGTCGACCACGCCGGTGCTGTTGAACGGCACCGATGACGCCTTCATCCAACTCGTGATCCCGATGGACGAGGGCCTGCTCGCGTTGATCGACCACCTGGGCACCCGACCGGTGGGCTCGGACGCCCGGCTGGCGGCCCGTCTCGGTGCGGTCCGGGCCGCGCACGAAAGCGAGCTGCGGGAGCTGCGTGGGCTGCTCGCCGCCGGCAACGTGCCGGAGCAGAACGTCCACGAAGGGCACCAGATGCCGGGGATGGTGACCGACGCGCACCTCGCCGAGCTGCGCGGCGTGCCCGACGCGGAGGTGTGGCCCCGGGCGGTCGCCCTGCTGCGCGCGCACCTCGAACAGACCATGGTGCTGTGCCGGGGTGAGCAGAGCGCCGGGGGCAGCCCGGAGTTGAAGGCGCTCGCGGGCCGGATCCAGCAGGCGCGGGCCGCCGAGCTGAGTGCTCTCGCGGAGGGGACATGACGACGCGCGGGGGGCCGGTCGGTGCGGACGTCTGATCTGCACTCCGCTGTCCGCCCGGTACGGGCCTCGTTGCCCGCGCACCGTGCCGCCATGCCGGCCCCGGCGCGCCGTGCCGGGCGCACGGCGACGCACCGTACCCGGGTCGGGTCACCGCCCGTCGTGAGCGCCGCGCCGCCGGCCCGCTGGCGTGGCGGCCACCGCCGTTCGGCCGGTGGCACCGCCGTCGGTGGCGCGATCCTGGCGATGACCCTCGGCTGGCTGGCGGCGATCCTGGTCGCGCCGCACCTCACCCTGTCCCCGGGTTGGCGGATGGCGGCGCTCTTCTGCCACCTGAGCTGCCTGGTGGTGGGTTTCGGCGCGGTGCTGACCGTCGACTGGTTCAGCCTGCGGTGGCTGCTGCGCCGTGAGCCGCTGGGCACCGTGCTCACCGCGGCGCACGGTGCGCATCCGCTCATCTGGCTGGGCCTGCTGGGCCTGGTGGTCAGCGGCGCCGCCCTGGGGCCGGACACGTCGTCCGGGCTGGTCTGGGTCAAGCTGCTCGCGGTGCTGGCGGTCGGGGTCAACGGGTTGTTCCTCGGCCGGGTCCGGGACCGACTCGCCGAGATGGACGGCGTTGCGCCCCGGGCCGCCCTGCTGCCCGGCGTCGCGGCGGCCTCCATCTCCCAGGTCGGGTGGTGGACCGCGACCCTCGTCGGCTTCTGGAACGCCAACCGTTGACGGGCCGCCGGTCAGGCCGGCGTCGGGTGGTCCGCCTCGAACCGGGCGCGGGTGAGGAACGCCAGCTGGGCACGCTTGTCCGGCATGTCGATCTCCGAGTCGAAGGTGAAGCCCTCGATCTCCAGTCGGCGCAGCGCGAGATGGTTGCGGACGTCGGGCTCGACGACGATCCGCTGGGCGGCCGGGTCGCGGAACAGGAAGCGCGCGAGGGCGGGGCCGACGGCGTTGGTGAGCCCGCGGGCGAGTCGCCGGTCGGGGCTGAGCAGCAGGTGCATGCCGACGTCGCCGGGTTGGACCGGATAGCGCTCGCCGACCGGGTCCGCCTCGGGCTGATAGGTCTGGAACAGGCCGACCGGCTCGGCGTCGACCATGATCAGGTACGCGTGGTGCGTGGGCAGGCTGTCGACGAAGGCGTAGATCTCCCGCACCTCGTCCAGCGTGTGCGACCCCATTCCCCAGAAGGCGTTGCGGGGTCGGGTGACCCAGCGGTGCAGGAGCGCGGCGTGCCGGTCGGAGTCCACGGTCACCAGTGACAGGTCCCCGAGGCCGTCGATCTTCTCCAGGTACGTCATCGGGCGCTGTCCTTTGCTCCGAGGTGGCGGCGCGGGGCCGCGGCGGGGGTCGCAACGAGAGGGGTACGCATGTTCCGCGGAGCGCTCAACTTAGGTTACCCTCCCCTAACGAAGGCTGACCTTACCTGGAGGGGTGCGTGAAACGGAACTGGGAGGCCCTGGTCCTCAAGGCCATGGGCGGCCGGGACTTTCGGTTGACCGTGCTGGGCACCGAGTCGGTCGAGGGGCACTACCAGCGGCTGCTCGTCGACGGCGGCGGCCTGCTGGAGGCGTGCGGGGTCCACCCCACGATGTGGATCCGGCTGTGGTTCGACAACGACGGCCGGGCGCACCAGCGGGCGTACACCCTGGTGGATCCCGACCCGGCGACCGGCCGGTTCAGCCTCGAATTCGCCATCCACGACGGCTGCGCCGCCCGCTGGGCCACCACCGCGCAGGTCGGCGACACCATCGGCGCGACCGTCCAGGGCAGCGCGTTCGACCTGCCCGATCCCGCGCCCGGCCACCTCTACCTCATCGGCGACGCGGCGTCGCTGCCCGCGGTGAACAGCCTGCTCGACGCCGGCGCCGACATCCCCGCGACGGTCTGGCTGGAGTACGCCCACGAGGGCGATAAGGCGCTCACGCCACGCGCCCGGGAGCACCACGAGGTCACCTGGGTGCCCCGGCGCGACGACGGTCGACACCTCGTCGACACGGTCTGCGCCGCGCTGCCGGCCACCGACGCGGCCCACTACTGGGTGGCGTGCGAGGCGGCCAGCACCCGCGGCATCACCACGCACATCCGGCGGACGCTCGGTGTCGACAAGGACCGGCTGACCTCCCTGGGGTACTGGAGAGCGGCATGAGGGACCGGCTCGGCACCCTGACCGCGCTCTACGTCACCCAGTACCTCGGCATCGGGTTCATCACCGTCGGGTTGACCGCCATCCTGCGCGACGGCGGCACCTCGCTGGACACCCTGGCGTTGCTCCAGGTCGTCGGCCTGATCTGGCCCATCAAGTTCCTCTGGGCGCCGATCCTCGACCGGTACGGCTCCCGGCACCGAGGCCACTACCGGTCCTGGCTGCTCGTGCTCCAGGGCGCCCTGGTGCTCGCGCTGCTGGCGTTGCTGCCGTTCTCCCGCCCGGCCGACGCGCTGGGCCCGGTCATCGCCATCTGTGCCGCGTACGTCTTCTTCTCCGCCACCCAGGACATCGCGGTGGACGCGGTCGCCGTCCGGCTGCTCAGCGAGTCGACGCGGGGGACCGGCAACGGGATCCAGGTAGCCGCGAGCTACCTCGGCAACCTGCTCGGCGGCGGTGCGTGCGTCCTGGTCTACGACCGGTTCGGCTGGGCGTCGGCGATCGGGCTGCTGGCCGTGCTGACGGCGGTAGGCCTGCTGGTGGTGTGGCGGTTCCGGGAACCGGTCCGCACCGACCGGGTCGCCCGGGTCGGTGTGGCGTACCGGGCGCTGCTGTCGGTGTTCGGCCAGCCGGGCTGCCGCTGGTGGACCTTCGGTGTGGTGCCGCTGGTCTACGTGGGTGCCGGGATGGCGTACGCGTTGGTCACCCCGGCCCTGGTCGACGCCGGTTGGTCCCTGGGCCGGATCGGTGTGGTCACCGGCGTGGTGACCAGCGCACCGGCCATCGTGGCCGGTCTGGTGGCGGGGCTGGGCATCGGGCGGTTCGGGCGCGGCGGTGTGCTCGTGGTCGGCGGCGCGGCCCTCGCGGTGTCGACGTTGCTGCTGCTGCCGTTGATGAGCGGACGCGCACCGCTGGGTGCGACGGTCGTCGCGCTCTGCTGTTTCATGGTGGCCTACACCGTCGCCAACGTCGTGCTCTACACGGTCAACATGGACTACTCCCGGCCCGGCACCGGCGGCACCGACTTCACCGTCCTGTCCTCGTTCGGGCTGATCTGCTCGTTCGTGGCCGCGTCCGTCGGTCTGGCAGCCGCCGACCGGGTCGGCTACCCCTCGGTCGCGGTCGCCGCCATCGTCCTGGTGGCCGCCGGGGTGGTCCTCGGGCTCGCCCACCAGCGGCGGTTCCCGCGCATCCCCGACCCCGCCGACGGGCCGGCCACCGAACACCCGTCGACGGACGGCGTGAAGGCAGCCGCGTGACCACAGTTCGATCGGTCGCCGCCGACACGGCGGCGGCGCGGCTGCCGCACCGCTGGCTGATCCTGGCCGTGCTGTGCCTCGCCCAACTCGTCGTGGTGCTGGACAACACCGTGCTGACCGTGGCGGTGCCGGTGCTCACCACCGAGTTGAACGCCAGCACCGCCGACGTGCAATGGATGATCAACGCGTACGCGCTGGTGCTGTCCGGGCTGCTGCTCACCGCCGGCAGCGCGGCCGACCGGTACGGGCGTCGCCGCATGCTGCTCACCGGGCTCGTGCTGTTCGGGGTCGGCTCGCTGGCCGCCGGGCTCGCCTCGACCAGTGGACAGTTGATCGCCGCACGGGCGGGCTGGGCGCCGTGCTGAACGCCCGGTTCGCCGCGCTGTTGCCGGCCGCGCTGGCCGGTGCCGGCTCGTTCCCCGCGGCCCTCGCCGCCTCGCGGGTGGGGCCGGAGCGGGAGGCCGTCACCGCCGCGTTCGCCTCGGCGCTGGAGACCGGGCAGTTGGTGGGTGCGGCGGCGGTCCTGCTCGGCGGGCTGGTGGCCGCCGGATTGTTGCACCGGGCAGATCGTTCCGTATCAACTCAATAAGGGTAGGCTGCCCTAATGCGGCTGTACATCACCGCGCTCAACCCCACCGACGCCGTCCTGGACGGCTTCCTCCCGGCGGCGGCGTCGCTCGGGCTGCCGGTCACCGTGCTGACCGACCGGCCCGGCGAGTGGCCGTCCTGCACGGCGTCGGTGGTGCGGTGCGCGGTCCGGGAGGCGGCGGCGGTGGTCGCGGCGACGACAGCGGAGCGGCCGGCGGCGTTGCTGTCCAACAGCGACCACCTCCAGGAGGCCACCGCGGTCGCCGCACGCAAGCTGGGGCTGCCCGGCAAAGACCCGGACGCCGCCCGCATCTGCAAGGACAAGGTCGAGGCCCGCCGGGTGGTCGCGGCGGCCGGGCTCGATCGGGTACGCACCGTCGCCCTCGACCCGGGTGCCCCACCCACCGTCGGAGAAGGCATGTTCCCGGCGGTGCTCAAACCCCGTTCGGGGGTGGCCAGCGAGGATGCCTACCTGGTGGCCGACGACCGGGAACTGGCCGCCCGGGTCACCGAGATCCGCAGCCGCCGGCCGGACGTGGCGCTCGTGGTCGAGGAGTACCTGACCGGCGAACTGCGGACCTTCGACACCCTTGGCGACGGCACGGCACTGGCCTCCCTCGGCGGGTGGCGCACCGCCCTGGGCCCGCCGCCGACCTTCACCGAGGAGAGCCTCGACTGGTCGCCCCCGGCGGAGCAGGCCGAGGCCCACCTGCGAGCCCGGCTCGACGCGCTCGGTGTCGGCTTCGGCGCCTGCCACACCGAGTACGTCGTCTCCGACGGTCGGGTCCGGCTGATCGAGGTGAACTACCGCCTCATCGGTGACCGGATGGACCTGATCCTCGCCGACCTGCTCGGTGTGCCGCTGTTCGAGTACGTCATCCGGCTGCACCTCGGTGAGCCGCTGGCCACCCTCGACCTGCCGGCCACCGTGGACGGGTACGCACGGGTCGAATACGTCTGCGCGGACCGGCCGGGCCGGCTCGCCGTCGCACCCGGCGCGATCGACCTGATGCACGGTGACGTCCGGCTGGGCTGCCGGCCGCTGCGCGAGGTGGGTCGGGTCGCCGACCACACCGGCACGAACCGGGACTATCTCGCCGTCCTGCACGGGATCGGTCCGGACCGGGTCAGCGTTCGGGCGTCCCTGACCGACTTCCGCCGCGATCTCCAGTGGACGATTGTCGAGTGAACGACGACTGTGAGCGGAAGGTGTTCGCGCGGGTGCTGGACGCCCTGCTGCGTGAGGATCACCTCGGCCTGGCCAGCCGTGGCCGGGCGGCCGGGTCGGGTTGGTGGGAGGTGTCGCACGGCGCTGGCCTGGTGCGCATCCCGGTGCGGGCGGACGGCTTCCAGCAGGCCCTGCGCAGCGCCGCGCCGACGGTGTACGTCGTCGACGGGACGGGCACCCACCGGACCGACACCGTGGACGGGTTGCTGACGCTGCTCGCTCCGCACGACGACGTCGAGGCCGAGGCGGGCTGGCGGGACTTCGGCGCGGAATGTCGCGCCGACCTGCGCGCCCGCCGCCTCGCCGCCGCCGCCCGGTCACAGGTGTTCGCCACGGTGGCCGTCGAACGCCGCACGACCCGTACCGGCATGCCGGGGGCGCTCCTGGACGACGTGCTCGCCGCCCACCACGGCCACCCGGTCTACCCCACCGACCGCTGCCGGCACGGCCTGACCGACGACGACCTGCTCCGGTACGCCCCGGAGCACGCCCCGCGCTTCACGCTGCGCTGGTACGCGGCACCCGCCGAGGAGGTGCGACTGGCCGGCGTCCTCCCGCCGTGGTGGCCGCCCGCGCCGCGTCCGGATCAGGTGCTGATGCCGGCGCATCCGCTGACCGCGGTACGCGACGCGCTACCGGCGGTCGCGCTGCCGGCGATCTCCGTACGGCCCACCCTGTCGATGCGGACGGTGGCGCTCGATGAGGACCCGTACCTGCATCTGAAGCTGCCGCTGCCCACCGCCAGTCTCGGCGCCCGCAACCGGCGGACGCTGGACCCGGGCTCACTCGCCGACGGCGCGGCCGTCGCCGGGCTGCTCGACCGGATCGCCGACGGGGAGCCGGCGTTCACCGGCCGGATCCGGCACGCCGACGAGAGCACCCACGCCCACGTCGACGGCGACGAGCGGCGCGGCTTCCTGCTGCGGCGGTTCCCCCGGGACCTCGACGGGGTCCAGGTGGTGCCGGTCGCGGCCCTCGCCGCACCCGATCCGGTCGCCGGCACCGTCCTCGAACGCGTCAGCTCGGGCCGGCCCGAGGCGCTGCTGGAGTCCTATCTGGACCTGCTGCTCGACTGGCACGTCTTCCTCTGGCTCCGTCACGGCGTGGCCCTCGAAGCGCATCCACAGAACATCCACCTGCTGATCCGCCCCGACGAGACGGTCGGCCTGCTCTACAAGGACAACGACGGCGCGCGCCTCGACCCCCGCCACCACGGGCCGGCCGGGCTTCCGCTGGCCGACGAGCGGATGTGGGCGCGCGATCCGCGGGAACTGGCCGACGTGTTCATCACCATCACGCTGCACCTCGCCGCGGCGGCACCCCTGATCGCGCTGGCCGCGCGGGGCCTGCCCGTACCCGCGCCGGCCGAGGCGCTGGCACCCCGACTGGCCGCCGCCCGGGACCGCTGGGGCGACGGGCCGCAGGTGCGTTCCTTCACCGAGCGGGTCCTGCGGGCCGCTCGACTACCCGTCAAGGCGATGCTCACCGCCGGCACCCTGCTGCCCAAGCAGCGGTTGGGCTGCACCGACATCAACAAGTACTACCTGCGCACCGGCCCGAACTACCTCCGGGAGACACCATGACGAGCGCACGGCTGCGCTCCCGGCCGGGCGTCGACACCCGCCAGCTCGCCGACCTGTCCGCCGCCCACGCCGTCTACGGCTGCCTGGTCCGCGAGGTCGGCCTCCCCGCCGGCGACACGACCGTGCTCGACGGTTGCGCGCACCTGCTGCTGCGGCACCTCGACGTCTCGTTGCGGTGCGCCGTCACGCGAATCTCGCCACTCGGCGCGCACCGCTACGACGGCCCGGTGCAGCGGATGACCGACGGCAACCGGTGGGAGGACGTCGACGCGGACGCACTGGCCGGCCTGGCCGCGGCGGAACTGACCGCGCGTACCGGCCTGGCCAACGACGAGTTCGTCGGCCAGGTCCGGGCCAGCCGCGACACCGTGGCCCGGCTGCTGGCCGATCGGCCGGCGTGGGATCCCACCCCCACCGGCGACGCCGCCATCGACGCGTACGTCGACTCCGAACAGTCGCTGGTCCACGGTCACCCGCACCACCCCGCGCCCAAGTGGCGCAGTGGTGATCCGGACCGCTGGCAGGGGTACGCGCCGGAACTGCGCACCGCGTTCCGGCTGCGCTGGCTCGCCGTACCGGATGATCTCGTCGCGGGCGACGGACCGTTCGATGCGCTCGTCGCCGCCCTCGACCCGCCGCCGTCCCCGGCCGGGCACCGGGTGCTGCCGGTGCATCCGTGGCAGCTGTCGCTGATCCCACCGGCCTACCCGGGATTGCGTGACCTGGGGGAGGGCGGTGTTGAAGTCCGGCCGACGGCGAGCGTCCGCACCGTCTACGCGCCGGACGCGGACCTGTTCGTCAAGACCAGCCTGCACGTACGGATCACCAACTGTCTGCGCAAGAACGCCCGCTACGAACTCACCGGGGCGGTGGCCCTGACCGACCTGTTGGCCCGGGTGCCGATGCCGGACGGGGTCGGGCTGCTCGCCGAGCCCGCCTACCGGACGGTCGACGTCGCCGGGGCGGACGAGGCGTACGGGACGATCCTGCGCACCGGCCTGCGCCCACATCTGCGACCGGGGGACACCCCGATCCTGGCGGCGGCACTGGCCGCCGCACCGCTGGCGGTGCCGGACCCGGTCACCTGGTGGCGGGAGTACGTGGAACTGCTGGTGCCGGCCGTCCTGCACTGCTGGCTCGGTCACGGCGTGGTGCACGAGGCGCACCTGCAGAACGTCGTGGTGGTGCTCGACTCCGCGCGACGGCCGGTCCGGATGCTGCTGCGCGATCTGGAGGGCGTCAAACTCGATACCGGCCGCTGGACCAGCTGGCCGGACGGCGTCCCACCGCAGGTCGGCTACGACGCGCGGTCCGCCCGGCGCAGGGTCGTGTACTGCCTCTTCGTCAACCACCTGGCCGGTCTGTGCGGTGCGCTCGCCGACGCGTGGCCGGGGATCGAACCGCGGCTGTGGCGGGAGTTGCGCGCCGTCGTCGCGGCGGTGGCCGCCGACCTCGACGACCCTCCCGAACTGCGGGCGCTGCTGGACGGGGAGCCGCTGGTGGCGAAGGCGAACCTGCTGGTCCGGTGGCGCCGCGACGCCGATCGCGCCGCGCCCTTCGTGTCGGTGCCCAACCCGTTGGCCGGGCCACGGTGACCCGACCGCTCTACGTCCACGACCTCGACGCCTTGGCCACGCACGCCCGGTCGATCAGGGACGCGCTGCCCCGGCGGGTCGAGCTGCTCTACGCGGTCAAGGCCAACCCGGATCCGGGCGTGCTGCGGACCCTCGCCGGAGTCGTCGACGGGTTCGAGGCCGCCAGCCGTGGCGAGCTGCGCCGGCTGGCCGAGGTGCTGCCGGGCCGGGCGCCGGCCGCGTACGCCGGTCCGGGCAAGACCGACGAGGACCTCGCCGCCGCCCTCGCCGCCGGGGCGCGCCGCATCCACGTCGAGTCACCGGCCGAGCTGCGGCGGCTCGGCGCGCTGGCCACCGCCACGGGCCGGACGGCCCAGGTGCTGCTGCGCGTGAACCTGCCGGTCGACGCGCCCGGCGCGAGCCTGGTCATGGGTGGCGGCCCCAGCCCGTTCGGCATGGACCCGGCCGACGCGGTCGAGTGTGCCCGCCGCCCGCCCGCCGGCATCGAGGTACGCGGTGTCCACGCGCACCTGGCCAGCGGGCTGGACGCCCCACTCGCCGGGGCGGTCGCCGCCGCCGTGGTCCGCTGGGCGGTCGCCGACGTCGCCGCCGCCGAGGTCGACGTCGGCGGGGGCATGGCCGTCGACTACACCGATCCGGCGGGGCGATTCGACTGGGCCGGCTACGGCCGAGCGCTGGCGGGCGTCGCCGACGCGTACCCGGGTCTGCGGCTGCGCATCGAGCCGGGGCGGTCGGTCACCGCCTACTGCGGGGCGTACCTCACCGAGGTCATCGACGTGAAGCGTTCCTACGGCGAGTGGTTCGTGGTGGTGGCCGGCGGCACCCACCACCTGCGCACGCCGGCGGCCAAGGGGCACGCGCAGCCGTTCCGGGCGTACCGGCGCAGCGGTGCCGACGGCCCGCGCACCGACGGCGGGCCGGTCACCGTGGTCGGGCAGCTCTGCACTCCGAAGGACGTGCTGTCCCGGTCGGCCACCGCCGGGCCGATCGGCGTGGGTGACGTGCTGGCCTTCGCCATGGCCGGCGCGTACGCCTGGAACATCAGCCACCGCGACTTCCTGCTGCACGAACCTCCCCTGTTCCGCATCGGCGATCCGGACGAGGTGGCAGCCGGGTGGGCGGCGGGGTCGCCACCGTCCTGAACCCCGCCCCGAGACATCGCTTGTTATCGATAACATGCTATGTTTTCTCCCGGGGAGCGAAGGGCACGCTCCCGGTCACCTCAACCAGCCGGCGTGGACGCGCCGAGGGGGTTTCCACCCTCCCGCCGCCCACCCGGTCGGTGACTCGGTCCGGGCCACACCGTCGATGCCCGGCGACCCCAGCAGGTCGCCGGACGACGTCGCCCCGGCCGCATGTCCAGCTTCCGAAGCCCCGCCGCAGGCAGCCCTCGGCCCGGCTCGACTCCTGGCGCCAGGTGGATCGCGGGCGACCGGCATCGCACCCACCACCGGCACCTGACGCCCCTTCGCAAGGAGTCACGCAATGGCGAAACGTAGACATCTCCTCACCTCCATCGCGGCCGCGGCGGTGCTCCTCGCGGCCACCGCCGGCGGCGCACTGAGCGGCGGCCTGCACGCGGCGGAGGTGGCGACGAACGGCACCCTCGCGGCGACCGCCGGCTGCGGCAAGGCCCCCACGCTGACCAGCGGGACGCGCACGATCCAGAGCAGCGGACAGAGCCGTACCTACAACCTGCGGATCCCGGACGGGTACGACCGCAACCGCCCCTACCGGCTGATCTTCGGCTTCCACTGGTTGAACGGCTCGGCCAACAACGTCACCTCAGCCGGCTACTACGGGCTTCAGCCACTGTCGAACAACAGCACGATCTTCGTCGCGCCGCAGGGCCTCAACGCCGGCTGGGCCAACACCAACGGTCGGGACCTGACCCTCTTCGACGACATCTCCCGCCAGATCGAGAACGACCTGTGCGTCGACACGAGCCAGCGCTTCGCCCTGGGTTGGAGCTACGGCGGGGCCATGAGCTACGCGGTGGCCTGCGCCCGGCCCGACGTCATCCGCGCGGTCACCGTCCTGTCCGGCGCCAACCTCAGCGGTTGCAACGGCGGCACCCAGCCCGTGGCCTACTTCGGCATCCACGGCATCTACGACAGCGTCCTGAACATCTCGCAGGGTCGGCAACTGCGCGACACGTTCGTCCGGAACAACGGCTGCACCGCGCAGAGCCCACGCGAACCGAGCCGCGGCAGCCTCACCCACATCACCACCACCTACTCGGGATGCCGGGCCGGTTACCCGGTCCAGTGGGCGGCGTTCGACGGGGATCACACCCCCAGCCCGGTCGACGGGTCCGGCAGCCCCAACGACTCCCGGACGTGGACGTCGGGCGAGATCTGGAGGTTCTTCAGCCAGTTCGAGTCGACCACGCC
>NZ_WBKR01000135.1 GCF_008868155.1 Micromonospora sp. ALFpr18c
CGCGCCCCGCCGCCCTGCGCCGCGCGGACCCGCCGCCCTGCGCCGCGCTCGGCCGTCCTGCGCCGCGCTCGGCCGTCCTGCGCCGCGCCCGGCCGGCCTGCGCCGCACGGACCCGCCGCCCTGCGCCGTGCCCGGCCGCCCTGCGCCGTGCCCGGCCGCCCTGCGCCGTGCCCGGCCGGCCTGCGCCGTGCCCGGCCGGCCTGCGCCGCGCGGACCCGCCGCCCTGCGCCTGGCCGCCCGGCCGCCCGGCCGCCCGCAAGATCGTGCTCGATCCAGGATGTAGTGGTCTCGGCCGGTCTGAGAGGCCACTAGAACCAGGATCAAGCACGATCTTGCGGGCGGACCCGCCGCGCGGACCCGGCGCGCGGACCCGGCGGGCGGACCCGGCGGGCGGACCCGGCGGGCGGACCCGGCGCGCGGACCCGGCGGGCGGACCCGCCGCGCGGACCCGCCGCGCGGACCCGCCGCGCAGGCCCGCGGTCAGGGACGGGTACGGCTTGCCAGTTTTGAGGTTGGGCGGGTGGTGCGGTCGGCCCGGCGGCGGAGCGCCTCGGCGGTCGGGCGGGCCAGCAGTGGGGTCAGTAGGGCGGCGAACAGGGCGCCGAGCAGTACGCCCGCGGCCACGTCGTGCGGGTAGTGCACGCCCACGAAGACGCGGGAGAAGGCGGCCAGCACGGCCAGTGGCAGCGCGATCAGTCCGAGCCGGCGGGACAGCAGCAGCGTGGTGACCGCCAGGGCACCGGAGATGGTGGCGTGGTTGCTGGGGAACGACCAGTCCCCCGGTGGTGGGCAGGTGCCCGCGATGATCGCCCGGCCGACCGCCCGGCAGGGCCGATCCTCGTCGACGACGGTCTTGAGCCATTCGCTGCTGGCGTACGCCAGGAGGGTCGGCACCGGCGCGACCAGGGCGAGTGCGCGGTCGTGCGGGCCACCGGACAGGCGTCTCAGCGCGGCCACCAGCAGCAGCGCGCCGAGCAGCAGGAGCACCCACTCGGTGGCGTGCCCGACGAACCACCGCAACGGGTCGGGGCTGCCGGCGGCGGCGTTGACGACGTCGCGGTACCACTCGGCGCTGATCTCCGGAACGTCCATGCTGCCGCTGTCGGCCATGCATCACCTCGCCATATGTTCGTACCTCGTTCACCTGGGGGACATCGTATAAACGCGGCAGAGGGCACCGCTGCGTGGAGGGAGGTCAGGCCGGTCGCGCGACCTTCGTCCAGCAACCGCACAGCCTGCTCTGCTTGGCTGGTCGGGGACGTCGGCATCCACAGGAGGCTTCGTGTACACCAGTTCGGCCACCGATCAACCGTCGTCCGCTGCCGGGGCGGTGGGTGACGAGATCTGGCGGATCCGGCGTACGGCGGCGGACCTGGACCGGCTCGGCGAGACCGAGTCGATCTTCGCGTTGGGCAACGGGTGGGTGGGCTGGCGTGGCGTCCTCGACGAGGGCGTGCCGTGCGGGATGCCGGGCAGCTACGTCAACGGCTTCCACGAGCGGCGGGAGCTGAGCTACCCCGAGGAGGGGTACGCGTTTCCGCAGGCCAGCGACACTGTCGTGAGCGCGCCGAACGCCGCGCTGATCCGGCTCTGGGTGGACGACGAGCCGCTGGACCTCCGCACCGGGACGCTGCGCAGCCACGAACGGGTGCTCGACCTGCGCGCGGGTGTGCTGCGCCGGGACACCGAGTGGATCTCGCCGGCCGGGCGGGGGGTACGCATCCGTAGCACCCGGCTGGTGTCGCTGCCCCGGCGGCCGGTGGCCGCCGTCCGGTACGAGGTCGAGCCGCTGGACGGTTCCGTCGAGCTGCGGGTCTGCTCGGATCTGCTGGCCAACGAGAGGGTGCCGGAACGCTCGGACGACCCCCGGGCGGCCTCGGTGCTCACCGACCCGCTGACCGGTGAGGCGTACCGCGCGGACGGCCTCGACGGGGTGCTGGTGCACCGCACCGAGCGCAGCGGCCAGCGGGTCGCGGTGGCGGTCAGCCACCTGGTGGACGCCCCGGGCACGGTGACGGTCACCGGTGACGCGACCCCGGACCGGGTACGGCTGACCGTGGCGGGCCGGCTGCACCCGGGGGAGCGGCTGCGGTTGACGAAGTTCGCCGCGTACGAGTGCGGAACGGTCGACGGTACGCCCGTCGACGAACTGGCGGGCCTGGTGGCCGCCGAGGCGGATGCGGCCCGCGCGGACGGCTTCGACGCGCTGCTCACCGACCAGCGTGCCGCCCTCGACGCGGCCTGGCAGGTCGCCGACGTGCAGCTCGACGGTGACCCGGACCTTCAGCAGGCCCTCCGGTTCGCGATGTTCCACCTGATCCAGGCGGGTCGTCCGGACGGGGACCGGACCATCTCGGCCAAGGGGCTGACCGGCAACGGCTACGACGGGCACGTGCTCTGGGACACCGAGAGCTACGTCCTGCCGGTGCTGACCTATCTGGCTCCGGCGGTGGCCCGCTCTGCGCTGAGGTGGCGGCACGCGCACCTGCCGGAGGCCCGGGAGCGGGCCGCTGAGCTGCGGCTGACCGGCGCGACGTTCCCGTGGCGGACCATCGGCGGCCGGGAGTGCTCCGGCTACTGGCCGGCGGGCACCGCCGCGCTGCACGTCAACGCCGACATCGCCGACGCGGTACTGCGTTACGTGGCGGCGACCGATGACCAGCGCTTCCTCGCCGAGGCGGGGCTGGAACTGCTCGTGGAGACGGCCCGGCTGTGGCACGGTTTCGGCCACTGGTCCGACTCGACGACCTTCCACCTGCACGGGGTGACCGGCCCGGACGAGTACGCCGCGCTGGTCGACGACAACGTCTTCACCAACCTGATGGCCAGGCGCAATCTGCGGGGCGCGGCGGACGCCGCCGAGCGCCTGCCCGAGCTGGCCGGTCGGCTCGGTGTGGACCGGGTCGAGGTGACCGGCTGGCGGGCCGCCGCCGACGCGATGGCCATCCCGTACGACCGCGAGCGCGGGGTGCACCAGCAGGCCGCCGGTTTCACCGCGCAGCCGGAGTGGGACTTCGCGAGCACCGACGAGGACGACTACCCCCTGCTGCTGCACTATCCGTACCTGGAGCTGTACCGCAAACAGGTGGTCAAACAGGCCGACCTGGTGCTGGCCATGCAGCTCTGCCCCGGCGAGTTCACCGCCGCCGAGAAGGCCCGCAACCTGGCCTACTACGAGGCCCGCACGGTCCGCGACTCGTCTCTGTCGGCCGCACCGCAGGCCGTGCTGGCCGCCGAGGTCGGGCATCTGGATCTGGCGTACGACCTGTTCGCCGAGTCGGTGCTGCAGGACCTGGCGGACCTGGGCGACAAGACCGCCGACGGGCTGCACCTGGCGTCGCTGGCCGGTGCGTGGCTGGCGCTGGTGCAGGGCTTCGGTGGGCTGCGCGACGACCGTGGGGTGCTCTCCTTCGATCCCCGGCTACCGCGGCGGATCGACCGGCTGGCATTCAGCCTGCGCTGGCGCGGGCACCGGCTGCGGGTCACCTTGACTCCCGCCGAGGCCCGCTACGAGCTGCCCGACGCCGCCGCGGACGTCGAGGTCGAGCTGTGGCACCACGGCGAGTCGCTGCGGGTCACCGGTGCCGCGCCGGTCACCCGGCCGATGCCGCCGGTGCCCGACCCCGGGCCGGAACCACCCTCCCCGCCGGGTCGCCGCCCCACCCGCCGCTCGACCGACTGATCCGCCGGGTTTGCTCAGGTCGGCCCGGGGCCGCCCGCCATCCGTTCGCGGACGGCCTCCAGTGCCTCGAAGGCGTACGCCCAGTTGTGGCACTTGAAGCTGCGTAGGCCGTCGATCGCGGTGTGGCAGTCGGAGCACCGTACGCCGGCGATGGCATCGGGGACCTCGGTGTTGACGTATTTGCGGTCGCCCAGGATGACGGTCGCGATCATGGCCTTGTCGTGCAGGCCGGAGAGCGCCGACGAGACGATGTCGTACCAGGTGAGCCGCCGGCCGCACTTCGGGCAGTCCGGTTCGTCACCGCTGACCCAGAGCGGAGCGCCGATGCTGCGTGGCGGCATGCCGAGCAGCTTCTCCAACCGCCGGACGTCCGACTCGCCGGTGGTCCACCGGTGCCGGCCGGGCAGCGAGCTGGGCGAGTCGTACACGGCGCGGAACAGGTCGTTGTCGACCTGCACGGTTTCCCGCTGAGTGGTCATCGGCGTCCCTCCTCGTTGAGTGGGTGCCCCCACCGTGGTCTGCGATGACCATGGGTGCAGCCGGATCAACGACACGAGGGGTCGGCGGGTCGTCGCCGCGGGTGCTAGACATCGAGATCCGACCGCGCCGTCGAAGGGACCTCTCGTGACCGACCAGCCGGCAGCCGACGCCACCGCCCGACCCAACGTCGCCCGGATGTACGACTACTTCCTGGGTGGCAGCCACAATTTCGCCGCCGACCGGGCCGCCGCCGAACGGGTGCTGGAGATCTTTCCGGAGACCGGGGTCGCCGCCCAGACCAACCGGCACTTCCTGCGCCGAGCGGTCGAGTACGCCGCCGCGCAGGGCGTACGCCAGTTTCTGGACATCGGTGCCGGGCTGCCCACCCAGGGCACGGTGCACGAGGTGGTGCGGACGGTGGCGCCGGACGCGCGGGTGGTCTACGTCGACTACGACGAGGTGGCCGTCGCGTACGCCCGGCAGTTGTTGACGGACGTGCCCGGCACGGCCGTCGTCCAGGGTGACCTGCGCCGGCCCGACGACCTGCTGGCACACCCGGACGTGCGGGGCACGCTCGACCTGGACCAGCCGGTGGCGGTGCTGCTCCTCGCGGTGCTGCACTTCGTGTCGAACGACGACGACCCGTGGGCGGCGGTCGCCCGACTGCGCGACGCGAGCGTGCCGGGCAGCCATCTGGTGCTGTCGCACCTGACGTTGGACGGCATCGCACCGGAGCTGGCCGAGCGCGGGAAGGCCATCTACCGCAACAGCAGCGCGCCGCTGGTGCCGCGCACGCACGCCGAGACGTTGAGCTTCTTCGCCGGGTACGACCTGGTGGAGCCCGGCCTGGTGGAGACCACCCGGTGGCGGCCGGACGGCGAGTCGGAGGCCGTGGATTCGCACGG
Source organism: Micromonospora sp. ALFpr18c (assembly GCF_008868155.1). Classification (GTDB taxonomy): domain Bacteria; phylum Actinomycetota; class Actinomycetes; order Mycobacteriales; family Micromonosporaceae; genus Micromonospora. Next base: position 5,068 of record NZ_WBKR01000135.1, read on the forward strand.
CTACGCGGGGGTCGGCGTCCGCCGCTGACCCGCTTTCGCCGCCGGCGGCCGGCTCCGGGTGGTACGACGGACGCAGCGCGTGCCACCGGAGGAGGAAGCGCCGATGGCGAGCAGGCCCGAGCGGGTGCTACGGGGGAGTGACGCACCGCTCAGCGCCTCCTTCCTGGAGCTGTTCTTCGACCTGGCGTTCGTCCTCGCCCTCAGCCAGCTGGCCCAGCACCTGTTGCACGACCTCACCCTGGGCGGGACGCTGCGGACCGCCCTGCTGCTGGCCGGTGTCTGGTGGATCTGGGTGACCACCACCTGGACCGCCGACTGGTACGACCCGGAGACCCCGGTCATCCGAGCGGTGCTGGTCGCCGCCACGCTGGGCAGTGTGCTGGCCGGGGTGGCGATCCCGCAGGCGCTGCACGGACGGGCCGGGCTGTTCGCGGGCGCGTACGTCGCGGTCCATCTGGTCCGGCGCCGGGCGCTGCGGATCCTCCTACCGCCGAGCCCGATCACCTGACTAAAGTCAGGTATATGGACTCCACGCTCATCGCCGCCGTGCGGCGGTTCAACCGGACGGTCACCCAACGGGTGGGTGCGCTCGACGACGAGTACATGGCCCAGGGTCGCCCCCTCGGGCAGGCCCGCCTGCTCTGGGAGATCGGTCCCGCCGGCGCCGAGGTCGCGGCACTACGGGCCCGGCTCGGCCTCGACTCGGGATACCTCAGCCGGCTCCTGCGCACTCTGGAGTCCGAAGGGTTGATCACCGTCGGGCAGGCCGACCAGGCCGGCGGCGACGGCCGGGTACGCACCGTGCAGCTCACCGACGCCGGCCGGACCGAATGGACCCAACTCGACGAGCGGTCCGACGAACTCGCCGCCTCGATCCTCGAACCGCTCACCGAAAACCGCCGCGAACGACTCGTCACCGCCATGGCCGAGGTCGAACGACTGCTCATCGGGTCGATGGTCGTCATCGAGCCGTGCCCACCCGGCGACCCGCGGGTCCGCGCATGCCTGCGGGCGTACGTCCGGGACATCGCACGCCGATTCGACGACGGGTTCGACCCGGCACTGAGCAAGCAGCTCCCCGACGAGGCACTCATCCCACCCGCCGGGGTCGTCCTCCTCGCGACCCTCAACACCGAACCGATCGGCTGCGGCGCCGTCAAACTCCACCGCGACGCACCCGCCGAGATCAAACGCGTCTGGGTGGCGGACACCGTACGCGGGCTCGGCGTCGGGCGGCGGCTGCTGAGCGAGCTGGAACGGTATGCGGCGGAGCGCGGCGCGACCGCCGTCCGGCTGGACACCAACCGCAACCTCACCGAGGCCATCGCCCTGTACCGCGCGACGGGTTACCGGGAGATCGAGGCGTACAACACCGAGTACTACGCCCACCACTGGTTCGAGAAGCAGCTGGGACGGTGATGGCCCCGACCGCCAGGTGATCTGGCGAGTCCGGAGGGACCGCGGACCGGTGACCGCCACACTGGAAGAAATCCTCGACGACGGCGGGCTCGGGTGACGCTCCGATTTCCCGAGGGGGCGCAGGTGAGCGGACCCTGTGCCGCGTTCTGGTTCGACACGCGGTCAGTTCGCTTCACCGCCCTCGGCATGCCACGCGAGCAACGGGTACCGATCGGCCACGTCATCAACGTCACGACACCCGACGTGAACGGTCAACCGTGCGCCGCGTACCGGTAGATCCGGGCTAATTCGCGGACCGGGTTGCGGTCACATCCGTTCAACCCGCCCACCGGCCGGGTCCACGCACGCCGACCACACCCTGACCGGCCGCGACCGCGCCAGGGCCACGATCAGGGGACTCGCTGCCGGTGACCCGGCGGGGTGAGGATGATTCGTCCTACCGTCGACACGTTCCAGCCTGGGAGTCCGAATCCCTGCCCGGGAGTTCGCGCGCCGTGCGGGCTGGAAAGCGTTGCTGGGCAACGACCCCGGATCGTCGTGGCGGAGGGCGACAGTGAGCGGTGACAAGCGGACCGATGTGATTCATAGGCGCCAGTTCGTCAAGCTGTCGGGGGTCGCCGGCGCCGGCGGACTGCTGGCGCTGGCCGGCGCGGACGGCGGTATGGCCGACGGTGGTCAGACCCCTCAGCCCTCCCCACCTGACCTGGGTGGGGCCAACTGCCCGCAACAGTCGGCCCTGTGCGGCTTCACCAACCAGACCGGCGGCAGGTACGACCTCTGGGACAGGGTGCAGGTCTGCCTGGGTACGAGGACCACACCGCCGACCAACTGTCTGACCACGACGTCCGACTACGTGGTGCTCAACGGCAGACCACCGAACACGCACAACTTCCTGCTGGTACCGACCTGCCGGATCAATGGCATCGAATGCCCGTTCATCGCGACCAACGCCGCGCCGAACTACTGGCTGGACGCATGGATCAACGCCCAGCCCGGTCAACCCTCACACGTCGTGTACCCGAACATTGGCCTCGGGATCAATTCGGCCACCACCCGTGACCAGGACCAGCTGCACATCCATCTGGCCGGCATCCACAGTGGTATCCAGACCCAGCTCAACGCCTATGACAACTCGATCACCAACAACCCGGCGAACTGGCGAAGCCAGATCGTCCCGATCTGGGGCCTGACGAGTACCGGGATGCCGGCCCCCCGCTCGTACCGGGTGCTCCACGTCTCGAACCTGAACACCAACCTGTTCACGCTGCTGCGCGACAGCGTGGTGCTACCGACCGGGGCGAACATGGCCGACCAGGCGATGGCAGTCACCCCTCGCCTGGTCGGCAACGGCGGGTTCTATGTCCTGAACAGCGAACCCGCCCTCCAGACCCCACCCGGCCAGCCGGGCGGCACCGGAACCGTGGACTTCCTGCTCGCCTACAACTGACTCTCGGCAGCCGGTCAACCCTTGACCGCGCCAGCGGTGAGCCCTTCGGTGAGGAAACGCTGCCCGAGGGCGTACATGATGACCACGGGGATGCTGACGAGCAGTGACGCCGCGGCGAGCTGGCCTTGCGGTACGACGTCCCCGGCGATCATCGACTGCATCCCCACCGGGAGCGTCTTGTACTCGTCCTTCGTGATGAACACGAAGGCGAAGAGGAACTCGTTCCAGGCATTGGTCAGGGTGAAGAGCGCGACCGCCAGCAGCCCCGGCTTGGCCAGCGGCAGCACCACCCGGCCGAACGCCTGGAGGCGGGTGCAGCCGTCGACGAGGGCGGCCTCCTCCAGCTCGACGGGGATCGACGAGAAGTAGCCCACCAGCAGCCAGGTGGCGAACGGCAGCGTGAAGGTCGGGTACGTCACCACCAGCGACCACAACGAGTCGGTGAGCCGCGCGCCGATGAGCATCTGGTACAGCGGGATGAACAGCAGTGCGCCCGGCATCACGTAGGTGAGCAGCACCGTGACGGTGAAGCCCTGCGCCCCCCGGAATCGCAGCCGGGCCAACGCGTAGCCGGCCAGGGCGGCGCAGACCAGTGCCACCGCGGTGGACGCCGCGGACACCAGCAGGGTGTTGAGATACCAGCGGCCGAACGGTTGGTTGGCGAACAGGGCGCTGAACTGCTCCAGGGTCCACGGCGTCGGCCACAGGTCGTCGGTTCGCATGACGACCTGACCCTCCGACTTGAACGCCGTGACGCCGATCCAGTACAGCGGGCCCAGCACGAAGAAGAGCAGCCCGGCCAGCGCGACCCACGACCCCAGGCCCGACACCACGGACGACGACCGGCGACCGCCGCGGGACGACAGCGCGGAGACCACCCGGCCGACCGCCGTCGCGATCAGCAGGATCACCCCGAGGACGACCGCCGCCTTCCAGAAGATCTGCGGCGACGCCCAGGCCAGCAGGCCGGTGACCACTGCGGTGACGATCCACGGCAGCGCCTTGCGCGCCGTACCGGCCCACCGCCGCGCTCCGGTCCAGCGTGCCGCCCGCCGTCGCCGGGGCAGTTTGCTGGCGCCGTCCTGGCGCAACAACCGGACCAGGACGAACACCAGCCCGCCGATGACCGGCAGCATGACGAGCGTGACCGCCGCGCCGGCACCGTACTGCAACTGCAGGATCGCCTTCGAGTACGCGACGAGCACGTAGGGCGCGGTCACGTCTCCCGGGCCGCCCTGCGTCAACAGCCAGACCAGGTCGAAGTTGTTGAACGTCCAGATCGACGACAGGGTCACCGTCACGGTGATCACGTGACGTAGTCCGGGCAGCGTCACGTTGGCGAACCGCTGCCAGGACGAGGCACCGTCGATGGTCGCCGCCTCGTAGAGGTCCGCCGGGATGGCCTTCAACCCCGCGAGGAAACACACGGTGAAGAACGGCACCCCCTTCCAGACGTTCACGAGGATCACCGACGGCATGGCCAGCGACGGGTCGGACAGCCAGCCGGCGGGCCAGCTGTCCACCAGGTGTGCGCTGGCCAGCAGCGGCCCGATCCCGGTGGCGGTGAGCAGGGTGTTGACGCTGCCGAAGATCGGGTCGAGCAACGCGCGCCAGCTGAACGCCGTCACCACCGTCGGCACCACCCACGGCACCAGGAGCAGCCCGGCCAGCACCGCCCGCCCGCGGCGTCGGTGATGCAGCAGCAGGGCCGCGGACAACCCCAGAACAACCTTGAAAACCTCGGCGTACGCGGTGAAGACGAACGAGTTCACCACGCCGGTGTGGAACTGGTCGTCGCCGACGAGGGCGAGGTAGTTGTCCAGCCCGACGAAGACGGTGTCCTGCCCGTGTCGTTCCGTGCTGCTGGTGACGATCGACCGGGCGATCGGCACGAGCACGAGACCGCCGACCAGGACGGCCATCGGCGCCAGGAACAGCGCCGCCAGCCGCCAGTCACGACCCAGCCGTCGCTGGGTCGCGGTGAGGGAGCCAGGCCCCGACGGCAGGGATTTCCTCACCGTCGGGACCCGCGCGGGACGGACCGACCTCACTGCCGCAGCCCCTGCTGGTTGAAGATCTGCACCATCTTCGTGTGGGCGGCCTTCACGGCCTGCGCCGGCGCCGTGCCCTGGACGACCTGCTGCATCATGTCGGTCAGGACGTAGGCCGAACCCACTGCCTGCTGGCCCGCGCTGGCCTTCTGCGGGAAGGTCAGGCCGTTCTTCGTGTTCAGCGGCAGCGACAGTTCGGTGATCTTACGGAGCATGGGGAACGCCGGGTCGCCGCTGGTGAAGAACGGGTCGGCGTCCCAGACCTTCTGCCACGCGGGCATCACCAGGCCGGGAGCCTCCTTCGCCACCCCGAGCAGCGCGGGCGCGCTGACCAGGTACTGCGCCAGGAGCTTGGCGAGCGCCGGGTTCTTGGCGCCCTTGAAGACGACGAAACCCTGCGACTGGCCGAGCAGCAGCGGATTGTTGGTCGCCGGCCCGATGCAGTCGGAGAAGACGTGGGTGTTCGCGTGCACCGGGTTCTTCTTGGTCCTGGAGTCCGCGTAGACGCTGAACTGGTTGCGGGTGTAGCCGAGGATTCCGGCGAGCCAGTTCTCGTTGTTGCTGGTGTCGGTCCAGCTGGCGATCCCCGGCGGCAGCATCGGCTTGTACTTGGAGTTGGTGTAGATGTCGCCCAGGAAGGTCACCGCCTGCACGGTCTCCGGGGAGTCGAACGTGACCTTCCGGCCGTCGTTGGAGGCGATCGACCCGCCGTACGCGTTGATCAGTGCCTCGATCATGCCGTTGCCGTCACCGGACCGGTTGACCGTCATGCCCCAGCCGAACCGGCGTTTGGTCGGATCGGAGATCTCCAGACAGAGGTCCCGCAGCTCTTCCCAGCTGTAGATGTCCTTGGGCGTGATGCCCTTGTCCTGCATCCAGTCCTTGCGCAGGAACGACCCGATCCCGATGAAGTGGTACGGGATCGCGAACCACCTGCCGTCGAAGACGCAGAAGTTCTTGGCCTCGGCGCAGGGTTCGCCGTACTTGGCGGTCAGCGCCTGGACGACGTCCGTCACGTCCTCCAGGTCGCCCAGCGCCTGGAACTGCGCGACGAACCGGGAGTCGGTCATGAACGCCAGGTCACGCGCCACTCCGCCCTTGACCTCGGCGTCGATCTTGGCGACCACGTCACCGGCGTCGGCCTGGACCAGGCTGTTCTCGATCTTCGTTCCGGTGGTGTCGGCGAACTTCTTGATCGAGCTGTCGAGGGCCTCGTTCGCCGCCGTCGAGTACAACTTCTGCGACAGCATCCCCATCGAGGAGCCTTTCATCGCCGCTGCCGCGTCGATCAGCTCCTGCGGAACCTCCGCCTGCACCCGGGTGGGCGATTCGGAGGTGCCCCCACACGCGGCCAGACCGGCCGCGCCGAGCACTCCCACCCCCATTCCCAGAAAGCCGCGCCGAGACCACGCCGGTTCGTCCTTCATGGACATTCGTCTCCCTCATCTCCCCGCGCGCGGCCGCACGCCGAAGGCGTACCGGCAATCACCGCGATGCTTGTCGTCCAGTTGTGTCGCTGTGGCGGCGACCACGGACCGTCGCCCGTAGAGGTCAGTTCGTTCGTGGGTTGCCACGGTGGTGAGCGGGCCCGCCCGTCACACACGCTTCGTCTGAACCGCCCGAGAGATTCCGGGTTCCGCTCGCCGGGTGGCGCGACGAGGTCGAGGTGATCGGCGACCGGGCCGAGGCAGTGGCGCTGGCGTTCCAGTTCGGGCGGATCACGGGACCACCACCGTTCGAGATTTCGAACTGAGTTCGATATACCGTATCGAGTGGTCGCGACGCTAGAGCAACGCCATGAGAGATGTCAATGTTTCGGCGCTGTTTCGAACCGAAAACGGGAGGTCGGCTATCGAGCCTGGGCCCGGTAACCCATGCGCGCGGACAGCTCGGCGGCGCCCTCGCGAACCAGCCCGGTCCACTCCACCTGCGACTGGGGCGTCCAGCGGATGATCGGCGCGGACAGGCTCATCCCAGCGATGATGGCGCCGGAATGGTCCCGGATCGCCGCAGCGACGCAGCGCATGGCGCTGTCAGACTCGCCGATGTCGACCGCGACGCCCTCCGCCCGGACACGGTCGAGTTGGTCGCGCAGACGGTCCGGGTCAGTGATGCTGTCCGGCGTCATGCCCGGCAGGGGGTCCTTCAGCAGAACGGCGTCCAGATCCGCCGCACCGAGGCCCGACAGCAGTATCTTGCCGACCGCCGTGCAGTGCGCCGGCAGCCGCAGTCCGACCCCGGAGACCATCCGCACGGGGTGCGTGCTGTCGAACTTGACGAGGTAGATGACATCGGCGCCGTCGAGCACGGCCACGTGCACCGCCTCGTCGCACGCGGCGGCCATGTCCCGCGCGACGCTCTGCGCCTCGCGTACCAGGTCAAGCCGGCCGGCGAACGCCGCACCGAGCTGGAACAACGGCATGCCGAGCCGGTACTGCACCGGCTGACCCGGCACCGAGATCAGGTACGAGCGAGCCTCAAGCGTGACGAGCAGTTCGTGGACGGTGGTGCGGGGCAGGTCGAGCCGCTCCATCACCTGGCGGGCCGACAGTTGCGGGCAGTCCAGGAACAGTTCGAGCACGTCGAGTGCGCGGATGACCGCCGGTACCACACGGGGCATGTCGATAGTCCCTTCGCAGTGCCGGACCCGTGGCAACGATCTCCACTTGGGCCAGCACCTGAAGAGGATAGCCACGTCAGCCACCAGCGCCAGGTTCCGGCGATCCGGCCGCCGGTCAAGACCTGGACGGTGCCCGCCGCAGCACGTGTCGGCGTACTCGCTGTGGTGGGCCGCCAGGGACTCGAACCCTGAACCTATGGATTAAAAGTGCGCAGAATGAGACAAAACCACTTCGGCGCATCGGAGTTTTCCGCCGCCCGGATCCCGACCGTGTTGTCCGGCTGCGTCTGGGCTGGTCCGCGCCACGTCTATGGGGAGTGACGCCACGATGAGTGACCGGCGGAGGCGCGAATCCGGCCATCGCGATGTGAGTCCGTCCGGTACCGGAGCATCCGAGCACCCGTGGAGCACCCCCGGTCCCGGGTGCTGCCCGCTTGCCGGCCACTTCTCCTTGCCTTCGGGCCGTGGAGGGCTATGACGACCGCCCAGCAAGGAGGTCCGAGCCGGTCGCGCCCATCCATGCGCTCGGGGCTGAACTCGGCACCGATGACCGGCGGCAGCGGGAGGTCTCGTCCCTGGCGTCGACTTCTACCCTCTGCCCGCGCTCTCACTTCCGATAACGCAGGCATTATTTCTGGGCTATAGTGGGTGGGTGGGCGAGTGGGAGGTCGGCCTTACCGAGGGCGTCGAGGACTGGCTGCTTGACCTGGCGAAGTCTGACCCCGACTCCGCTGACCAGGTGGCTGCGGCCATTGATCTGCTCGCCGCCGAGGGTCCGGCGCTCGGTCGACCCTTGGTTGATCGAGTCAAGGGCTCGAACTACAAGAACATGAAGGAGTTGCGGCCAGGCTCGGCAGGGGGAACCGAGATCCGTATCCTGTTCGCCTTCGATCCTCAGCGGGAAGCCATCCTGCTGGTGGCGGGTGACAAGAGCGGCAACTGGAAGGTCTGGTACGAAACCAGCATTCTCGAAGCCGACAGGAAGTTCGCCGATCATCTGCGAGAGCTGAAGGGACAGCACTGATGGCGCAAAGCTGGCGGGATGTCCGCTCCCGCATGAACCTCGACGAGGCCAAGGTTGAGCAGCACAAGGAGCGCATGCATGGCGAGGTACGCGCGACGCGGCTGCGTGAGATGCGCGAGAAGCGCGGCCTGACTCAGCAGCAGGTTGCCGACCGCATGAACGTTTCACAGCCGCGCGTCGTCGCCATCGAGAGTGGCGAACTCCCGAAGACTGAGGTCGGCACGGTTGCCCGGTACATCGCTGCCCTCGGCGGCAAGGCCGAGTTTGTTGCCGAGTTCGATGGCGAACGGGTGACCCTGAGTTGATGTCTTGGGCATGAGGGCACCTCTGGCGTTGGGCTCATGTTTATCGTTCACATCGCGAAGCCTCGGCTGATGCCGGGGCTTCGCCGTTTGAACGGGAACCTGACTGCGGCATCGGTCTCGCCCACCCAGGGCGTTCGCAAGGTAGAGATATGTCCGTTCTAGGTGATTCCTGGTAGTTGTAGGGATCGGCGCGGGTTTCGGCTGTTCTTTCGTAGGGCTGGCGCGATGGATGCGACGCCGGCCAGGCGGAGCAGGCTGATCGCGGTGTTGCGCAGAGTGGTCAAAGGGCGTCAGCCTAGACACCTGCATGATCGCCAGAAGGCCGCGCTCTTCTACGTACCCACCGGAACCGGCGTGACTATCACATAACCGAATATCCGGTCATAGCTCGATCTTGCGAATGCCCTGGTAGCGCCCGGTCGGCGTACCAGCCATCAAACGAGTACGAGTCGACCCCCAGGCCGTGCATGTCGCCGTAGACCCGCAGCGGCGCAGGGATCTCGTCAGCGTAGGGGTGCGTCAGAAGGAAAGCGCCGCGGCCGTCGTGCTGAACCCAGATCTGGGTGTGGTCCATCCCGACCGACGTACAGGCAGAGAAGGTGCAGCTGTCCATGCGGTACAACCCGTGCACACACTTCTCAGCCGGTCCGCGGTACAACAGGTACTGGTGGCCAAGTGCCCACTCGCGCGCACGACGGACCGTGTCCGCCCCACCGTAGACCCAGAAGTCGTCGCTGCCCGGAGGCACGAGCGACCAGTTGCCCGGCCCGAGCATCGCGCCCTCGGCGGTGTGCTGCTTCATCGACTGTCTCCTTCGTCGGTCTCGCTGAACCGGGAGCCTACTGTCAGCCCTGCTGTTGCCTCATCGGATCATCTGCACGGGCGGTAGGGCATCGGGGGCACGACGATGGATTCCGAGAAAGCGCCTCCGGCCGGGCTCTACGCTGGCTTCGGCTAGCGCCGCTGGTGCCCGGCAGTACCGCGGCGAGCGGCGATGTGGTCGGGGACGTCGGGGCCGTGCTCGCAGGTGACCATCCGCCCGTTCTGGCTCGCGACGACGCAGCCGTCGCCGAGCTGGGTGGTGCCGGGCGGGTTGGCGGTCGCGTTCGAGGTCCTGGTGCTGGTGCTGGTGCTGTTTGCCATGATGGTGCTGCTCCTTGCGGGGAGTAGCGGGCTGGCCCCCGGATGCTGTCCAGGCGAGGGGGCCGGCTCGCGCCGCCGATCTGGCGGTCACCGCGCGCGTCCAGACCCGGGGAGCAGCCTGCGACGCCACGGAACCCGCCACTCGACGAGCTAAAACGGTGCCTCGTCGGCCACCTCGACAGCGGGCGGCGCGCTCAGGCGCAACAGGGCCTCGCCCAAGGTGGGGCCGGTACCGACCGCGACGGTGCGCTCGTCGTGGTCGAGCGCGGTGGCCAGGTAGCACTGCTCCTCGGGCTCCTCGAGGACGTCGCCGTCATGTCCCATCCGGCCGGGGTTGCCCTCGTCGAAGCGCAGCTCGATGCGGTGCCCGGCCTGCAGCAGCGCCTCGGCGGCGATCCGGGCGGCCGGCGCGGGCCGGTCGACGAGCACGGTGGCGTCAAGCACCGCGGCGATCGGCCGGCGGTGCCGGGCGATCACCTGAGCGACGGCGTGGCTCTCGCGCACCACGTGGCCGAGCTTGTTGCGGGCCTCCGACAGCGACCAAACCGGCAGGGCGGCCACCGGCTCGGCCACTTCGGACAGCGGCACCAGGGCGGCCCACTCGTAGCCGTCACGGGTAATCAGGGTAATCGTGCCGGCCTCGGCCGCCGCCACCAGTTCGGACCAGCGCCGGGTACGCGCCTCCTCGACGGGCACGGGCGGGCCGAGCCGGTCGACCAGGTCGGCGAAGACCATCGGAACATCAAAATCCATAGACAAAGCATAAGGTGCCTTGCAATATTTTTGCAAGGCACCTTATGCGTCTCATTGTAGGTGGCTGCGGTCTGCTCAAGCCTCGCGGGCGGCGACGCGACCCGCCGAGACCATGAGCGATGATGACACGGCGAGCACGGCACCCATTGCGGATCTTGAAGCCTAGACAACTCCATGATCCACAGGTGCCGTGCTCGCCCTACATCGGGCACCAACCAAGATCCGACCAAAGAGGACATCCACGGACTACCCCGGGGCCCTGGGCACTGGGGCGAGGCGCGGTGCGCCGACGCCGATTGAGATCTTTTTACTAGCGGCGGCTCGTGGTGTTCCGATTGTTTGCTTCGGGGCCGGAGCCACCGTGTCTGCTCAGGCTGCGGTCGGGCTCCGGATGCCGAGCCTCGCCACTGGCCACAGGGGGCGGTCCCGCAGAACTGACGAGAGACGCAGCTTGTCTGAGGTCCACTTGAGGGGGTACGGGCTGCTGCGGCGGGTGGTGTTCCACCGTCCCAAGCATTCTCACATACTCCGAGGTGCTGCTGTGAAGCGGCTGCGGGACGAGCGGCATGCCATAGCGCCCGTGTTCACCTGCGCGCTCAAAGGGCGCACCCGAAGTACTCGGCCTGAACGGAGTTCGAGGATCGGTGACCGGTGCGGCACCGGAAGCACCCGGCCCGACCTGCTGCGCAGGCACGCCGCCCGGCACACCAGGCACCGGATTTGATCGCGGGGCGCTGCTGGGGAGAGGCCTTAAAAGTTCACGAAGACTGGGCCCGGTCTGCTGCGGTACGCCCGGCAGGGGCGCACCCGAAGTGCTTGGCCTGAACGGAGTTCGAGGATCGGTGACCGGTGCGGCACCGGAAGCACCCGGCCCGACCTGCCAAGGAGGCAAAACGCCCGGCACGCTCCGCTCTGCCCTCGAGGCAGAAGCCCAGCTCGGGTGGAGTTTTTTGGTCAAAGAATCTACGTCAACGCGACGTTGTTCTGCAACCTTTTTCTTCACGTTATCCACAACATCATGGCGCACCATGGCTTTATCTTGTAATTTAGGTGGAAGCATGAAGAATAGATACGGTTTTGTTGCACCGCGCAGAGAAGAAGTCAACTGCGTGCGACTTACGCCCCTTCCTGGAGGGCGAGCTTTCAGGTAATCCTCGAGAGTCGGATGCTTCTCAAGTGCGGCTCTCATTTCCTCGAGCCTTTCGGTGTCCGCCGGATCGAGATTCGGCACTTTTGCCTCCTTGGTGGAAAGACTTGATCGCTGCCATGCGTTCAACGGACGCGCGGGGCATGGCGGTTCACGGCCAGGGTGATGAGCCAGTGCCCTCCCTCGGCGTCATCCTTGGGCAAAGGCAGGTTGACCTGCTGAAACTCCGACCCGTGAGGGCTTGCAGATCATTGAGCTATTTTCATCCTGCGTAGCGGTTCGCTTCGACACCTCGATCCGTCAGAGGGCTTTGATCCCTACCTGACGGTTCCGGCTTGACCGTTTTGTCCAACAGTGGTGGGTGCGGGTGGGCCACGTGTCGCTGCGGGTGCGCCGGTTCTCCGTGTCCGGGAAATGCCTTTCTGCTGGTGGGCGCGGCAGTTTCGGTGGGTCAGGTGGTCAGCGGCAGGCTCAGGCGTTGCCAGCAGAGTTGGAACGCTTCGGCCCAGGGCCAGGTGTCGGGGATGGACAGTGTGCGTCGGCGGGCGTGGGTGGTGCGTATCACCCTGCTGGCTGACCTCGTACGCGGGCTGCTGGCTGACCACGAGAGCGCCACAGGGCGTCAGGGCTATTGCGTTCTGGGGTAACTGCTGGTCACGGCGGTGATGAGGTCGTGTGAGCGGCGGTCGGCGCGGCGCGGTTGGCGCGGGCGATGTTGGGTTCGCCGTGGATGCGGTGCCAGCCTAGGAGCGCGGGTCGGTAACGAAATCCCGGTCGGGGCGGTGTGGGGGCTGGCTCAGGTCCGGTGGTTTGGTTGGGGGCGTTGCG
>NZ_WBKR01000136.1 GCF_008868155.1 Micromonospora sp. ALFpr18c
CGATCATGGAGTTGTGGTGCCCCACAAAAGTCGCGAAACGGTCTGTTGCGCCCACCACAACTCCATGATCGACGCGGACGAGGTCGCCTGGCGTCGGGGCCACTCAGGCACGCTGTCGAGTTGATGCCGTGGGCTTAATCGCCCGGCTCGGCTCGGCTCGGCTCAGCCCGGCTCAGCTCGGCTCAGCCCGGCTCAGCTCGGCTCGGCTCGGCCCGGCCTGCTTCGGGCGTGGCTTGGGTCAACCACGCTTCGATTCGTTTACGACAACAGCTCCAAAGGAGCAGCGACCCACACCCAGGGCGAGCGAGAGTGTCAGATGAGGGTGTTCAGCGCTTTTGCGTAGGTTTCCGGGATGTGATTGGGGCCGCCGGGGGTGAAGACGTCCGAGCTGGCCACCGCGGACCAGGCCGTCGCCGGCACCGCCTCCACCAGCGCTTGGATCACCGGGGCGTCGCGCCACTGGTCCTGTTCGGCGAGCAGGCCGAGGGCCACCACCGACTCCTCGACCTCGCCCACGCACTCGAACGGCTTGTGCCCGTCCACGCCGAGCAGTTCGCGGTAGCCGGGGATCTGCGACTTGTCGGCCAGCAGGTCACCGCCGAAGATGTGGGTCACGCGCTCGCGCGCCATGAACGGCGCCATGGCAAGGAAGACGAACCGGCACTTCGGGCAGTCACGGCACCAGCGCTCACTCGCGTCCCGCAGCTTGAACGCCTGGTTGCAGCTGGTCACCACGTCGTCGTACCGGGTGAACTCGGCGAACAGCCGGGCGATGTGCAGCTCGGACAGCGAGCGCAGCAGCGAGAAGTACGGTTCGGTCAGGCCGGCGTGCTCGGCCAGCGACGCCCGCAGCAGCCCCTCGGCCTCGACGCCCTTGGACCACTGGTGGTTGATCTCGTGTCCGTCCCAGACCAGGTTCGGGTCGGACGCCGAACGCTCGTTGGACATCACCACCGGACCGAGCCCGTGCAGCACGGCCGTGGCCACCGCGATCAGCGAGTTGATCGCGGTCACCGGGATGTGCCCGTTCAGCGCACCGGACGCGTTCAGGTCGAACAGCACCGGGTCGATGCGCCGCCGCGCGGCCAGCGGGGTCAGCCCGGACGCCTCGTTCACCGCGACGATCACGTGGTTCGGGTTGACCGAGAACGGCACCGGGTCCAGCTCGGCGCGGCGCAGCGCCTCCAGGCTCACGATCGAGTCCTTGCCGCCGCCGACCGCGGAGAGGGGGCGGCGGCCGGAGTCGTCGTACACCCGTGGCGGCTCCGGCGAACCGGCCGGCACCTCCGGGCGCAGCTGGAGCACGTGCGGCAGCTGGTTGCGGTACGCGTACTCCGCGAGGCCCTTGGTGTAGATGGCCGTGACGTAGTCGACGGTGGCCGCGCCCAGCGGTGCCGGCAGCACCAGTCGGGGAGGCGCGGCGGCCTTGTAGTAGCTGACCCCGGCGACCAGGTGCAGCACCTCCAGCACCCGGTTGACGGTCGCCACCGTCTCGTCCGACGGTGGCTCCGCCGGCAGCGGGAGGGTGATCACCTCGGTGAACCGCTGCTCACCGGCCGGGCCGGTCAGGGCGTAGTCGAACAACACCTCGCCGGTGGCGAAGTCGATCGAGTAGGACGGGAACGTGAAGGCGTCCATCCGCCGGAGCTGCTCGTTGGGCACACGCCATACTAGGCCCTGGTTCGTCCGGCCGTGTCCGGACCGGGCCCGCCCCGCCGCCGCCGTGATCTTCGAGGAGAGCCCCGTGCGCCTGTCTGACCTGCGCGGACGTACCGTCGCTGTCTGGGGGACCGGCCGGGAGGGCCGGGCCGCTGTGACCGCGATCGCCGCGCACGGCCCCGCCGAGCTGGTCGCCGTCGACGACAGCGCCAACTTCCTGTCGCTGCCCTGGGACGGCCCGCTGGCCGAGGCGGCGCCGCTGATCACCGGTGAGGCGGGCTTCGAGCGGCTGGCCGCCGCCGACGTGGTGGTCCGCTCGCCGGGCGTGCCGCAGACCCACCCGTGGATGGTCGAGCTGCGTCGACGCGGCGTGCCGGTCACCCAGGGCACGGCGCTGTGGATGGCCGACCACGCCGCCCGCACCGTCGGGGTGACCGGCAGCAAGGGCAAGAGCACCACCTCCAGCCTGATCAGCCACCTGCTCACCGCGACGGGCCGACCGAACGTCTTCGGCGGCAACATCGGCGTGCCCACCCTCGACCTGCCGGAGGCGGAGCTGTACGTGCTGGAGCTGTCCAGCTACCAGTGCAGCGACCTCACCGACTCGCCCCGGGTGGCGGTGGTCACCGCGCTCTTCCCCGAGCACCTGGATGCGCACGGCGGGGAACGGGAGTACTACCGGGACAAGCTCAACCTGCTCGCCCACGACCCGCAGACGATCGTGGTGAACGGCGCGGACCCCCGGCTCGGCGCCGAACTGGGGGACCTGCCGGCGGTGCGTGCCGGCCGCCCCGACACCACCCACGTCGCCACCGGTACGGACGGCACGCCCTGGTTCCACCTCGGCGACCAGCCGCTGTTCCCGCGTGCCGTCCTGCCGCTGGTGGGCCGGCACAACGAGGGCAACCTGTGCGTCGCCCTCGCCGTGCTCGACGCGCTCGGCATCGACGTGGTGGCCGAGAAGGACAGCCTCGCCATCGCGGTCGCCGAGTTCCAGGGGCTGGCCCACCGGCTCACCGAGATCACCGACCCGTCCGGGTTGACCTTCGTCGACGACACCCTGGCCACCAGCCCGTACGCGGCCATGCACGCCATCGACGCGTACGACGGGCGGCCGTTGACCGTGATCGTCGGCGGCACCGACCGGGGGCTGGACTACACGCCGCTTGCCGAGCACCTCGCGGAGCGCGAGTTGACCGTGATCGGCATCCCGGACAGCGGCGCCCGCATCGTCGAGGCGCTCGCCGGACTGCCCAAGGTCCGTACCGAGCTGGTCGACGACCTTGAGGACGCGGTCCGGTTGTCCCGGGAGGTGACGCCGGCCGGCGGGGTGGTGCTGCTGTCCCCGGCCGCGCCCAGCTACGGCCGGTTCCGTAACTTCGAGCACCGCTCCGAGGTCTTCGCCCAGGCCGTCGCCGACACCGCCGGCTGAGCTGGGCGCGGCGACACGGCAGGCTGAGCTGGGCCGTCGCCGACACTGCCGGGTGGCCCCGGTTCAGCGGAGGTCGTGCAGGGCGCGCATCGCGCGGATCGCCGAACGGATCTCCTGGAGGTAGCGCCCGGGCGTGAGGGTCTGCTCGGGCAGCACCGCCAGGTCGGCCAGCGTCGGGTCCACCCCGATCGTGTCGATGCCGCAGCCGTACGGCACGGCCAGGGTCCGCAGCGCGTCGCAGTGCTGGAACGGCACGTAGATCGGCGCGGTGACCATCAGCACCTCGTCGCCGCGGGCGAGCTGCGCGTGCCCGGCCCAGAACCGTTGCGTGTCGGCGGTGTGCGCGCGCCGCCGGTCCGGTTCGCTGGACGGCGCGGCGAGCACCCGCACCGGCGGCAGCCCGTCCGGTCGGTAGGTCCGCGACGACCAGGAGTGGTGCGGGTGGCCGGCGTCGACGCCGTCCCGCTCCGCCGGGGCGGCCACCCCGAACACCCGCCGGACGGCCGTGTCCAGCACGTCCACCTCGGTCTCGTCGGCCGGCAGGCCCGCGTCGGCCAGCGTCCGGCGTTCCCAGTCGGACAACGGCCGGAAGCTGCCCAGCACGGCCACCTCGCCACTCACCGCGAGCCCGGTACGCAGCAGGTGCGCGGCGTAGGCGACGCGGCGTACGCAGGCGTGCGCCAGGCCGCCGAGCACCACCAGGTGGGCGTACGCGCCTCGGGTCGGCGGCACCGGGTGGATCAGCCCGAGCGCGGACGCCGAGGCGAGCACCAGTTCCGCGGTGGCCGGGTCGAGGTCGGGCTCGCGGGCCTCGGGCCGTTCCCGACCGCCCCGGAAGTCCCAGTGCCGGGCGGAGAAGTCGTCCAGAAAGCGGAGCACCTCGGTGAGGTCGCCGTCGGGCCAGCTACCGCCGAACTGCCGGACCAGGCCGCGGAGCGGTGCGGAGCAGATCCAGGCCCGAACCTCCGCCGCGATCCGCTCGTCGATCGTCCCGGTGGAGAGGGCCGCGTCCGTTCTCTGCACCTGCCGGATGCTACCGGCCGCCGCACCCGGGTCTTCGTCTACGCCACACTGACTGACGAGCTGTCCGCGCTGGTGGAACGGCGGCGCGAGGCCGGAGTGCGGGTGGGCCTGTTGCCGCTCGGTGTGGTCGGTGCGCAGTTCCACGTCAATCTGACGCTCTGGGACGGGTCGAGCTGTTGGGAGGCCCGCATGACCGCGCACGGCGAGATCGATCGGCTCACCCGCGTGTTCGACCTCTGTGCGAGCGCCGCGACCTTGCGGGACTGACGGTCCCACAGAGCGGAGCGGGTAGACCATGACGTGGAGCGCCGTCCTGCTGGTGACGGCCGTGGTCTGGGCGGTCAGCGTGATCCGTCAGACTACGGATCGAGTGGGAGTGGCTCGTAGGTGCTGCGGTAAACAGCGGTCAACCATGATCGGTGCCTCGGAAACCGTTGACGTGCTGTCAGGTTGCGATGTCCTTGCGCTACACGCTGACAGTTGTTCGCATCGGCCGGCGGTGGGAGCGTGCGGTATCCACGAACGCCGCTGAAGGGTTGCCACGATGACCGACGACCTGCTGGCCCGGCACCGGGCCGTGCTCCCGTCCTGGATGCCGTTGTACTACGACGAGCCGATCGAGCTGGTCTCCGGCTCCGGCCGCCGGGTCACCGACGCGCAGGGTCGCAGCTACCTGGACTTCTTCGGCGGCGTGCTGACCAACATGATCGGGTACGACATCCCGGAGATCCGGGAGGCCGTCGAGCGGCAGCTCGCCACCGGCATCGCGCACACCTCGACGCTCTACCTGATCCGCCACCAGGTGGAGCTGGCCGAGAAGATCGCCCAGCGCTCCGGCATTCCGGATGCCCGGGTCTTCTTCACCAACTCCGGCACCGAGGCGAACGAGGCGGCGCTGCTGGTCGCCACCAACCACCGCCGCTCGCACCAGGTTCTGGCGGTGCGCAACAGCTACCACGGCCGGTCGTACGCGGCGATGGGCGTCACCGGCAACCGCAACTGGTCGGCGAGCGGGCTCAACCCGTTACAGGTGGCGTGGTTGCACTCCGGGGACCGCGTGCGTGGCCTGCTCGCGCGGCTCAGCGCCGAGGAGCAGGTCGACGCGGCGGTGGAGGATCTGCGGGAGGTGCTGGCCACCCAGACCGCCGGTGCCGTGGCCGCGCTGATCGCCGAGCCGATCCAGGGCGTCGGTGGGTTCGTGCACCCGCCGGACGGGCTCTTCGCCGGGTGGAAGAAGGTGCTCGACGAGCACGGCATCCTGTTCATCGCCGACGAGGTGCAGACCGGCTGGGGGCGTACCGGGGAGCACTTCTGGGGTTACCAGGCGCACGGCGTCACGCCGGACCTGCTCACCTTCGCCAAGGGCATCGGCAACGGGTTCGCCCTCGCCGGGGTGGTCGGCCGCGCCGAGGTGCTCCAGGCGGTGCCGGCGATCAGCTTCTCCACGTTCGGCGGCAACCCGATCTCCACGGCGGCCGGCAACGCGGTGCTCGACTACCTCGTCGAGCACGACCTCCAGGCGAACGCGGCCCGCGTCGGCGCGATCCTCGCCGACGGCCTGCGGTCCGCGGTGGGCGGCCTCGACTGCGTCGCCGAGGTACGCGGAAAGGGGCTGATGCTCGGCGTCGAGTTCGTCCGGCCGGGCACCGGTGAGCCGGACCCGGCGCTGACCAACCAGGTCTTCGAAGCCGCGCGCGACGGTGGCCTGCTGGCCGGCAAGGGCGGTCTCTACGGCAACGTGCTGCGGATGGGTCCACCGTTGACGCTGACCGAGGAGGAGGCCCGGGAGGGCCTGGCGATCCTCGTCGACGCGATCCGGTCGGCTGCGGGGGTGGCGGCATGAGCATCGGTCACTTCGTCGACGGCAAGCGGGTCGGCGGCACGTCCGAGCGGCGCGGCGACGTGTTCGATCCGGCGACCGGTCGGCGTACCGCCGAGGTCGAGCTGGCCTCGGCCGCGGACGTGGACGTCGCGGTGCAGGCCGCGGTCCGCGCGGCGCGGTCCTGGCGGGACGCGTCGCTGGCGCGGCGGTCGGCGGTGCTGTTCGCGTTCCGGGAGTTGGTGCACGCCCGGCGGGACCGGCTCGCCGAGGTGATCACCGCCGAGCACGGCAAGGTGCTCGCCGACGCCGCCGGCGAGGTGCAGCGTGGCCTGGAGGTGATCGAGTACGCGTGCGGCCTGCCGTCGGCGCTGCGCGGCGCGTTCAGCGAGAACGTGTCCACCGAGGTCGACTCGTACACCCTGCGGCAGCCGCTCGGCGTGGTCGCGGTGATCTCCCCGTTCAACTTCCCGGTGATGGTGCCGCTGTGGTTCGTGCCGGTGGCGGTGGCCTGCGGCAAACGCGGTGGTGCTCAAGCCGAGCGAGAAGGACCCGAGCGCGGCGCTGCTGCTGGCGGAGTGGTTCGCCGAGGCGGGCCTGCCCGACGGGCTGCTCAACGTGGTCAACGGCGACTCCGAGGCCGTCGACGCGCTGCTGGAGCACCCGGAGGTGCGCGCGGTGTCGTTCGTCGGCTCCACCCCGATCGCCCGGTACGTCTACCAGCGGGGCACCACCGCCGGCAAGCGGGTGCAGGCGCTCGGTGGGGCGAAGAACCACATGGTGGTGCTCCCGGACGCCGACCTGGATCTGGCCGCCGACGCGGCGGTCAACGCGGGGTTCGGCTCGGCGGGGGAGCGGTGCATGGCCATCTCGGTGCTGGTGGCCGTGGAGCCGGTGGCGGACGCGCTGGTCGAGCGGATCGCCGAACGGTTGGCCGGGCTGCGCACCGGTGACGGCCGGCGGGGCTGCGACATGGGTCCGCTGGTCACCGCCGCGCACGCGGAGCGGGTGCGGTCCTACGTGGCCGCCGGGGTGGCCGCCGGCGCGGTGCCGGTCGTGGACGGGCGGAACGTGACGCCGGATGGCGACCCGGACGGCTTCTGGCTCGGCCCGACGCTGTTCGACCGGGTGACCCCGGACATGTCGATCTACACCGACGAGATCTTCGGGCCGGTGCTGGGCGTGGTCCGGGTCGGCTCGTACGACGAGGCGGTGGAACTGGTCAACGCGAGCCCGTACGGCAACGGCACGGCCATCTTCACCAACGACGGCGGTGCCGCCCGGCGCTACCAGCACGAGGTGGAGGTGGGCATGGTCGGGATCAACGTGCCGATCCCGGTGCCGATGGCGTACCACTCGTTCGGCGGCTGGAAGTCGTCGCTCTTCGGTGATCTGCACGCGCACGGCGAGGACGGGGTGCGGTTCTTCACCCGGGGCAAGGTCGTCACCAGCCGGTGGCTGGACCCGCGGCACGGCGGCGTCAACCTCGGGTTCCCCACCCAGACCTGAGCAGTCGCAGCACACCCGCCCCGGCCAGGTACGCCAGCAGCGCCGGGGCGGGTGTGCCGAGCGGCTCCGGGGCATCGGCCGCCGTCGCGCTGTTGATCAGCAGCCCGGCCACGACGGCGGCGTACCCGGCTACGGTCAGCGCCGCCCGCGTCGCGGTGCCCCGGCCGGCCCGACGCCGGTGCGGTGCCGGGCGCTGCGGGCCTCCACCGGTCCAAAGATCGCGACGAGCACCGCCAGGATCACCGCGAGCAGCAGCAGCCAGGGCACCCGCCACGCCCACCAGGCGCCCGAACCGACCTCCGGGGTGGGCAGCGTCCCGGTGGCGTCGAGCAGCCCGATCAGCAGGATCGCGGCGCTCAGGTGCCAGAGGAAGACCGTCAGCACCACGAGGTTGACGCCGATCACCAGCGACCACGCGCCGGTGCGGCCCAGCAGGCGCTCCACCGGGTCGCGCAGCAGCAGGACCAGGCCGAGCTGGGCGGCGGCGACGGCCAGCAGCGCGAGGCTGGGTGGGCTGGCGTTGTCCAGTCGTTCGCCGGGCACGTTGAGCATGGCGACCGGCCAGGGGCCGGGCCCGGTGAGCAGCAGCGCGGCGGCCAGCCCGACGGCCAGGAACACCAGGCCCGCACGACGGGAGGTGGGCAGCGGGTGCCGGCGTACCCCCGCACGGTCGGGCGTCGACGGCCCGGCGGCGTCGGCCTCCGCCTGCGGTGGCGCGGCCCGACCGGCGTCGGCCTGAGCCTTGGGCGGCGCGGTCCGACCGGCGGGCCGCGGCGCGGCCTGACCGGCGGCGTCGGTCGCCGCCTGCGGTGGCGCGGTCATCCCAGGGCCGGGCGGCGGCGCGGCGCGGGCGTCGTGCCAGGCGAAGCCGAGCTGGTGTACGGCCAGCCAGCCGAACAGGTAGTTGCCCCAGCTCAGCTGCACCGGGCCGGTGAGCCGGCCGAGGTCTCCGAGGCCGACGAGCGCGACCAGGGCGAGGGGGACGGCCAGGCCGAAGCGGCGGTGCAGCGCGTACATCGGTCCGGTGAGCACGACCACCGCCAGGTAGGCGACGAGGAACCAGAGCGGGATGGTGGCGAACCAGACCACCTGCCGGACCTGGGTCGGGTCGGCGCCGAGCAGCCGGGCCACCGCCGCGGCGGCGGTCAGCACCAGCAGCAGGGCGCTGGTGGGGCGGACCAGCCGGGCGCTGCGGTCGAGCAGCCAGCCGGCCGCGTCACCGCCCCGGGCGCGCAGCCGGGTCAGTGAGATCGCGTTGGCGTAGCCGCCGACCAGGAAGAACACCGGCATCACCTGGGCGATCCAGGTGAGGGGGTACGCCCAGCGCAGCTCGCCGAGAGCGGAGTGCCCGGTGGGACGACCGGCGGCGTCGCGCACGATCACCGTGACGCCCCAGTGTCCGAGAACGACCATGACGATGGCGAGCGCGCGGAGCAGGTCGACGTACCGTTCCCGGCTGGCCGGGGTGCGCTCGGCGAGCTGGCGCAGGCGGCGCATCGCCCCAGGCTAGGCGACCGGTCGATGGCCGGTGGCGATAACGGTTCGACCGTCAGGACTTGAAGTCCGAGCCCGGCTGTCGTAGAAATTCTTCAGCAACATCATCTGAACTGAAGAGAACCAACGAACCTCGCGCGGCGGACGCCTTCCCCCAAGCACCGGCGACCCGCCCGACCCGACCCGAGGAGACCTGATGAACAGGCGCGACATCCTGCGGCGCAGTGCCGCTGCCGGCCTACTGGCCACCCCCGCCGCCGGTCTGCTGACCGGCTGCGCCACCGGCGGTGGCGGCGACAAGAACGATGCCGAGACCTACCAGGGCACCAAGAGTGCCGATAACCCGCTCGGCGTCAAGGAGGACGCCCCGCTCGAGGTGGTGATCTTCGGCGGCGGGTTCGGTGAGGAGTACGCCAAGGCCCACGAGGCCATGTACACCGAGAAGTACCCGAAGGCGAAGATCAAGCACTCCTCCACCCAGGAGATCAGCAAGACCCTCCAGCCGCGCTTCGTCGACGGCACCCCACCGGACGTGGTCAACAACTCCGGCGCCGGCCAGATCGACTTCAACGGCCTGGTCAGCCAGAACGCCATCGCCGGCCTCGACGAACTGCTCGCCGCGCCGAGCCTCGACGTCCCCGGCAAGACCGTCCGCGACACGCTGCTGCCCGGCGCCGTCGAGGTCGGGTCGTACGACGGCAAGTTCCTGGTGCTCAACTACACCTACACCGCGTACGGCATCTGGTACTCCAGCAAGCTCTTCGCCGACCGCGGCTGGACGTACGCCAAGACCTGGGACGAGCACATCGCCCTCTGCAAGCAGATCAAGGCCGCCGGCATCGCCCCGTGGACGTACGCCGGCCTGCACCCGCGCTACATGAGCTGGCCGCTGATCGCCACCGCGATCAAGCTCGGCGGCCCGTCGGTGGCCACCGCCATCGACAACCTGGAGCCGAACGCCTGGAAGTCCGACTCGATGCGGACCGCCGCCGACGCGTGGCACCAGATCGTCAAGGACAAGTACATCCTCGACGGCTCGTCCGGCCTGGACCACAAGCAGTCGCAGACCGCCTGGTGCCAGGGCAAGGCCGCGTTCATCTCCTGCGGCTCCTGGTTGGAGAGCGAGCAGAAGGACGTCACCCCGGCCGGATTCAACATGACCATCGCGCCCACGCCGAGCCTCGGCAGCGGCGACAAACTGCCGTTCGAGGCGATCCGCGGCACCGCCGGCGAGCCGTTCATGGTGCCCGCCAAGGCGCGCAACCTCGCCGGCGGCCTGGAGTACTTCCGCACCATGCTGTCCAAGAAGGGCGCGCAGGACTTCACCCGCAAGGTCGCCAGCCTCACCGTGGTCGCCGGCGCCAGCGAGGGCGTCGAGCTGCCGTACGGGCTGAACACCGTGGTCAAGGCCCTCGACGCGTCCGGCGCCAACGGCTTCAACTGGGTCTACAACAACTACTACCGCAAGCTGGAGCGCAACCTCGTCGACGCCGCGTGCGGCGAGTTCTTCAGCGGCCGCATCGGCCCCGCGGAGTTCCTCGACCAGTGCCAGAAGGGCGCCGACTCGATCGCCCAGGACAGCTCGATCAAGAAGTACAAGCGAGCGGCCTGACCCGCCCGGCCGGTGGGGGCGGACCCCACCCCCCACCGGCCGCACCCAACGGAAGAGGTCCATCTCGTGAGACATGGCAAGTGGCCGCTGATCGTCACGTTCCTGGTGCCGCCGGTCCTGCTGTACGTGTTCTTCGTCGTCTCGCCGTACCTGCAGGCGTTCCAGATCTCCACCACCGACTGGCTCGGCTACTCCGCCGACGCCAACCCGGTCGGCCTGGCGAACTTCACGACCCTGTGGCACGACGACTACGTCTGGAACGCGCTGAAGAACAACGCAATCCTGCTCGCCCTGGTGCCCGTACTGACCATCGTGCTCGGGCTGTTCTTCGCCACCATGCTCGCCATGGGCGGGCGCAAGGGCCGAGCCGGAGTCACCGGGGTACGCGGCGGCGCGCTCTACCGCACCGTGTACTTCTTCCCGCAGGTGCTCTCCGTGGTGATCATCGCGCTGCTCTGGAAGGAGGTCTACCACCCCAACAAGGGGCTGCTCACCAGCGCCGTACACGCCGTCGGCCTGCCCTCACCGACCTGGCTCGGTGACCCGGCGACCGCCTTCTGGTGCGTACTCGCGGTGATGGTGTGGAGCAACGTCGGCTTCTACGTGGTGCTCTTCGGTGCCGCGATGTCGGCCGTACCGAAGGAGATCTACGAGGCGGTGCTGCTCGACGGCGCGTCCCGCTTCACCACCCTGCGCCGGGTCACCCTGCCGCTGCTCTGGGACACCGTCCAGGTCGCCTGGGTCTACCTGGCCATCTTCGCCCTGGACGGGTTCATCCTCGTGCAGCTGATGACCAACGGTGGCCCGAACTTCTCCACCGACGTGATCGGCGTCCGCATGTACGACACCGCCTTCGGCAGCGAGACCAAGTTCGGCTACGCCTCGGCGATCGGCGTGGTGATGTTCTTCCTGACCCTCTCGGTGGCCGTGCTGTCACTGCGGGTCGGCCGGCGCGAACGGATCGAGTACTCGTGACCACACTGGACAACCCCGCCCCCGCCGTGACCCCGCCGACACCGGCCGCCGGCCGGGATCGCCCCGTCCGACGGGACCTCGGCGTCGCCAACGCCCTCTCGCACGGCTTCCTGCTGATCTGGGGCCTGCTCACCGTCCTGCCGCTGCTGTGGATGTTCATCAGCTCGTTCAAGACCAACGGCGAGATCCTGGCCGACCCGTGGGGGCTGCCCGGGGCGCTGCACCTGGACAACTGGGCGCGGGCCTGGACGGGCGCGCACATCGGCCGGTACTTCCTCAACAGCCTTGTCGTGGTCACCGGCTCGGTCAGCCTCACCATGCTGATGGGCGCCACCGCCGCGTACGTGTTCGCCCGGTACGAGTTCCGCGGCCGGCAGTTCGTCTACTACCTGTTCGTGGGCGGACTGATGTTCCCGGTGTTCCTCGCCCTGGTGCCGCTCTTCTTCGTGGTCCGCAACGCCGGCCTGTTCAACACCTGGCTCGGGCTGATCCTGGTGTACGCGGCCTACTCGCTGCCGTTCACGGTGTTCTTCCTGACCGCGTTCTTCCGGACCCTGCCGACCTCGGTGGCAGAAGCCGCGCTGGTCGACGGCTGCGGTCACTTCCGGTTGTTCTTCCGGGTGATGCTGCCGATGGCGCGACCGGGAATGATCAGCGTGGCGATCTTCAACTTCCTCAGCCACTGGAACCAGTTCCTGTTGCCGCAGGTGTTGTTGCAGGGCGACGAGTCCAAGTGGATGCTCGCCCAAGGGCTGTTCGCGCTGTCGGTCAGCCAGGGCTACGCCGGTGACTACGCACGGCTCTTCGCCGGGTTGAGCATCGCGGTGCTGCCGGTGCTCGCGATCTACGTGGCCTTCCAGCGTCAGGTCCAGGCCGGCCTGACCGCCGGCCAGCTCAAGTAGCGCCCCTGCCATCTGACTGATACCGATCACCACACCCGCACCCTCGATCGGTCCCGATCCTCAACCCTCCCACGCCGGCCTTGACCGGCCTGGCCCGTCCTCGACCTGGCCCCGACCGCTGCCCGGCTTCGACCCCGGCCCGACCCGGCCTCGACTCCGGCCCGACCTGGCCCCGACCCCGGCCCGCCGCTGGCCTGCCGCTGGCCTGCCGCTGGCCCGCCCAAGATCCGCGCAACTTCGGTGAAACTGCTGCCTCGGCGCGTGCTGAGGCAGCAGTTTCGGGGATGTTGCGCGGACCTTGGCCCTGCTGCGATGGGTTGGAGCGGTTCCGGCGCTCCGGGGCGCGTCGAGGCGGGTGTGGAGCGGCGGCCAGCGCCTTGATCGTGCTCGATCCTGGATGTAGTCCCCTTGCCGCGGCGTGAGGCCACTACATCCTGGTTCGAGCACGATCATGACCTGGCGCGGCCTGGCGCGGCCTGGCGCGGCCCGGCCTGGCCTGGACCGGGGTGCGGGGCGGTGGGTTACGGGGTGGGGAAGAGGTGGGCGTGTAGGGCGCTCGGGTCGGTTACCTCGGGCAGGTCGCGGGCGGCGAGCCAGGCTGCGGCGGCGGCCCCGTCGCCGGCGGTGCGCAGGGGTGCGTCCGGCCAGCGGCGGCCGAGCTCGGCGCGGACGGCGGTGGCCAGCGGGGTGTCGGCGGTGAGCAGGCCGCCGCCGAGGACGACAGGTGTCTGCGCGCCGGTCGGGCGGATGCGGCCCACGCTCTCGGCCAGGTGGGCGGCGGCCTCGGTGATCAGGGCGGTGGCGACCGGCTCGCCGTCGGTCGCCGCGGTGACCACCAGCGGCGCGAGCCGGGCCAGCTCGATCGGGGGTTGGCGGGTGACCGCCTGGACGGTGGCGTCGACGGTGTCGCGGGGGCGCGGGGCGATGTCGGCGCTGCCCACCAGTTCGGTGAGGATCGCCGTGCCCAGTGTGCCCGGGGTGTGGCCGGCGTCGAGGTCGGCCAGGAGTCGGCGCACCGCCTCGCGGCCCAGCCAGAAGCCCGATCCGGTGTCGCCGAGCAGCCAGCCGTGACCGTCGGCGACGCGGTCCAGCCGCAGGTCGTGTACCTGCGCGGTGATCGCCCCGGTGCCGGCGATGAGGATCGTGCCGTCGGGGGCGGCGGTGCCGGAGGCGTACGCGACGAGGGCGTCGCCGTGCACGGCGTACGGGCAGCGTAGGCCGGCGTCGTGCCAGGCCCGGTCGAAGGCGGCGCGCCCGGCGGGGTCGGCGAGCAGTCGGGCGGCTCCGGCGAGTCCGATGGTGCCGGCGGCCACCCGGGCCGGGTCGACGTCGGCGAGTGCGCCGCGGAGCGCGCTCAGCAGTTCGGCGGCGGCCCGTTCGGCGCCGTGGCTGGTGGGGTTGCCACCGCCGGCGCGACCGGTGCCGAGGCGTTCACCGGAGAGGGTCAGGGCGGTCGCCCGGGTGGACGTACCCCCGACGTCGAGACCGACCACGACGGTGTCGGACATCGGCACGGGCCTCCTTGCGCTGCGCGGCTGTGGGCCTGTTCATGCTGGTCGGCGCGCTCGCGAAGGGCAAATTCTGGCGGCTCCGACGTGCTGTGCGACAGGTAACAGTTTGAAAACTTCGCCCACAGTCTTGACACGGAGGGCCGTTCAGTAAGAACTTTTACCACTAACAGTTAACAGTCTTTTCGGAAAGGTGAGGCGACTCATGGTTGATCACGAGGTGGACACCGCTGCGGGGACCGCGGTGGTCGACGCCGATGTGACCGACCGAAGGACCTCCGCCTCCGACGGGGTGCTGGCCCGCGTCCGCAACGGTCTCGGCGAGCTGACCGGCGCCCTGCGCCGGGTCGCCGAGCACGTGCTCAGCGACCCGGAGGCCGCCGCCCGCTCCACCATCGTCGAGCTGGCCGAGCGCAGCGGCACCTCACCGGCGACCATCACCCGGTTCTGCCGGGCGATGGGCTTCGAGGGGTACGCCGACCTGCGGCTGGGCATCGCCGCCGAGACCGGCCGGGCCCGCTCGGCCGGCTGGACCGTCGACATCGGACGGGAGATCCAGCCGGGCGACCCGCTCGCCCGGGTGCTCGACCAGATCATGGCCGCCGACACCCGGGCCATGCACGACACCGCAGCCCTGCTCGACCTCGCCGAGGTGGAACGGGCCGCCGTGGCGATCGCCGGCGCCACCCGGGTCAACATCTTCGGTGCCAGCGGCAGCGCGCTGGTCGGCGAGGAGATGCAGTTCAGCCTGCACCGCATCGGGGTGGCCGCGTGGGCCTGGAACGACATCCACGAGGGGCTCGCCAGCGCGGCGCTGCTGCGCACCGGTGACGTGGCGCTCGGCATCTCACACACCGGGCAGACCCGGGAGACGATCGAGATGCTGGCCGAGGCCGGCAGCCGCGGCGCCACCACGATCGCGCTCACCGGCTTTCCCCGCTCGCCGTTGGCCGAGCTGGCCGACATCGTGCTGGTCACCGCCAGCCAGGCGACCACCTTCCGGCCGGACGCGCTCTCCGCCCGGCACCCCCAGCTGGTGGTGCTCGACCTGCTCTACATCGCCGTCGCCCAGCGCACCCACGACCGCGCCCACGCGGCCTTCCGGCGTACCGCGCAGGCCGTCGACGGGCACAAGGCCGCGAAGGGAGCCCTCTCATGATCAGCGCCCAGGGGTACGCGGACGCGGTCCGCCCCGTGCTCGACCGGCTGCTCGACTCCGAGGCCGACGGGATCACCCGCGCCGCCGACCTGATCGCCACCAGCCTGCGCGCCGGCGGTGTGCTCCAGGCGTTCGGCGCCGGGCACTCCGAGGCGTTCGCCGCCGAACTGGTCGCCCGCGCCGGTGGGCTGGTCCCCACCAACCGGCTCTCGGTCCGGGACCTGGTGGTGCACGGCGACGCCCCGCGCGACGTGCTCGCCGACCCCAAGCTGGAACGCGACCCCTCCATCGCCCACCAGATCTACGCGCTCGCGGCGCCCCAGCCGCGCGACGTGTTCGTGGTGGCGTCCCAATCCGGCATCAACGGCTCGGTGGTCGAGCTGGCGGCGCTGGTCACCGAGCGCGGTCACCCGTTGATCGCGGTCACCTCGGTCGAGCACACCGCGCGGGTGGCGCCACGGCACCCGTCCGGTCAACGGCTCGCCGACCTCGCCGACGTCGTGCTGGACAACGGCGCGCCGTACGGCGACGCACTGCTGCCGCTCGAGGGCGGCGGCGCGGTCTGTGCGGTCTCCTCGGTCACCACGGCGCTGCTGGCGCAGTTGCTGACCGCGGAGGTCGTACGACGGTTCCACCAGGCCGGAGAGGTGCCCCCTATCTACCTCTCCGCCAACGTCCCCGGCGGGGACGAGCACAACATCGCCCTCGAGTCGCGGTACGCCGGGCGTCTCCGGCGCACCGCCTGACCCGACATTCCACAAGGAGAGACGACGATGTCGATTACCCCCGAACACCCCGCCGCACTCGACCGTCGCACGGTGCTGCGTCGCGCCGCCGCCGTGGGCATGCTCGCCACTCCGGCCATCGGACTGCTCAGCGCCTGCGCCACCAGCGGCGGCGACAACGACAACGAACAGGCCGCCGGCGGCACCAAGAGCGAGAAGAACCCGCTGGGCGTCAAGGAGGACGCCCCGATCGAGGTGGTCATCTTCAACGGCGGCTACGGCGAGAAGTACGCCACCGACGTGCACGAGCCGCTCTACAAGAAGGCGTTCCCCAAGGCGGAGATCAAGCACCAGTCCACCCAGGCCGTCTCCACCGTGCTCCAGCCGCGGTTCGCGTCCGGCAACCCGCCGGAGTTCGTGAACAACTCGGGCGAGAAGTTCCTCGACTTCGGTGCGCTCGTCAACGACGGTCAGCTGCAGGATCTCACCGAGCTGTGGGATGCGCCGTCGGTCGACGACCCGAGCACGAAGGTCCGCGACACCATCATCCCGGGCGTGGTCGAGCAGGGCATGTTCAGTACCGCCGACGGGCAGCGCAAGCCGTTCGTCCTGTACTACGTCTCGACGGTGTACGGCATCTGGTACTCCGGCAAGCTGTTCAAGGACAACGGCTGGACCGCGCCCACGACCTTCGACCAGTTCAAGGCGCTCTGCGAGCAGATCAAGGCCAAGGGCATCACCCCGTACGGCTACGCCGGGGCGAACGCGGCCTACTACCAGTGGAACGTGATCCTCACCCAGGCCGCGAAGATCGGCGGCCCGGACGTCCTGAAGAACATCGACAACCTGGAGGACGGCGCCTGGAAGCAGGACGCTGTCAAGCAGGCCGCGGCGGCGTGGGCCGAGATCGGCGCGAAGTACTCGGACAAGAGCTTCGAGGGGCTCAAGCACACCGACGTGCAGCTGCGGCAGAACCAGGGCAAGGTCGCTTTCTACCCGTCCGGCGACTGGCTGGAGAACGAGCAGAAGAAGGACACGCCGGCGGGGTTCACCTATCAGCTCATGCCGGTGCCCAGCCTGACCGCGTCGGACAAGCTGCCGGCGACCGCTATCCGGGCGGCCGGTGGCGAGGGATACTTCGTCTCGTCGAAGAGCAAGAACCCGCGTGGCGGCCTGGAGTACATGCGCCAGATGCTGTCGAAGGCGGGCGCCCGGGGCTTCACCGAGACCGTCGGTGCCGCCACGGTCGTGCCGGCCGGCAGCGAGGGCTTCCAGTTCCCGCCGGGTGTGGCCAGCGCGCAAGCGGCGCTGAAGGCAGCCGGCAAGGACGTGTTCAACATGCTCTTCGACAACTGGTACAAGGAGCTCGACACGGAGGCGCGCACCGCCACCAACGAGCTGATGTTCGGCCGGATCAACGCGGACGCCTTCGTGGAGCGGATCCAGAAGCGCGCCGACGCGATCAAGAAGGACAGCTCCGTCACCAAGTTCAAGCGCTGATCGATCGGAGCGTAGAGGTCATGCGGCACGGCAAGTATCCATTCGTGATCGGGTTCCTGTTCGCCCCGGTCACGCTGTACGTGGTCTTCGTGATCGCGCCGTACGCGCAGGCGTTCCAGATCTCGATGACCAACTGGCGGGGGCTGTCCGCTCCCCAGTGGGTGGGCTTCGACAACTACCGGAGGCTGCTCGACGACGGCAGCTTCCTGAAGGCGGTCCAGCACCACGCCGTACTGCTGCTTGCCCTGCCGCTGATCACCATCGCCATCGCGCTGTTCTTCGCCTTCCTGCTGAACGTGGGCGGCAAGAGCAGCGGGGGGCAGCGCCAGG
>NZ_WBKR01000137.1 GCF_008868155.1 Micromonospora sp. ALFpr18c
ACTCGTCCAACGACGGCGGCAACAACAAGATCTGATCCGGATCGAACCGCCGAAACGTCTTCGCACTACCCACGACTGGTCAACGACCGACCACCCCGAACGAAGCGTTACTGACCCACGCTCCTAGCGCCGCTGCCCCCGACAGTGGCGGCAGTGCAAGCCGCCCTCGCCGATTCGACGCCACCGCCCAGCGAACCTGGCGCCGCCTCGACGGGCTCGTCGCCGCGCGACCGGCCAACCGTTGGCGGGGCTATCCCCCGAGCTGGGTTCGGTCTCACCGGGCTGGGGGCACAGGACGCGGCGCGAGGCCTGCTCGTCACCAGCCTCCTAGCTGGGCGTCATCACCCGGCCGTGTCCGTGGTCGTCACCCGACCTGTCCTGGCCGGGTTGCTCGGCCCCACCGCCGAAACGCTGGGCCCGCGCCTGCCGGGGCTGGCCCTCATCGACAATCTCGGACAGGCAGCCCGGTTCTTCTCCGGAAACCACCCCGGTCGTGGCCTGGGCGAACGAGACCCGGCACAACGGAATACACAGGAAGGCACCCGCCCACCCAGACCAACCCTCATCGTCGACGAGGCGTCCGCGACGGACAACGCCGAGACCCTGGCGAGTCTGGCCATCACCTCGGCCGCGGTGGCCGTGCTCGGACGGTGGCCGGCCGGCCAGACATGGCAGGTCGACCCGTCCGGGCGCGCCCACCACCTGGACGGCAGCGGGTCTGCCGGGCCACGGATGTGCGTTCTTACCCAGGTCACGGCCACCGACCTGCTCACCGTCATCGCCCACCCCGACCCGGCACCGCCAGAGCCTGGCGCCTCCGGCCCGTCGCGCAACCCTGCCCTGGCAGGCCGGTCCCCGCAGTGGGAGGTCACTGCCCAGGACTACCCCGTCCGCTCAGGCACCGACGCCCGACGCCTTCAGCTGCGCGTGCTGGGCGAACCGACGCTGCTGCTGGACGGCCACCCTGTGGAGATCCGGCGTAGCGCCGCGCTCCAAGTCCTCGTGTTCCTCGCCGCCCACCCCGACGGCGCCGACACCCGACAGCTGACCGACGCCATCTGGCCGGGCCTGCCCCGCCGCTCTCTCACCGGCCGCCTCTACACCACCCTCAGCGACCTGCGCGTTACCATCCGGTCCACGGCCGGGGTGGCCCTCATCGAGCACAGCGACGACCGGTACCGCCTCGACCCCACCGGCGTCACCGTCGACCTGTGGCACTTTCACGATGCGGTCCGTAACGCCACCACCGCCGTCGCCACCGACGCGGCGATCTGGAAGGCCGTCATCGACGCCTACCCCGGTGACCTCGCCGCCCGACGGACCTGGCCCTGGCTCGACCCGATCCGCGAGGCCACCCGCCGGCACGTCATCGACGCACACGCGACTCTCGCCAGCGCCAGCCCTGACGCCCGTCAGGCCCTGGCATGGCTGCAGGCCGGCATCCGCATCGACCCGTACAACGCCGACCTACACTCCCAAGCCGTCAGCGCACTCATCACCCTCGGCGACCACGACGCGGCCGACCAGCTGCGGGAGGACTACACCCGTCGCCTCGCCGCAGCGGGCATCCTCCCCACCAACACGGCTCTCAC
Organism: Micromonospora sp. ALFpr18c; assembly: GCF_008868155.1. GTDB lineage: Bacteria > Actinomycetota > Actinomycetes > Mycobacteriales > Micromonosporaceae > Micromonospora. The sequence goes on from NZ_WBKR01000137.1 coordinate 1,593, forward strand.
GACAGCCACCCCGACAGGCCAGCCCGCCATCCGCACCCGGTAACGCCCACCATCTTCATGATGGCCCCAGCAGGGGAGTCCTCGGTCGCCATTCGGGTAACGCAGCCCGATCACGGCCTCCGTCGCCAGCTGTCGGGCCATGAATGTCGCCCGGAGTATCGCCGCCACCCCGGCGGTGCGCAGTCAATCCGGCACGGTCACGCCCGGTACGACCTGCCGCCCTGACGCACGCACGAGCCACGGGGGCGCGCACAGAACTTGGACCATCAGGTCATCGTCTTCCGCGTCACCTGCGACCCCGAGCGGCTCCCGCCCGGCGGTAGCTGATCGCCCAGTCACCCATCCCGGCACTGTCCAGCCCCCGGCTCGCAAAGCCCCTCCAGGGAAGTAGCCCTCGACTAGCCCGTGGGCTGACCGTCCGCTACGGCCCACAGCGCTGACCTGCGCGTGTGAGGTCGTGTGAGGTGTTGTGAGGTGCTGTTAGCCACCAGCGACTCCCACCGGCACCCCGGCGGCCATAGCGTCGCCGTCAATCGCCTCACCCGCCGCCGGGCCACGCTGCCGTCGGGTGAACACCGCAGGACGGAGCATCCGCCGTAGGCAGGAGGGGCCGGTGTCAACCCGATCGACGCGCACCGCCGCGATCACCACATCCATCCTGAGTACGGCGACCGTGCCCGTCGTCCTTGCTGGCACCGGCGTATGGACGCCGACGCTGCCGTCACCGGCCGTCTTCCGGCAGTGGGTCGCCCAACCCATGACCAGTGACTTCCTCCTGGCCCTTACCGTTGCCGCAGCGGCGGCCCTGTGGCTGCTGCTATTCACCACCATCCTCCTGCGCGCCTACAGCGCGGTGGCCCGTTGTCTCAGCGGCGTGCCGGCGCTGCACGTCCCTGGTCCCGTGCAGGGCATCACCGCCGCGCTGCTGGGTGCCACCGCCGTCACCACCGCAGCGAGCGCCGCGCACGCCGCCCCGCCCAGCACCACCGTCGGCGACATCAACGACGACCATTCGGCGCGGCCGAGCGGCACACCCGTCCCGCGTCCGAACGCCCCAGACGCCGGGACGCCGGACGGCGTCTATACCGTGCGACGCGGGGATACCCTGTCCGCCATCGCCCACCGGTGCCTCGGCGACGCCAACCGCTGGCCGGAGATTTTCACCCTTAACCGCGGCACCCACTTCCCGCAGGTCGGCGGCACCCTGCGCGACCCGGACCTCATCCACCCCGGCTGGGCCCTGCGACTACCCGCCGACGCCACCAGCACGCCCGCATCGCCGACGTCACCCACCGATCCGCCAGGCAGGGGCACCGCGCCACCGTCGACGCCCGCCCCACCGCCGCCTGTCCAGCCGCCGACACCGGCGCCACACCACCGAGACGACGGCATCGCGCCAGGCGCACGCGAGACCACAGGCACCACCACGCCTGGCGACCAGGCATCCACCTCACGCGCCTCGACCACGCCCACCCACCACGAGGCGAGCGACGAGCCGGACAGGCCGACGCCGCGACCTGACCGCGGGGTCACACTCGACACCGGCAGTTGGCTCGACGCGGGGCTCGTCACCGCCATCCTCGCCGCCGTCGCCCTCATCTGGGCACACCGCCGCCACCGCTACACGCGCCGTCCTGTCTCGGCCGACCCGTGCCTCGACGACCCCGATTTGGCGCCCATGCCGGCCGTGATCCACCAGATCCGCCGCCGAACCATCACCGCTCGGCGCCACGGCGAGCAGCCCGCGACCACCGACCTGACCGATGACGGCGTGGAGCACTCCGAACGGCATAACCACGACAACCCTGACCCGGTCGAACCCGACGACGAGGACGAGTCCGGCACACCCCCATCCGTCGCGGAATGCGGGCCCCGCCCGCTGGTGCCGTCGGTGGCGCACCCGCTCGCCGTGGTCTGGCCGCCCGCCGGCTTGGGACTCACCGGTCCCGGCGCGGAGGCCGCCGCCCGCGGGTTCATGGCCGCTGCCCTAGCCGCCGGGGGCCTCGACGCACCGGACGACCGCACATGGCTGGTCATGCCGTCAGCGACCACGGCGGCGCTACTGGGCGCCGGTGCCGTCGCGCTGCCCCGCACGCCGCGGCTGACCGTCACCGCTGGCCTGGACGAGGCACTCGACCTGCTCGATGCGCAGACCCTGCACCGCAGCCGCATCGTCGACGCCCACGAGGTTGACACCGTCGCCGAGGCCCGCGCGGCGGACCCGACCGAGGAGCCGATGCCGCCGGTCCTGCTACTGGCCGACGCTGACACCTCCCACCAGCGCACCCGCATCGCCGCGCTCCTCGCCCAAGGCCAGCGCCTGGACATCCACGGCCTGCTGCTGGGCGCATGGCCCGACGGCGACACCGTCGTCGTCGCCGCGGACGGCACCACCAGCCGCGCCCGGGGGGAAGGCTCCCGCCACGGCGGTCACCCGGCCGACATCGGCCGGCTGGCCGTCCTCACCCCCTCCGAGACCAGCGACCTGCTCGTCACCCTCGCCGAGTCCCACACCGGCCAGCCGCAGGCACCCGCCCCAACCGAACCCGCCCGAGCCACCACAGCCGCACCCGACACGCAACCCCCTCCCGGCACCGAGTCCGCGTCACCCGACGCCGCCTTCCGCGAGGGCGAACACCTGCCGGCATCCAACCCGACACCTGTGACCGCCGCCCCGGAAACCACACCGGACAGCGCCGACAGGGAGAACATCCCGGCCGCCCAGGCAGACTCGCCCACCGACGCCCATGCCCTCGGTAGGGGCATTCCCAGCGACAGTGCGACCACGCCCGCTGTGGACGAACCGGATACAGGCGGCGCGGCCGATAGCAGCGAGGAGACCAGCCACGGTCGGGTCCAGGTCGCCGTGCTCGGCGCCGCCGCCATCGTCGACGTGCCGCCCGGGCCGACACTACGCAAGAAATCCCTCGAACTGCTCGTCTACCTGGCGGTCCACGACGGGGCCGCCTCCGCCGAGGCGATCCTCGACGACCTGCTCCCCGACGCCCCCGCCAACAAGGCGCCCGGCCGGCTCTACACCTACGTGTCAGACCTGCGCACCATCATGCGCCGCACGGCAGGACGTGGCACCTACCTCACCCACCCCCACCAGCGGTACGTCCTCAACCGCGACGCCGTCGACGTGGACCTGTGGCGCATGCGCGCCGCGATCCGCGACGCCAACCAGGCCACCGACCCGGCCGAACGCCTCGCCGCGCTGCGTCGCGCGGTCGACACCTACCAAGGGCACCTGGCCGACGGCGCCGACTACGAATGGATCGAGCCCTACCGCGAAGCCGTCCGGCAACAGGCACTCGACGCCTACCTCGCCCTTGTCGACGCCCTCGCCGACAATCCCGCCGAGCAACTCACCGTCCTGGACGCCGCGATCGGCCACAACCCGTACGCCGAAGAGCTGTACCAGCAGGCGATGCGGGCCCGCGCCGCGCTCGGGCACCTCGACGCCATCCGCAGCCTGCGCCGCGCTCTGACCCGCGCCCTCGGCGAGATCGACGCCGAACCCAGCGACGACACCATCACCCTGGCCGACCAGTTGGTCGCCCAGGTGCAGCGTCCCGCCCACCGACCCGACCTGCGGCCAGCAACCCGGCCCGACGACGGAGCCGCCGCATGACCGCCACACCCCTACCCCGGCACACCTCCGCCCGTACCGCGGAGATAACAGAGGCCGACCTCCGGCACCTGACCCGCCTGCGGTGGGCCGTGCGGGCGGTGCTCGCACTCGGCGTCGCCGCGTCGATCGCGGCGAACGTCCTGCACGCCCGGCCGAACCTCATCAGCCAGGTCATCGCCGCATGGCCACCCCTGGCACTACTGCTGACCGTCGAACTCATCTCCCGCGTACCCGCAGATCGCCGCGGCCTGGCCGCCGCCCGGCTGATCGCCGCCGCCGTTATCGCCGTCATCGCCGCCTGGGTGAGCTACTGGCACATGGTCGGCGTCGCCGCCCGCTACGGCGAAACCGACGCCGCCGCCTCCTACCTGCTGCCCATCTCCGTCGACGGACTGGTCGTCGTGGCCAGCATCAGCCTGGTCGAGATCGCTGGCCAGATCCGCACCTGCTCCGTCAGCCCGGCGCACGCGCCGACCGGTGCGCGCGACGCCGAGGAAGTCGCACCTGCGCCCCCGCGGAACGCCGCACGCGACCGGGGCACGGATCCCTGTCACTACGACATAGACCGACCAGAGAGCAACAGGTCCCGTACCACCGGCTCCTCAGTCGAGCCGGTCGAGAACTCCGACGAGCGGGACAAGGACACTCCGGGCGCTACCCAACAAATTGAACCGGACCCCTTCGGGGGTCAGAGACATGAGCCCCAACCGGATGGCCGCGAAAGCAGCGCAGAGATGCCGTCCGACACCGCTGGAGCCGTGGCCTACTGGTACCGCCAGGACCCGGCCCTGCACCCTGCCGACATCGCCACACGAATCGGCCGATCCGAGCGCACCGTCCGCCGGTACTGGCCACCCGCGCCGTAAGCACGAACCGACACGACACCAGCCGTGCCGCCGAGTAGGTTCGCGCTTCGTGACCGCCTGTTGTGCCGCGGGGTGTGCCAGGCAACCTGTGGACCCGCCGGCGCAAGCACCCGACAGGGTGCTGCTCGAAATACAGGATGGTGCCAGATCTCCAGGAGTCTTCCGCGGTTCAATCCTCGCGGTCGGTCTGGCGGCCCGCGTGCTGCCACGTCCGCGTCTGCACGAAGCACGACCGCGCCCGCTCCGACAACTCGCCCCGTGCCCGCACCGTCCGGCCAGCCGCTACCCCGGCAGCAGCAGCCGCCTTCGATCTTATCATCCTCACAAATAGATGATCAACAGGCAGCTGCGCCCACGTTGCACCACCCACTGCCACGTCCTACGAGGTCACACCGAAATCGGGCCTGTCGCGGTGGGTTGCGTCTTGCAGGCGCAGGCGCAGGCGGGTGAGGCCGAGCATGTCGATCAGCCACCGGGTCCGTCGGTGATGCCGCGGTCTGCGGGCCGGCCCGCGGTAATGAACGCCCACCTGATCGGCAACCGGCGCTGACAAAAACCTATCGATCCGATAGGTTTAATAGGTATTGGCCGGCTGTCGTGGATGGGCTTAGCGCTCCGGGGTCGGCGAACGGGTTGAACAGTGGAGGTGGAGGGATTGCTGTACGAGGACACTTCTCCCACATGGAGCGGTGGGTCGGCACGGGTTGCCGGTGATCCATCATTGCTACGCACGGGCGACGTGTTCGGCCCGTCGCCGGCCGCAGCGATTGGCGCCGGGACGGCCGAAACAGTCACCACTGGGCTGGCGGTGACCGCCGATCGGCCACCGATCAGCCCATCGCAACTGGAGGCCGGTGACCGAGACGCCACCCTGCGTGAGGCGTACCAGGATACTGAGAATGATCACCGTCGGACGACGCGATGGGCGTTGCTGACCCGTGCACTCCTGGATGAAGAGGCAGTGATCCATGCCTTCTATTCAGCTGGACTTACTGCGGACGCCGTGGGTCGAGGAACTACGCCAACCTCGCGGGCGTCAATTCTGGCGGGGGCCGGCCTGATCGCCGGGATCGACGGCGCGATGAAGTTGTTCAAGCCGGCGGCGGCACAATGGAATAACTGGAACGCTGGCGGGGCCATCGCTCCGGGCGCGCTGGCCCGCGGCGTCCTCGACTCAGCCCGGTTCTTCTTCCAGATCGGGTCACCCGCGCAGACCCTCGCATCGATCAGCGACCAGAGCGACACCAAGCTTCTTCGACTCGTCCGGGACGAGGCAAGAAACGCGGGCTATTACGCCTGGGCGGCGTCAGCAGCCAATTTCGGTTCGTTCGGCTGGAGCGTGCTGGATCGATTCAGTGCCTCTCATGGATCTGGCGCCGGTGCACTGCAGCGTGGGCTGGGGGCACTTCGTGATGCCATCATGGATCCCGCCGACCGCACAAAGCTGTTCGACGGGGTGGCAACGCTCGCTGATGGACTCGGCCGCTGGAATCAGAACCCGCACGCGATCATCGGCGCTACGGCTCTCCAATTGGGGCATTACGCTGTCGAGGAGATCCTGCAGGAGTGGACCCGGCCGGGCAGTCCATACGAGCGGTTCGCGCTCGCCTTCGCGAAGGCGGCCATGTACGGCGCCTTCACTGGTACAACTGCTCGAACATGGTCGTCGGCCGATCCGGCACTTTCTGATGCGAGTACACTCGTCGTACACCGTGACGGCCTCAATCAGTCTTCCCGCTTCTCCGCAGTGGCTGCCTTGGCAGCCGCTGCGGCCACCGTCGTCAAGGCCGGGAGTGTGGCGTGGTTGGATAGCACCGCCAGGTCTCATCAGGCAGTCGAGCTAGCCACGGTTGCCGCTGCGGCTAGCCTTCGCACGTCGGGACCAAACGGCCCGGCGCAGGCAATCTTGTCACCTCCTGCGGCCGTGTGCCAGGCCAGTAACTCACCAGGAATGTCAGGTATTGCGGCATCGGCGAAGCGGTTCTCTCCGTAATGTTCGCCGCAAATGTTTGTAGAGGAGATACAGACCCCGTCAAGGGTTAGGGCTATTGACGTGATCTCAGCATGGAGGGTTATTCAGCGAGGTTCCCGAGATCTACAGTAGGTGCCCGGAAATAGAAGACGGCTCACTCTTTAATGGGATTGAGTTACCACACAACAACCCGAGAAGAACGAATCGCCCGAAGGTGCATTACTCCACCGGGTTCACCCGGGGTAGCTGGCACGGCCCTGGCGTTGTTCCGGCTTGAGATGTTCTGTCCGGGTTGAGGGTCGGGCGGGGCTGGAGTTGTGGGACGATCTGTTCTTGGCGTTGGAGGAAGTCGTCGGTGTTTGGCACGTGCTGTCTCCTGGTCATTCGGGCGTACGGGTGGAGTCCGGGTCGGGTGGCTCGACGTCGACGAAGCCCCAGAGTCGGTCCATGACCTGGAGTTGCCGGGTGCGGTAGCGGTCGGCGAATCCGCGGCAGACCGCGGGCGGGACCGGACTATCGGCGTAGGGCAGTGTGGAGTGGCAGATGATGTATCCCGCCGCACCCCGCGCCTCGGCGACCATCTGCTTGAGTCGGCCGGGGTCGAGGTGCATGGGGTTGCCGGGCTTGAAGATTCAGGTGGAGCACTCGCGAGCGAGCAGGCGAGTCTTGCGCAGTTCCGGGTCGCCGACGCTGAGTCGGGGTGACCGGTCGGTACCCGGATCGTCGGCGGGATCGAACATGCTGTCCATCATCAACTCCTTGGCGTAACGGCGTGGGGCCCGCATCCGTCGATGCGGGCCCCACGAATCCGAGTGAGCGGAAGGCCTCGGCGCTCGGGCGGCGCCGGTGTGGCCTGGTCAGAGCCGGCGCAGCCAGGTCAGCACCGTGTCGATGTCGGCACGGCGCAGCCCGTCGTACGGGTCGACGGGGTGGAGCAGGGTGGGTACGCCGTCGCGGATGCGCTGGTCGGCGGTGGTGGGGTCCTTGCCGCCGAACTCGTCGTCGAGGACGGCGAGTGCCCGCCGCATGGCCCAGGGGTAGAGGACAGAGAGTTTGCTCTGGTGGCCGAAGCGGACACCGCCCGCGTGGACGGGGACGTGCGGCCAGGTGGTCGGCAGGTCGAGTCGTGGGGCGATCCATTGGGCGGCGAGGTGGTTCCAGCTGGTGCACCACACCGGTTGGGCGTGTTCGGCCAGTTCCCGCAGCCATGGGCCGTGGTCGGGGTGGAGCCAGACGGTGCCGGTGACGTGCTGCCCGTCGGGTCCGGGCCCGTCGTAGCGGTGTGGCTGGTAGCCGAGCGCTGCGGCGTGGGCCGGGTTGGCGGGGTTGAGGACGCCGTCGACGTCGAGGGCCACAATCGGCGAAAGCTCTGGGTGTGCCAGGGGTCGGGTGCTGGTCACGGCTGGGCCTCCTGGAGGGTGACCGGGTGCAGCGGCACGATGAGCCGGTCGGCTGCGCGGCCCGGTCCGTCGTCGGGTTGCCACGTGTCGGCGGTGGCGTGGGTGGGGAACGGGCCGACGGCGGCGAGCCAGCCTTGGGTGCGGTCGAGGAGCACGAGGATGGCGGTGCGGGCGTCGTCGAGGGCGGGCCGTAGGGCCGCGGCGAGGGTGGTGGGCAGGTCGACCCAGCCGGTGGCGGGTAGGGCTGTTGTTGCGGGGTCGTGCAGCGGCACGGGTTTGGTCACGGCGAGTGTGGTGCTGTCGAGCGCGAGCGTGGGGGCGAGGGAGCGGGCTGTTTCGGCGCCGCTGGTGGGGCCGTGGGCGGCGAGTTCGCCGCCGGTGTGAACGGCGAGCAGCGCGTACGGGTCGCGGATCTCCAGGGAGTCCAGGACTGCGAGGGTGATCATGTCCCCGGTTCCCAGGTCGCTCAGGGTGAGCAGGACCGGCCGTCCGTCCGGGTCGCGGGTCCAGGTGATCACGTTGAAGTGTTCGCTGGTGACGTCGGCGAGACGTCGCCAGGCGCGGTTGTCGGCGTCGAAGGGGTGGTCGTTGTCGGTGCCGAAACGCATGGGATGGGCTCCTTGTGATGGGCGGCGTCGTCTCGCGTCCGGACCTGGCCCACCGGGTCATGGGGGACGCGATGCATGGACGCTTCGATGGCGTGGGATGGTCAAGTCGCCGACCGGCGGCGGGGCCGTCCGCTGCCGGCCCCGCGAGACTTGGGGTTGCCGGCGGCAGCCCGCCTCTGCGGGGCTTGGGTACGTCGTTGGGGTGGCCGCGCGCGGCGCTGCCCGGCCACGGCCGTTGCAGCGCCGCGGCGCGGGGGTGGGACTGGTCGGTCGCCGGACGGCTCGGCTGGGCTTAGGCCTGGGTGAGCGCGGTGACGGCGGCGTCGGCGATCGCCGCGACGGCCTCGACGGGATCGGCGACAGTGAGGGTGGTGGTGTGCGTGAAGGTGTGCCTCCACATCTGGTCGGGGCCGGTCAGTTCGCTGTCGGCGAGCGGGTCGGCGGGGTGCAGCCACAGCACGGCACAGCCGGCCTGGTGCAGGGTGGTGACGAGTTGTTGCCCGGCGGGGATGTCGTCGAGGTAGCCGTCGGAGACGACGGCGAGCATCCGCAGGGTGCGGCCGTGGCGTAGGTCGAGGAGTTGGTCGGCGACCTTGACCGCTTCCGGGAAGGTGGCGGTGGCGAGTCCGGTGCGCATGGTCAGCACCTGCGTGGGGCGGGTGCGTGGGGGTACCAGGACGGTGGTTCGGTCGCCGAATCCGATGGTGGTGGTCGTCGCGTCGGCGCGGCGTGCCGCGTTGGCGAAGATCCACGCGGCGGAGGACATCGCGTCGGTGTAGCGGTCCATCGAGCCGGACAGGTCGACCAGGACGGCCAGGTGCAGACGGGGTTTCTCCGGTGGCAGCTGGGCGCGTTGTTGCCACGGGGCGGCGGTCGGGAGTTGCCCGGCGGCGATTTGTGCTTCGGCGGTGATGGCGTGGCGGGTGCGCAGCCGGCCGGGTGGGATCGCGGAGGGCCGCCGGCCGGGTTCGGGGTGTTGGGTGCGGGCTTGCCGCAGCCGGTTGGCGAGGTCGCGGGCCGCGTGGTGTTCCTGCTCGGTCGGGTCCCGGCGGTCCCACTCCGACGGTGGGTTGTGCCGGTGGGCCAGCTGCGCCGTGGCGTACTCGGCCGGGGTGACGTCGGTGGCGACGGCGAGGTAGTCGACGAGGGCCGCGGCGAGGCGGCCGGCGAATTGCCCGGCGTCCGGTACGGGGGTGTAGTGATGCTGGTCGGGGTCGATGCCGAGGACCTGACACCACCGGCGAGCCAGGCAGATCATGGTGTCGGCGTCGGTGTCGTCGCAGGTGTGGGCCTCGCGCCAGATATCCCGCAGTTGCCGCAGGCGTTTGCGTCCGAGGACGCCGGTGACGGCGGCCCGGACGGGGCGGACGTCTTTGCTGGTGACGATGCGGGCGTCGACGCGGGCCAGGAGCAGCGCGGCGAGTTGCCCGGCGTGCCACGCGTCGTCGACGGCCGCGTCCTCGGGGTGCAGGAGGGTTGTCACGACGTGGCGCAGCCAACGGCGGTCGCCCCGGCGGCGGGCGCGTTGGCGTCCTTCGGCCCGGGATTCCTCCAGCATGGCGGCGACAGCGGCGAGGATTGGCGGGGTGCCGGGCGGGGTGGCCCAGCGGCTGTGCGCGGCGTGCGCGGCGCCGTGCACGAGCAGCCCGTAGCCGGTGGGCACGAGGCGCTTGTGCCGTGCCTTGGCCGGGTCGGTGACGTCGGGGCGCTCGGCGATGTAGGTGGCGTCGACCTCGATCCGGTTGAGGTCGGGGTAGAAGCACTCGGGCGCGTTCCCGGCGGCGCCGGGGGCGACGAGGACAGTGAGGTCGGTACGCCCGGCCAGCAGCGGGACGTGCTTGGTCCACGCCGCGGACCAGTCATGCCAGTCGCTGGCGCCGGCCGGCGTCGGCGGTGCGCCCTGCTGTAGGTGGGTGCTGGGGTGTGACACGGCTTGGCTCCTTCCAGAAATCTGAGGTGAATGGCGGTTAGCGCTTGCCGAGGGCGAGCGCGGTGATGGGCGTGCCGGTGTGTCGGGACAGGGCGGCGGTGACGTCGTCGCGGGCGTCCTCGGGGGCGATGCCGGCCAGGTTGGCCAGGGCGGCGGTTATGCCCAGGTGGTCGCGGACCTTGACGAAGCCGAGCAGTTCGCGTAGCTGCGGCGCCCACATGGTCTTGCCGGCGGCGAGGTCGGCGTTGAGGTCGATCGCTGCGGCCACGACCGGTTTGGGGACGCCGAGTTGGCGGGCGAGGTCCCAGTCGGTGGTGACGTGCAGGTGGACGGTGAACCGGGAGGCCAGGGCCTCGGTGAGGACCGCGCCGTGCACGCCCGGGTTGTGGCCGGCGACGATGTAGAACCCGTCGACGGCCTGCACGCTCTCGTTGCCGTTCGCCGGGATGGTGATCACTGCGCGGCCGTCCATGGCCGGGTACAGGACTGCCAGGACGCGGGGTGGGATGAGGGTGGCGTCGTCGACCAGCAGCACCCGCCCCTCGCGCATGGCGGTGACGAGGGGTCCGTGGACGAACTCGTAGCCGCCGCCGGGGATCGGGTTGTAGGAGCCGAGGAAGTCGTCGACGACGGTGTCGCCGGTGCCGGCGACGGTGAGCAGGTCGGGGAAGGCGGCCTCGACCATGGCGGTCTTGCCGGTGCCGGGCGGCCCGTACAGCAGCACGGGCACCTGCTGGGTGCGCAGCCGCCGGAGTTCCTCGACGTCCCAGCCCTTGCCGAGCCGGCGCGGGTGGTACAGCGTCCCGTTCGGTCGCGGCACCGGCGCGGGCCGCGCCTGCCGGCCACCACCAGCACTGCCGCTGGAGCGGGTGCGGGGTGCGGCGGGTGGGAGGGTGCCGGCGGCGTCGATGCCGGCCTGGGTGATTTGGAAGCGGTGGTGCGGGTCGCGGTGGTGGGTGGCGTGCCCGGCGGCGGCCATCTTCTTCAGCGCCTCGAACACCGCCCCGGACGACGGTGCCCCGATCGCCCGGGTGATCTCACCGACCTTGAGAACCTGGTCGGCGTGGTCGGCCAGGTGCAGGGCGACCTTGCGGTAGAGGTAGCCGGCCCGGCCGGAGCCCGCCCCGGTGGCGGGAGTGCCGGCGCCGCTGGCCGAGGCCTGGTCGTTCTGCGGTGAACCGGCCGGCGGGGCCGGCGGGTGTGGTGTGGTCATGGGGTTGCCTCGATTTCAAGGGTCGGGCCCGCGCACCCGTCTCCGGGTGCGCGGGCGGTGGGTACCGCACAGCGGAGACGGGCGGGGCCAACCACGCCGGCCCTCATCGGGCCGGGCAGGTCGGCGACCACACCCCTGGTGGTGCTGAAGGGTGATGGCGACACGTCGGGTCGCCGCTGGTGCGTGCTGGTCGGTGTCGAGGCCGCGCGGGCGGTGTCGGCGCCGACGATGGAACCCCCGCCAGCCCAATTGATCAATTCGAATGGGCGCGCGGGTGCGGGATCGAGGGAGCGCCGGCTGACTACGCGTGCAACGTGAGGGCCGACAGCGATGCTGGCGGCGCGGTCGTGGTCAGTCGGCGCAGCCCCGTTCGCAGCCCTGCGGGTCGCACTGCTGTCCCTCGGCCATCCGGGCCAGGGCCAGCCTGTCGTCGCCGTCGAGGTCGTCGAGGAACGGCCAGCCGAACCCGTCGGCGAACGCCTTGACCTTGGGCGCCCCGTACATCGGGTAGCCGGGGTGGTCCATCGCCGCCACGATGTCGTCGCGGCCGAGGAGCCAGGCGAGTTCGCTGAGCTTGTCCACCGACCGGCTCGCCGAGTTGCCGCGGTGGTCGAGGATCTTCCCGACGGCGAATCGCAGGTAGTCCCGGGCGTAGGTCTCGTGGTCGACCCGCTGGGTCCACTCGCCGGGGTGTCGGGGGGCGATGACCTGGCGGACGTGGTCGAGGTCGAGTGCCTCCACGAGCACCTCCTCGCGGAAGCCGAAGATGTCCCCGCGGTCGGCTCGCAGAGCCCAGATCCGGGTGACGATCTCCTCTTGGGTACGGATGGTCACTGGGTTTCCTTCCTGTTGGTCTTACCTGTCGTGGGGTGTGTCGGATGCCGCCGCCGAATTCGGCTCAGCCTCGGCAGGCGCGGCGGGGTCTGGTTGGGGGTGCCGGCCTATGCCTGGTCGGTGTCGGGCAGGTCGCCGACGATCCGTTCGCAGGCGTACGGGTCGACGGCCTCCCAGCACCAGCTGCGGCCCATCACCACGTACCGGCCGTCGCCGTCGGGGGTGATGCGGTCGATGGCGTCCGGGTCGTCGGACAGGGCGCGCTGGTCGGCGACGATGACGTCGCCGTCGAAGGACAGGTCGGCCAGTTCCGCGTCGACCCGCCGGTCCAGGTCGTCGAGCGGCACGCCCTCGTCCCGGAGGCTCTGGCGGTGCTGGTCGCGGTGGCGCTGCTGGTCGGCGACGATCGCCTCGGCCACCGGGCGGGTGCAGGAGAACACCGCCCACCCGTTCCAGTGGTCGATCAGGGTGCCGACGAACCCGACCTCGATCCGGTCGTCGCCGTCGGGGCCGGTGGTGCGTGCCCAGTCGCCTGCGAACACGCCGACGTCGCCGATACGGACCCGGTCGGGGTGCAAGTGGGACACGTCGCGGCCGGTGGGGCTGGCCGCGAGGTGACACAGGTCAGCGACGCGGTCGGTGGCGGCGGTGTCGTAGGCGTCGCGGTAGACGGCCATCGCCTCGTCGCGCTGCTGGAGGCGCAGCCCGAACCAGCCCGTGGTGTCGCTGGTGGCGTCGGCGAACAGCTCCCACCCGGCGATGTCGACCGACTCTCCCGCTGCGGAGAAGTGGGGCAGGGCGTCGAGGACGGCGGGATCGCCGTCGTCAATGCCGGCCCGGATCCGGCGCGCGGCACGACGGGTGTCGCCGCCGGCGCGGGCGCCGATGGTGTCCTGCGCCCACCATTCTGCGGCGGTGCGTCCGGCCTCGGTGCCGGCGGCGCGCATCCGCTGCAGTGCGGCGGCCCATCCGGTGGCCTCGCCGACCAGGCCGCCGGGGCGAGGCGGGGTGGTGGTGACCGGTGCGATGCGGTCGCCGGCGTCGAGGCACATCGACAGTGTCGAGCCGCTGTCCCAGGTGACCTCGACGACGTTGTGCCGCTGGTCGTGGCGGCGGACGGTGCCGGTGTCTCCGGGGCGCAGCAGGGTGTGCGGGTCGCTGGTGTGGACCAGGGCGACACGCTGGCCGGCCTTATAGCTGGTCATGATGATCTCCGATCGGTCGTCGGGGTCGGTGGAAGGGCGGCCGTCATCGGCGGCCGACGCGGGCATGTGGTCGGTGTTCACCTGGCGCTGCCCGTCGCGTCACCGGTGGCGGGCTGCTGCGGCGGCCAGGGCTTGCGGGTGACGTGGTCGCCGAACATCGGATCGGTGGCGACCGAGGAGCCGCAGCGGGTGCAGCTGGTGGCGGTGTCGTAGCCGTAGCCGGCCATGGACGGCACCTCGACGTGGTCGATCTCGTCGACCGCGCCGCAGACGGTGCACACCGTTATCTCCGGGCCGCCGTCGTCGTCGGCGGGTTCGGTGACGAACAGGTCCTCGACCGGGTCGAGGTGGTGGGCGCTGTGCCGCAGCCAGCGGCCGTGGACCGTCGCCTCGTACACCACCAGCCGCCGCTGGTCGAGGTGCAGCAGATACAGCCACTCGACGAACCCGTCGAGGTTCTCCCGCAGCGAGCCTCGCCGGATCGTGTTGTCCTCGGTGACGACCGGGTAGCCCAGTCCGGGCACGGGCGGCTGCCGGTCCCAGCGCCGGTGCTTGGGGTTGATGGCAAGGGACCACCAGTCGCGGGCCAGCAGCGCGGCGGCCATGGCGTCGGTGTCGCGGCCGAACGTGTCGGTCCAGATCCGGCGCAGCAGCGGCACCAGGATCTCCGGTTTCTCGCCGAACTGGATGTAGCGGGCGGTGTACCTGCCGCGGAACGCGGCAACGCCGATCAGCGTGGGTGTGCTCACGTGCCTTTCCTCCTCAGAAATGTGTGGATGGGGTTGCGGCGGTCGTCCCGGGCGGGACGGCCGCCGAGCTTGGGTGCCATGGATCCGCCGGCATCGCCTCTAGGGCCTTGTGCCGAGCGGGGCGTTCTGAGCCGCCATGAAGGGCACCGGGTCGATCGCGCCGTTCGGGCTGGCATCGCCGTTCTGGTGCACCTCGTAGTGCAGGTGCGGGCCGGAGCTGTGGCCGGTGGAGCCGACGACGCCGATGGGCTGGCCAGCGGCGACCGGCTGCCCAACCGTCACCAGCGGCGGCTGGTCCATGTGGCAGTAGCGGGTGAGCAGCCCACCGGCGTGGTCGATGTCGACGTACCAGCCGCAGCCGCGCGTGAGAACGGGGTCGCCGTCGCGGTCGCAGCCCCATTCAGCGCCGGTGTCGGCGTGGACGGCGTTGCAGCGGACGGTGCGGACGGTCCCGGCGGACGCCGCGCGGATGACGGTGCCGCGCGGGGCGCTGAGGTCGACGCCGTCGTGGCCCGGCCGGTCACCGGTACGGAACCCCGACCCGACAGGGGCGAGGACCGGCTGCGTCCACGGGCCGGTGGCCCCGCACCCGGCCAGGCCGTCGGTGGGGAGGCCGGCGGTGTCGGCGATCGCGGTGACCAGCTGGGTGGCCGGTCCTTCCCATTTCGCGTAGGCGTCGGGGAAGGCGCTGACCTGCACGGCCTGGGCGGCCTCGGTGAGCGGCATCGCCTGCCAGCCGTCAACGGCCTGCAGCCTCTGGTAGAACTTCGTCGCCGCGTACTGGGGATCGCGCAACTGTTCGGGGGTGCCCCAGCCCTGGGAGGGTCGCTGTTGGAACAGGCCGACCGAGTCGCGGTCCCCACCCGGGGTGTTGATCAGGGAGGATTCCTGCATCGCGGTGGCCACGGCGATGACCCAGCCGCGGGGCGGGACGCCGAGGCGCATGCCGACGGCGGTGATGGTGGCGGCGTTGCCCACCTGCTCGGCGTTCCAGTCACCGATCGGAGCGATCCCGTCCGGAGCGGGGCTGAGCGCCGCCGACGAGGCGGTGGCCGTGACGCTGGCGGGCATACCGCAGGCACCGGCGCCGCCGCTGAAGAGCAGGGTGGTGGCCAGCCCGGAGCACAGCAGCAGGACGCCGGCGACCACGATGGCGATCCAGGACAGCACGCGGATGGTCATGACGGGTCACTCCTTCAAGGCAGGGCGGGCAGCGGGCGGGTGTGGCGCGGGGACGGCGAAGGCCGCGCGGGCCTGGAGAGGCGTCGCGCGGCCTTCGGGCGGGTGCGGGATCAGCGGGCGAGGACGGCGACTTTCTCGCCGTGCAGCAGGGGCGCCCCGTCGGGGCCTTTGATGTGGGCGTTGATCCAGATGCGGTACGGGTGGCCGTCGCGGTCGATGAGGCGTCGCCAGTGGCCGCGGACGACGAACCGCACCCGGTAGTGCCACTTGGGTTCGCCGTCGGTGGGTTCGGCGAGAGGGCTGGTGCGGCGCAGCATGACCACGCGGGTGTCGTGGCGGATGCTGGCGCGCACGGCGCGGCGGCGGGCGGCGCG
>NZ_WBKR01000138.1 GCF_008868155.1 Micromonospora sp. ALFpr18c
GTGCCAAGTTCGACATCCGGTCGATCCCGACGATCATGGCGATCCGCGACGGCGTCATCGTCTTCGCCCAGCCGGGCGCCCTTCCCGAGTCCGCCCTGGAGAACCTGATCGAGCAGGTCGAGGCGCTACGACCTCGCCGTCCGCCGGCGCGACCTGTTGGCCGAGATCCGCGACCGGCCCGGGTTCGCCGACTTCCTCCGCCCGCCGCCGTTCGCCGCGCTGGCCGGTGCCGCCGTCGGCGGTCCCGTGGTGCTGGTGAACGTGGCCGCCCGGCGCTGCGACGCGCTTGTCGTCGCCGACGGTCGGGTCGAGTTGGTGCCGCTGCCCGAGCTGACCCTGGCCGAGCTGGTCGACCGGACGGCAGGTTTCCTGACCGCGATCGCGGTGCTCACCGGCCCGGCGGCGCCGGACGCCTCGGAGCCGCAGACGCAGCGGCGTCGAGCGGCGGCACGTGCCGAGGTCGGCCGCACCGTGGACTGGCTGTGGCGGGTCGTCGCCGCACCGGTGCTCGAGGCGGCCCTGCCCGAGGCGGCCCCGTCCGGAGCGGCCCAGCCCGACGCGGGCTGGCCACGACTGTGGTGGTGCCCCACCGGGCTGCTCACCCTGCTGCCGTTGCACGCGGCCGGCCCGCTCGACGGCGGCGACGGGGTGCTCGACCGGGTGGTGCCGTCGTACACGGCCTCGCTGCGGGCGCTGGCGCACGCCCGCCGTGGCGCACCGCCCCGACCCGAACCGGTCGACTCGGCGTTGGTGGTCGGCATGCCCCAGACCCCGGGTCTGGCCGACCTGCCCGGCGTCGGCCGGGAGGAGGAGATCGTCCGCCGGCACGTGCCCCGGGTCCGTTCGCTGCTCGGCCCGTCGGCCACCCCGGCGGCGGTGCTGGCCGCGCTGCCCGACCAGCCGGTCGTCCACCTGTCCTGTCACGGCACACAGGACCTGCGGGCACCGGCCTGGGGGCGCCTCGCGCTGGCCGGGGGCGCGCTGCACGTCCGGGACCTGTGGCGCTCCGCCGGCAACCCGGCCGCGCTGGCCGTCCTCTCCGCCTGCGAGACGGTACGCGGCGGGGCGGCCCTGCCCGACGAGGCGCTCACCCTCGGCACCGCGTTCCAGCTCGCCGGGTTTCGGCAGGTCATCGGCGCGCTCTGGTCCATCTCGGACGCGTTGACCGTGCGGCTCTGCGCCGACGTGTACGACGGCCTGGCGGTGCCCGGCGGGATCGCACCGGACCGGGCGGCCGCGGCCCTGCACCAGGCGGTCCGTCAGCTCCGCGCCGCCCTGCCCGGGCTACCCGACGTGTGGGCGGGCTACGCCCACCTCGGCCCCTGACGAGCCCCGGTCAGGCACCGGGCGCGTACCAGGTCACCCCGACGGCGGCGACCAGCAGTGCGGTGCAGAGCAGCACCAGCCACACCCCGGTGCGCAGGAACCGGACCGCCGCCAGGGCCTCCAGATGGTCGCCGAGCGGGGCCGGCGGGAGGTCCGCCACCGGGGTCACCGTCAACCGGCCGTGCGCCGCGCGCAGCAGCGCCAACGCCCCGCCCACGCCGGCGGCCAGCGCGGCGAGCAGCAGCACCCCGACCAGCGTCCCCCAGCCGGACGCGAGGGTGGTGACGTCGGTGCGGCCCCGGATCAGGCTGAACCCGACCAACGCCACCAGCAGCCCACCGAGACCGTTGCGCCAGGCCACCGCGGCCGCACGCACCCGCTCCAACTCGCCGCGCAGCAGACCCGCCACCTGCTGGGCGCGGCGCAGGTCGGCGACGGTCGCGGGCGGCCCGGGACGCAGCCGGATCATGCCTCGACCTCCAGCCGCAACGTCCAGTGCGCGCCGCACCCGCGCAACCCGAGCGGCCGGGCCGGATGGTCGGCCTCGCACTCGCAGAGCACCGTGCGGTAGTCCGGATCCGACGCCACCACCGAGGCGTCCCGCCGGTACAGCCCGTCGACGAGGGTGCTGGTCATCGAGTGGTCGCAGCGGGGGCACCGCCCGCTGAGCTGCACCGCGAACTCGAACTCGCGCACCGCGAAGCCCGCCGCGGCCCGCGCCGCGTACGCCTCGTCGGTCACCTCGGCGTACGGCAGCGCGCCCGCCGCCGGCTCGTCGTCACCCATCCCGACCTCCCAAAGGCCCGCCGCCCGGATCGTCCACCGTAGTCGGTCACGGCACCCCGACCGGGTGGACCAACGGGTCGACGTCCGCATCGATCGTCGATGCCCGGCGCCAACCCGACCGGGGTCAGTTGCGCCGAGCGACCCGTACGGCCGGCACCGGCGTGCGACGCTGGGGCTCGTGCCGGCGACACCGGCCGGGCCGGTACGTGCCGGCGCGACGGCGGAGGGAGCACCCATGGCGGGAGTGCCGCAGCTCAACTTCGCGCTCGACACGTACGAGTGCATCGTGATCTATCCCGGCGCGGCCGGACGGGCCCTGCCCGCCGAGACCGTGCAACGGTTGCAGGCCGAGCACACCGAGCACATGCAGGCGTTGCAGCGCAGCGGCATCATCCTGGTCGCCGGCTCGGTGGACGGGCCGGCCCGCAACCCAGACCCGCCGATCGGCTTCGGGCTGGCCCGCACCGGCAGTGTCGACGACGTCCGCAGCGTCCTCGAAGCCGATCCGGCCGTGCAGGCCGGTCTCTACCGGGTGGACGTGCTGACCTTCCTCTGCCCGGCCGGTTCACTGGAGTTCCCGCTGGTGAAGACTCAGAGCTGACCTGGCGGTCCATCGGTGGCTGTCGTGATGGTGACGGCGTCCGGCCGCCCGCCGGTGCTACGGTCGCGCCCTGCGCGGGCCGCCGCCGGGGCGTACCCGGCGCCACTGGTCGGCCCCGGTCGAGGAGTCGCCATGATCTCCGCCGCCAGCCCCGACGTCGCGTCCGCCGCAGCCCGGCTGCGCGCCCTGCTCGGTGACCGGCTGCACGAGCCGGGCGATCCCGCCTTCGACACCACCACCCGGCTCTGGAACGGCGCCGTGGACCGTTCGCCCGCGCTGGTCGCCGAGTGCCTGGACGCCGACGAGGTCGCCGGCGTGCTCCGCGTCGCCGCCCGGTGCCACCTGCCGGTGTCGGTCCGCTCCGGCGGCCACGACTGGGCCGGGCGGGCGTTGCGCGACGGCGGTGTGGTGCTCGACCTGACCGGACTGCGCGCTGTCGACATCGACGCGGACACGGCCACGATCACCGTCGGCGGCGGGGTGACGGCGGCCGGTCTGCTGGCCGCCGCCCACCCGTACGGCCTGGTGGTGCCCACCGGCACCGTCCGGGACGTGGGCATGGCCGGGCTGACCCTGGCCGGCGGTTACGGCCCGCTGTGCGGCCGGTTCGGGCTGCCCCTGGACAACCTGCTCGGTGCCGAGGTGGTCCTCGCCGACGGCCGTCGGGTCACCGCCGATCCGGATCACGACGCCGAGCTGTACTGGGCGCTGCGCGGTGGCGGGGGCAACCTCGGCGTGGTCACCGAGCTGCGCTACCGCGCGCACCGGCTGCCCGGCGTGCTGGCCGGCATGATCATGTTCGCGTTGGCCGAGGCGCCGGCCGTGCTGCGCGGCTACGGCGCGCTGCTCGCCGAGGCCCCGGACGAGCTGACCGTGATGGCCGGCTTCCTGCCCGGCCCGGCCGGCGAGCCGGTGGTCTTCGTCTGCCCGTTCTACAGCGGCCCGGACCTGGACGCCGGGCAGCCGTGGATGGACCGGCTGCGGGCGCTGGGCACGCCGCTGGTCGACCAGATCACCCCGATGCCGTACGCGGACGCGGTGCGGATGTTCGACGGCGGGATGGTCGACGGCAACCACTATCTGCTGCGCACCCGCTGGCTGCCGGGGCTCACCGACGGCGCCGTGGACACACTCGTCGACGCCGCCCGGCAGGTCAGCTCGCCGTACTCCGCGGTGGCCCTGCACCACTTCCACGGCGCGGCCACCCGGGTCGGGCTCGCCGACACCGCGTTCGGCCTGCGTACCGACCACGTGCTCACCGAGATCATCGCGGTCTGGGCGCCGGGGGAGGAGGCCGGACCGCACCGGGACTGGGCCGAGCACACCTCGGCGGCCCTCGCACCGCTCGCCCTGCCCGGCGGCTATCCGAACCTGCTCGCCCCGGAGGAGACCGACCGGGTCCGGCTGGCCTACGGCCCGAACTGGGCGCGCCTGCGGCAGGCCAAGCGGCACTACGACCCGCGCGACCTGATCACCGCGGTGCCCACCCTGCCCCCGTCGGGGCACCGCGGGTGAGCCGCCGCCGGGAGCACCCCGAGGGTGTACGCGGGCGGAGGCGTACGATTCCGGGCGCGCGGTCGCCGTTGCCCGTCGCCACAACGTTCCCGGTGCGGTTCTGCCCGCCGGCCCGACGTGCACCGCGCGTCGTTGGACACCTGTTCCGCTGCCTGCAAGGGGTCGGCCACGAATCCGACCCGAAGGAGAGACTAGCCTGATGGGCGTGACACGCCGCGCGAAGATCGTCTGCACTCTTGGCCCCGCCACCTCGTCCCCGGAGCGCATCCGGGGCCTCGTCGAGGCCGGTATGAACGTGGCGAGGCTCAACTTCAGCCACGGCAGCCACGCCGATCACGAGGCGGTCTACCGGCTGGTCCGGGAGGCGTCCGAGGCGGCCGGCAAGCCGGTGGCCGTCCTCGCCGACCTGCAGGGGCCCAAGATCCGGCTTGGCCGGTTCGCCGACGGCCCGCACGAGTGGCGCACCGGCGACTCGGTCGTGATCACCGGCGACGACATCGTCGGCACCAAGGAGCGGGTCTCCTGCACGTACCGCAAGCTGCCGCAGGAGGTGAAGCCCGGTGACCGCCTGCTGATCGACGACGGCCGGGTCGCCGTCGAGGTCACCGACGTCACCGGCAACGACATCCGCTGCCTGGTCACCGAGGGCGGTCCGGTCTCCAACAACAAGGGCGTCTCGCTGCCCAACGTGGCGGTCAGCGTTCCCGCCATGTCGGACAAGGACGCCGAGGATCTGCGCTTCTCCCTCGGGCTCGGTGTCGACCTGGTCGCCCTGTCCTTCGTCCGGTCGGCCGAGGACATCAAGCTCGTGCACGGGATCATGGCCGAGGAGGGCGTGTTCCGGCCGGTGCTGGCCAAGGTCGAGAAGCCGGAGGCCGTGGAGCACCTCGAGGCCATCGTGCTGGCCTTCGACGGCGTGATGGTCGCCCGCGGTGACCTCGGTGTCGAGATGCCGCTGGACGAGGTCCCGCTGGTGCAGAAGCGGGCCGTGCAGCTGTGCCGGGAGAACGCCAAGCCGGTCATCGTGGCCACCCAGATGCTCGACTCCATGATCGAGAACTCCCGCCCCACCCGGGCGGAGGCCTCCGACGTGGCCAACGCGGTGCTCGACGGCGCGGACGCGGTGATGCTGTCCGGCGAGACCAGCGTCGGCAAGTACCCGGTGCTGACGGTCAGCACCATGGCCAAGATCGTGACGACGACCGAGTCCGGCTCGATCGGCGTGCCCCGGCTGCAGCACGACCCGCGTACCCACGGCGGCGCGCTCACCGTGGCCGCCTCGTCGATCGCCCGGGCCATCAACGCCAAGGCCCTGGTCGCCTTCTCGCAGACCGGCGACACCGTCCGACGGCTCTCCCGGCTGCACTGTGACCTGCCGCTGCTGGCCTTCACCCCGGTCCCCGAGGTGCGTGACCAGCTCGCCCTGACCTGGGGCGTGGAGACCTTCCTGATGCCGTTCGTGCAGCACACCGACGACATGTTCCGCCAGGTCGACCAGGCGCTGCTCGGCCTCAACCGGGCCAACCCGGGCGACTACGTGGTGATCGTGGCGGGCAGCCCGCCCGGCACCCCCGGCTCGACCAACACGCTGCGCGTCCACCAGCTGGGCTCGCTGGTCGACGCCGCGTCGGCGCGGGCACTGCAGTGAGCGACGGTCGGGTCGCGGTCGGCCAGGCGGCGGTGGACCAGCTGCTGGAGGTACTGGACCTCGACTCGACCGGGGAGATGACGTTCCGGGGGATGAGCCCCCGGGTCGGCCCGCAGCGGGTGTTCGGCGGCCAGGTAGCCGGTCAGGCCCTGGTCGCCGCCGGCCGCACGGTCGACCCGGAGCGGTTCGTGCACTCCCTGCACGGCTACTTCGTCCGCCCCGGCGACCCGGCCGAACCGATCGCCTACCAGGTGGAGAACATCCGCGACGGTCGCTCCTTCTCGGTGCGCCGCGCGGTCGCCCTCCAGCACGACAAGCCGATCTTCTTCATGTCGGCGTCCTTCCAGCGGGCCGAGGAGGGGCTGGACCACCAGGCGCCGGCCCCGCCGGACGTGCCCGCCCCGCAGGACGTACCGACGATGAGCGACCGGTTGGCCCGCTACCCGGAGCGGCTGGGCATCTGGGGTCAGATCCCGCGTCCCATCGACGTGCGTTACGTCGGTGAGCCCGGCTGGGTCCGCCCCGGTGACCGGCCGGCCGACCCGCACCAGCGGGTGTGGATGCGCATCGACGGCAAACTGCCCGACGACCCGCTGCTGCACGCCTGCGCCCTCACCTACGCCTCGGACCTCACCCTGCTGGACTCGGTGCTGTCCGTACACGGCGAGGTGTGGGGGCCGGGCGGTGTGGTCGGCGCGAGCCTCGACCACGCCCTCTGGTTCCACCGGCCGTTCCGCGCCGACGAGTGGTTCCTCTACGACTGCTGGAGTCCGTCGGCGTCCGGCGCGCGAGGGCTGGCCACCGGCCGGATGTTCACCACCGACGGCCGGCAGATCGCCAGCGCCGTGCAGGAGGGTCTGCTGCGCCGCGTCGGCGCCTGAGCCCGCTCGGCCCCGTCCCCGCCAGGTACGCACCTGGCGGGGATGCGCACATCAGGGCTGGTGGATGGCCTCGCCGGCGATCTCGATCTGCACGGTTTTGCCGACCAGCACCCCACCGCTCTCCAGGACGACATTCCACAGCAGACCGTAGTCCTCGCGGTTGATTTCGGCCGTCGCGCTGAAACCGAAGATGTTCTGCCCGTACGGATCCTGACGAGCGCCACCGAAATTCACCTGCAGGTCGACGGCCCGGGTGATTCCCTTCACGGTCAACTCGCCGGTGAGGACGAATCGTCCCGGCGCCGAGTCCGACTGCGGCGGGGAAATGTGACTTCTGCCTCGTCCGCCGAGCCGGTGGTTACGCAACCGCGCCCATTGGAAGATGGGGTCCTCGTTGCCCTTCCATTCGATGCCCGTGCTTCGATATTCGAGGGTGGGGTAGCGCTCCACATCGAGGAAGTCGGCACTCTTCAGGTGCGTGTCCCGGTCGAGGCTGCCGGTGGTGATGCTCGCCGTCTCGATGGTCGCGGTCACGGACGAGAGCAGCGGATCCTCCGCCACGAAGACCTGCGCGGATGCCTCGGCGAACTCGCCGCGCACCGGGCTCACCATCATGTGCCGGGACAGGAAACCGATCCGCTTGTGCGCCTGATCGAGACGATAGGTGCCGGCGACCGGGATGGTCATGCCATCCCAGATGCGTGTGGCGACATCGGTCATCGTGTTGCCTTCCCCCCGAGCTGATCCGGGTGTTTATCAATATGTTTCTGGAGGCCGCCCAAAGGGTCAGACAGTCGTACTCCCCGCCCAGCATAAGGACGCTTGGCCGAGGCACTTCGGGCCCCACCCGACGGTGGATCATGACGCACATCACCGGCGACGTTGATGATCGGCTGAGGGCCGCCCGTACGGCCGGATGGTCACCGGGCTAACCTTGCCGACATGCGCCTTTCCGCCCGGGTCGACTACGCCCTCCGCGCGGCCGCGGAACTCGCCGCGACGGCCAGCGGCCCCGGGCGCGGACGGCCGGTCACGGCCGACCAGATCGCCCGAGCCCAGGAGATCCCGCCGAAGTTCCTGGAGAGCATCCTGTTGCAGCTGCGCCGGGGCGGCATCGTGCACGCCCAGCGCGGCCCGGAGGGCGGCTACTGGCTCGCCCGCCCGGCCGAGGAGATCTCCCTCGCCGAGGTGATTCGCGTGATCGACGGCCCGCTCGCCCACGTACGCGGACAGCGCCCGGAGCAACTCGGCTACCACGGCCCGGCCCGTGCGCTGCAGGAGGTCTGGATCGCCCTGCGGGCCAGCGAGCGGGAGATCCTGGAGTTGGTCAGCGTCGCCGACGTGGCTGCGGGCACGCTGCCCGCGCGGGTCACCGAGCTGGCCGCCGACCCGCGCGCCTGGATCTGACCCGGCACCTCGCCGCCGCGTTTCGGCCTGCGTCCGCGTTTCGGCCTGGGTCGGCGGCTGGCGTCCCATCCACCGATCGGGGGCTTGACCCTGGCAGTCCGGTGCCGCATTGTCGACCAAGTCGATAGGAGATGCCGAAAAGTCAGGGGGCGCTCGTGCGCAAGCTGCTGGTCCTCGCTCTGGTCGGGCTCGTCGCGCAGCTGGTCGACGGTTCGCTCGGCATGGCGTATGGGCTGACCTCGTCCACCCTGCTGCTGGTCGCCGGTGTCGCCCCGGCCGCCGCCTCGGCCTCGGTGCACCTGGCCGAGATCGGCACCACGCTCGCCGCCGGGGTGGCCCACTGGCGGTTCGGCAATGTCGACTGGCGGGTGGTGACCCGCATCGCGCTGCCCGGTGCCATCGGCGCGTTCGTCGGCGCCACCCTGCTCAGCTCCATCTCCACCGAGTCGGCCGCGCCGTGGATGGCCGGCATCCTCTTCACCCTCGGGGCGTACCTGCTGGTCCGTTTCGCCCGCCCCCTGCGCACCGATCGGATCGGCGGGCGGCTACGTGGCCGTTTCCTCGGCCCGCTCGGCCTGGTCGCCGGCTTCGTCGACGCCACCGGCGGCGGAGGCTGGGGTCCGGTCGCCACCCCGGCCCTGCTGGTGTCCGGCCGCCTGGAGCCGCGCAAGGTGATCGGCTCGGTGGACACCGCCGAGTTCGTGGTCGCCGGCGCCGCCAGCGTCGGCTTCCTGATCGGGCTCGGCACCGAAGGGTTCCTGCTGCCCACCGTCGCCGCGCTGCTCATCGGCGGGCTCATCGCCGCCCCGCTGGCCGCCTGGCTGGTGCGCATCGTGCCGGCCCAACTGCTCGGCGCGGCGGTCGGCGGCGTGATCGTGCTGACCAACGCCCGCACCCTGATCCGGTCCGCCGAGCTGGACGGCCCGGTCCGCCCGACGCTGTACGCCCTGCTGGCCGCCGGCTGGCTGGCCGCGCTGGTGCTGGCTGTGCGAGCGCTGCGGAGAACCCGCCGGGCCCGTGCCCTGGCCGCCGAGGCCGCGAGCGCTTCCCCCGGCACCCCCGCCGGCGCAACGGATGCTGCGCCCGCCGACGCGAGCGCGGCCGATCTGGCCATCTCGGGTACGCGACACCCACGCTGACCCCCCCGGTCCTGCCCCGTCCCAACCCGACCTGGTCACCTGCTTGAGCAGCCGACCCGCGCCGATCTTGCGCCTTCGGATGTCGACCTGGGCAGGAATGCCCCTTGTGTCGGGACAGAAAGCGCAAGATCGCGGAGTGGGGGGAGTGTGGGTCGCCGATCATGGAGTTGTGGTGCCCGACTTGTAGACTTACGGGGTTTTTGTTGCCCACCACAACTCCATGATCGGCAAGGCGGTGCCGCTGGCGAACAGCCGTCCCGCCGCACGGCCAACCAGAAGGCGTCGCAGTCGAAGCCGGTGGGCAGCCACTTGTGCGGGTCGACGCAGTACGAATCGGCGTACTCCAGGCCGGCGTATGACCAGCGCAATTCGGGGCAGACGGCCGCGGAGCCGGCGTACGCGGCGTCGATGTGCAGCCAGATGCCGTACTCGGTGCAGATCGCCCCGATCTCCGGCGGCGGGTCGACGCCGGGAAGGCAGTAACGGTCGTCGATGTTGCGGACCGGAAAGCGCTTGCCCTACGATGCGGCTTGAGTCGGATCCGTGAGTTCCAGGGCGTTCACCCCCGATCAGACCGCCGTCCGTCGCCGTCGCGACGGGAGGGTCCACCGTGCTTCCCGGGCAGGGCCGGTTGGACAGCAGCGGTCGTCACCGGATCCCCGGAGGCAGTTCATGCACCCGTCCAGACAACGGCTGATCGTGCTCGCCGCCTCGACGGCGGCAGCCGTCGTGGCCGGCACCGTCGGCGCGGTCGTCGCCTCGGCCGCCGCCGCCGGCTGTCGTGTCGACTATCAGGTCACCAACCAGTGGCAGGGCGGCTTCGGCGCCAACGTCACCGTCACCAACCTCGGCGACTCACTCAACGGCTGGGCGCTGACCTGGTCGTACGCCGCGGGGCAGCAGGTCACGCAGGCGTGGAGCGCGGCCGTCACCCAGTCCGGCGCGCAGGTCACCGCGCGCAACGTCGACTACAACGCCGCCATCGCGACCAACGGCACCGCGGCGTTCGGCTTCAACGCCTCGTGGACCGGCAGCAATCCGGCGCCGACCAGCTTCGCGCTCAACGGCGTCACCTGCACCGGCGCGCCACCCACCGACGGCCCGACCACACCACCGCCGACCACACCACCGCCGACCACACCGCCACCGACCACACCACCGCCGACCGGCAGCGGGATGCAGATGGAGAACCTCGACCGGGGCCTCGTCAGCGTCCGCTCCGGCAGCGGCAACCTGGTCTCCTGGCGGCTGCTCGGCACCGAGACCTCCGGGGTGGCGTTCAATCTCTACCGGGGCTCGACCAGGGTCAACTCCAGCCCGATCGCCGGGGCGACCAATTATCTCGACAGCGGCGCGGCGGCCGGTTCGGCGTACACCGTGCGGGCCGTGGTGGACGGCGCCGAGCAGGCGGCGTCGGCGCCCGCCCTGCAGTTCGGCAACGGCTACCTGGACGTGCCGTTGCAGGTCCCGGCCGGCGGCAGCACCCCCAGCGGGGAGAGCTACACCTACAGCGCCAACGACGCCTCCGTCGGCGACCTCAACGGCGACGGCAGCTACGAGATCGTGCTCAAGTGGGATCCGTCGAACGCCAAGGACAACTCCCAGTCCGGCTACACCGGCAACGTCTACGTCGACGCGTACACCCTCACCGGCACCCGGTTGTGGCGCATCGACCTGGGCCGCAACATCCGCGCCGGCGCGCACTACACCCAGTTCCAGGTGTACGACTACGACGGCGACGGCCGCGCCGAGGTGGCCATGAAGACCGCCGACGGCACCCGCTCCGGCACCGGCCAGGTCATCGGCTCGTCGTCGGCCGACTACCGCAACTCCAGCGGCTACGTGCTGTCCGGCCCGGAGTACCTGACCATGTTCAACGGCCAGACCGGCGCGATCGCCTCCACCGTCACCTACGACCCGCCACGGGGCACCGTCTCGTCCTGGGGCGACTCGTACGGCAACCGGGTCGACCGGTTCCTCGCCGGCACCGCGTACCTCGACGGGCAGCGCCCGTCACTGATCATGGCCCGGGGCTACTACACCCGCGCGGTGATCGCGGCCTGGGACTTCCGCGACGGCACGCTGCGCAAGCGCTGGATGTTCGACTCGAACGCCTCCGGCAACGGCGCCGCCGCCGGTCAGGGCAACCACCAGCTCTCCGTCGCCGATGTCGACGCCGACGGCCGCCAGGAGATCGTGTACGGCGCCGCGACCATCGACGACAACGGTCGGCTGCTCTACTCGACGGGCAACGGGCACGGCGACGCCCTGCACGTCGGTGACCTCGACCCGGGCCGTGCCGGCCTGGAGGTGTTCAAGGTCGACGAGGACGCCAGCAAACCCAGCTCCTGGTTCGCCGACGCCCGTACCGGTCAGATCCTCTGGTCCACCGCGGCCTCGGGCGACAACGGCCGCGGGGTGTCCGCGGACATCTGGTCGGGTAGCCCCGGCGCGGAGTCGTGGTCGTCGGCGGTCGCCGGGCTGGCCAACACCCGAGGGCAGAACGTCGGCCGCAAGCCGTCGTCGGCCAACTTCCTCGCCTGGTGGGACGGCGACCCGGTGCGGGAACTGCTGGACGCCACGAGGATCGACAAGTACGGCACCGGCGGCGACACCCGACTGCTCGACGGCAGTCAGGTGGCGTCCAACAACGGCACCAAGTCCACGCCGGCGCTCTCCGGCGACATCGTGGGGGACTGGCGTGAGGAGGTGATCTGGCGGACCACCGACAGCCGGGCGTTGCGCGTCTACAGCACACCCACCCCGACCAGCACCCGGATCCACACCCTGATGCACGATCCGCAGTACCGGGTGGCCGTCGCCTGGCAGAACACGGCCTACAACCAGCCGCCGCACCCGGGGTTCTTCATCGGCGCCGGAATGGCGAACCCGCCGACCCCGAACATCTACCTACGTTGATCTGACCCCTGGCGGTCCCGACCGGGGTCGCCTAGGGTGGCAGGCACCGGGCCGCAGCCGCGGAATCCGCTCAGCTCCGGCCCGGTGCGCCACACCGCGGCATCCCCGACCCGTCCCGACCGGGAATGCCGTACCACCACCGGCACTAACGTTAGGCACCGTCCGGGTCGCGGGGGTGACGCTGACGTGAAGATCGTGTTTCACGCGTCCCGGTGCAGGCCGCCCGCCACCTGTTCGGCGATCAACTCGTACGAGCGCACCCGGTCCTCGACGTCGTACACCAGCGTGGTCAGCATCAGCTCGTCCGCGCCGGTGCGCTCCTGCAAGTCGGTCAACTGCCGGCGCACCGTCTCCGGCGAGCCCATCGCCTGACCGTCGCGGCGCGCCACGACGAACTCCCGCTCGATCTCGGTGTACGGGTACGCCGCCGCCTCGTCGGGCGTCGACAGCGGCTCCGGCCGGCCGGAGCGCAGCTTCAAAAACGACAGGGCGGCAGGGCCGGCAAGCCACTCGGCGCGTTCGTCGGTGTCCGCGCAGACGGCGTTGACCGCCACCATCGCGTACGGCTCGTCCAGCCACTGCGAGGGCCGGAAGTTCTGCCGGTACAGCGCCAGCGCCGGCAACGTGTTCGCCGAGCTGAAGTGGTGCGCGAAGGAGAACGGCAGACCGAGCAGGCCAGCGAGCTGCGCGCTGAAACCGCTGGACCCGAGCAGCCACACGGCCGGCTGCTCGCCGCGACCCGGGGTGGCGATGATCTGCCCCGGCTTCTCCCCGCTGAAGTAGTTCATCAGGTCGGCCAGCTCGCGCGGGAAACCCTCCGCCGACAGGCCCTCCATCGTCCGCCGCAACGCCAGTGCCGTCACCTGGTCGGTGCCCGGCGCCCGACCGATGCCCAGGTCGATCCGACCCGGGTGCAGCGCCTCCAGGGTGCCGAACTGCTCGGCCACCACCAGCGGCGCGTGGTTGGGCAGCATCACCCCACCCGACCCGAGGCGGATCGTCGAGGTGTTCGCGGCCAGGTGCGCCAGCAGCACGGCGGGTGCGGAACTGGCGATCGCCGGCATGTTGTGGTGCTCGGCCACCCAGAACCGGTGGTAGCCCAACTCCTCGGCACGCCGGGCCAGCTCGGTGGTGGCCTGCAACGCGGCGCCGGCGGTGGCGCCCTTCGCGACCGGAGCAAGATCAAGAACAGACAACGGTACGGTGATCACACGTGGTGCCAACTCCCCGGCCTGGGAGTTCATTCCTCTTTCCGCTCAGCCCATCCCGCGGGCCTGCTCGAAGATCAGGCTGGTCTGGGTGTGCTGCACCACCGGATCCACCGCGAGATGATCCAGCACGAAGTCGCGCAACGCGTCACCGGACGCCGCTCGCACGTGCAGCACGTAGTCCTCCGCGCCGGCCACGTGGAACACCGACACCACACCCGGCAGCCGCACCGACCGGGCCCGGAACGCGTCCACCGCCGCCCGCTCGTGCGCGGTCAACCGCACCGACACCAACGCCTGCAACGGCAGACCCAGCGCGGCCGGATCCACCTCGGCGTGGAAACCGCGGATCGCGCCCCGCTCGCGCAGCGCCCGCGTACGGGTCAGGCACGTCGACGGCGCCACCCCCACCCGCTCGGCGAGGGCGTTGTTCGGCAGCCGGCCATCCGCGGCCAACTCGGACAGGATCGCGCGGTCCACCTCGTCCAGGGGCGGATACGGTCGCACTTCGTTCGGCTCAGGGGGCATCCCGCCATCCTTGCCCGAATCAAACGCCTAAGCCAGGGTCCTTGGCAGAATCATCTACCGATCCATTGCTTCCAGGCAGGTGGATGTTCGACGCTACCGGCATGACGACGGTAGACACCCGAGCCGTACACGCCGGCCGCGACGACCTGCGCGCCCTCGGCGTACACGTACCACCGATCGATTTCTCCACCACCAACCCGCTGCCCTCGGTCGACGACGGCGGCGCCTCCTACGAGCTGCTCGCCACCGGCGGCCCCCTCCCCGCCGACGGCAGCGCCGTCTACCAGCGGCTCTGGAACCCGACCGTCGCCCGCTTCGAAACCGCCCTCGCCGACCTCGAAGGCACCGACCAGGCCGTCGCCTTCGCCAGCGGCATGGCCGCCCTCACCGCCACCCTGCTCGCCGCCACCCGCGACGGCCGTCGACACGTCGTCGCCGTCCGACCCCTGTACGGCGGCACCGACCACGTCCTCGCCACCGGGCTGCTCGGCACCACCGTCACCTGGGCACACCCCGACCAGGTCACCGCCGCCCTGCGACCCGACACCGCGCTGGTCATCGTCGAGACGCCCGCCAACCCCACCCTCGACCTCGTCGACATCGCCGCCCTCGCCACCGCCGCCGGCGACGTCCCCCTGCTCGTCGACAACACCGTCGCCACGCCCGTGCTCCAGCAACCCGCCCGCCACGGCGCCGCCCTCGTCCTGCACAGCGCCACCAAGAGCATCGGCGGACACGGCGACGTCCTCGCCGGCGCCGTCGCCTGCGACAGCCACTGGGCCACGAAACTGCGCCAGGTCCGCGCCGTCACCGGCGCGATCCTGCACCCACTCGGCGGCTACCTCCTGCACCGTGGCCTGCAGACCCTGCCGCTACGGGTCCGCGCCCAGCAGGCCACCGCCGAGAAGATCGCCGGCTGGCTCGCCGACCACCCCGCCGTACACCGGGTGCACCACCCCTCCGTGCACGACCCGGCGGCGCTGGTCGGTCGTCAGATGGCCGGACCCGGCAGCCTGCTCGCCTTCGAGGTACGCGGCGGCGCCTGCGCCGCGGCCGCCGTCGCCGGCGCCTGTCAACTGATCACCCACGCGGTGTCCCTCGGCGGCGTGGACACCCTCATCCAGCACCCCGCGTCACTCACCCACCGGCCGGTCGACGGCGACGCGAAGCCCGCCGCCGCGCTGCTGCGCCTCTCGATCGGCCTCGAAGATCCCGAGGACCTGCGCGCCGACCTCGCCCGCGCCCTCGACACGATCGCCTGATCAGCGCAGTTCGCGGTTGCCCAGCACCCGGGTCGGCGAACCCTCCCGGGCCACCCGCAGCATCGCCCGACCGATCCCGTCGGTCGTGGTGACCTGGTTCGGCAGCAGCCGCCGCAACACCGGGAACAGCGGACGCGTGAGGTCGTACCCGAGCCGGTACCACCGGGTTTTCGACACCGCCCCGTACGTCGGCTGGATGAACCCGGGCCGCGCCGCGTACCCGTTGGGCAGCAGGTCGATGATCGCGTTCTCGGCCCGACCCTTCACCCGCGCCCACATCACCCGCCCCTGACCCGACGAATCGGTCCCCTGCCCCGAAACGTAGACGAACGCGCTGGACCTTCGCCGCGAGCACCTGCCGCATGCTGGCGTCGCACGCCTCGATCAAGCCCGGCCAACTACCGCTGCAAGCGATGCGCAGCACTGGTACCCGAGCGGAGGTGACGAGATGCCCGTCGCCCAGGTAGCGACCGAGCAGGTAGAGGTATGCAGACGGATCTGTCTGATTCTTGACCTCGGGCCGGCAGCGACAGCAACGGAGTTCGCTGCCGGACCTTCTCGGCTCGACCTGGTGCTTGCACCAGGCCCTGACCGTCGGATACGGAAGTCTCAGACGCCCCGCAACCTCAGCGACCGCACTGCCGGCGAGGTGCTGCTGCCGCGCACGAATGCGTAGTTCAGGTGGATGCACATGATGATTTTGGAACAGCCGTACGACACCTTTGGTGCCCCCGGTGGGAGTCGAACCCACACTGTCGGAGGTTTGAGCTCCGCTTCTCTGCCGGTTGGAATACGGGGACGCTTGGCCTAATGCTCTGGTGGCCTCCCATAGGTTACCTACTACGCTGAGGGCGGTGACACCCGGCTGGGCGGGTGTCGGGTTCGAACTGGTGGGGGTAGGACTGGTGGCCGAGATGCCGACGGATGCCGAGCGCAGGCGCGTACTGATCGCCGAGGACGAGGCGCTGATCCGGCTGGACCTCGCCGAGATGCTGGTCGAGGAGGGCTACGAGGTCGTGGGGGAGGCCGGTGACGGCGAGACCGCCGTCCGGCTCGCCGAGGAGCTGAAGCCGGATCTGGTCATCCTCGACATCAAGATGCCGATCATGGATGGGCTGGCCGCCGCCGAGCGGATCGCCGGCGCGCGGATCGCCCCGGTGATCATCCTGACCGCGTTCAGCCAGCGTGACCTGGTGGAGCGGGCGCGGGCCGCGGGCGCGATGGCGTACCTCGTGAAGCCTTTCCAGAAGAGCGACCTGGTCCCGGCGGTGGAGATCGCGCTGTCGCGCTACTCGGAGGTCGCGGCCCTGGAGGCGGAGGTCGCGAGCCTGACCGACCGCCTGGAGATCCGCAAGACGGTGGAGCGCGCCAAGGGCGCGCTGATGACGACGTACGGGATGACCGAGCCGCAGGCGTTCAAGTGGATCCAGCGCACGGCCATGGACCACCGGATGACCATGAAGGAGGTCGCCGAGCGGATCCTCGCGGAGACCGCCGGCGGTGAGGTGACGTCGCAGCCGACGGTCTGACCGTCGCGTCGGGGGCCGCGTCGGGTTGTCCGGATCGATAGCATCACATGCGTGTCGGTCCGGCGTGTGATCGCGGTGTTGGGGGCGGTGACCACGCTGCTCGGCGGCTGTCGGGCCGCTCGGGACGAGGGTCCTCCGGAGCCGGTCCGGCCGCGGTGGGAGGCGTCGGTTCTGCCGGTGCCGCCGGGGTCCGCGGGTCGGCTCGTCGCGCGTGACGCGACGGCCTGCGCGGGTCGGTGGTACGTGGTCGGTGCGGTGGCCGCACCCGATGGCGCGACCCGCCCGGCCGCCTGGGCCAGCGGGGACGGCCGCGCCTGGGCGTCGCTGCCGCTGCGTCCGATCAGTTACTACGGTGAGCGGGCCATCCTCTACGCCGTCGGCTGTCACCAGGGCCGGGTCGCGGTCATCGGGGCGCGGGCGGGCGGCGCGCACGGCAATCCGCGGGTCCGGACGTGGCGGCAGGACGCGGACGGCGGTCTGACCGAGGTGCCGGCGGAGTTCGAGCTGTACGGCGGGCCGGAGGCGGTGAGCGCCAGCCGCATCGCCGGTGGCGCCGGCGGGTGGTTGATCGCGGGCGCCCGCACGGGTGGTGCGGCGGTGTGGCGTTCCCCGGATGCGACCGACTTCCAGCTGGTTGATCGTGCCGCGGAGTTGGCCAGCGATGCGGCTCTGACGACGCTCGCCACGGACGCGCTGGCGGTGCCGGGCGGTTGGTTGGTCGGTGGTGGGGCTGT
>NZ_WBKR01000139.1 GCF_008868155.1 Micromonospora sp. ALFpr18c
GTACGCGTCGCCCAACGCCTCCTCGCCATGGCCGCCGCGATCTGGCACAACAACAAGACCAGCGCACCCGTCACCCGGTCACTGATCGCCTACGACCACTGACCGGAATTCGGAACAACTCGTCTAGACGAGAGCCCTTCAAGGTGCTTTCGTCCTCGCCCCGGTGAAGCCGGACCCGGTCCGCAAGACCTTCCTGGCCGCGGCAGTCCTCGAACGGGCCGGTTACGACGTGGTCATCCTCGACCGGCGACTCGATCACGCCAGCCGCGTCCTGGTCGACGACCACCATGTCGCGTTGCTTGGCGTCGACAGCCTCGACCCTCGCAGGCTCATCTCCGGAGTCGGCTGGAAGCTGGCCATCGACGCCGGACTCGGCGTCGGACCGGCTGACTTCAACGCCGTGCTCCTGCGCCGATTCCCGCTCAGATCCGCAGCGACCAGGTTCCGGATTGGAAGGGTGACGTCCCCCAGCAACGCCGTAGTGCCACGGCCGCCCTCGCCGACCTTCAGCTACGCGATCCATGCGGATCCGTCCAACTCGCCGGAACCGCCGTCGGCGCTGCCTTCGTCGGCGTCGTCACGACATGCCTCGGAGTCGCGCAGGGCATCCGAACCGCCCTGTCCGGAGACGGCTTCGACGTGATCAACCTGCGCCTGCACACCGACGACGTCGATCTCGCTCCGGCAACCTGCGAGGTCGATGTAGTCGCGGCCCGCCTCTGCGCCCTGTAGGGGTGCTGGGCTCGGCGGACTGCTCCACGAATACGAACATGCGGCCTGACCAGCACGGATGACATTGTCGGCACCCGCAACACCAAGTGATCCACTGAGTACGAGCGAAGGGGCCGGTCGCCGACCGGCCCCTTCGGCGTTCGTCCAGCGATGGCCACAAGCCAGCACACCGTGCGGCACGACGATGTCCCGTGCCGAACCGGCCGGGCCTATCCCTCGCTCATGACTCAGGCCTGATCAGCAGTGGCGGGAACGGTGAACGCGCCGGTGACTCTGGTGCGCCGGTTGATGCCGTAGTTGAGGATCGCGCCGGCGTCGGCGGGCAGCGCCCGGACATCCGTGCCCGCGTAGCCGTCCGGAGTGACGAAGATTCCCCAGCCGGCCACCCAGCGGCCGACGGCCCCGGTCTCGGGATCCACGACCGGCTCCGTGCGGGGACGCACCCGCCTCTGCACGATGTGGCCGTCCTGGTCGACGGATGCGGCACGGAGCGCTAGAGCCCATTCCTGGTCGGTGCTCTCCCAGCCGACGACGATGCCGGTGCCACCGCACTCGCGCAACGGCTTGAGGATCAACTCGGCTCGCTGCGCGCGGCAGGATTCGACGAGCCCGGCGGTGGCCGTCCCGACGTTCGCGCCACCGGCGATCAGGCGCGACCACGGCAGCAGCCGGTCGACGAGGGCCTGCTCATCGGGGCCGAGGAGGCCCGGCGGCATCGCCGACAGCAGCGCCAGTGCGCCCTTGTTGGAGTACAGCGAGCTGTCCATCGGAGTGAACAGCGCCACCCGCCCGTCCTCGTGCGCCCGGAACAGCAACTCGGCGCGGTACGCGGCGGCCGGGTCGTCGAGCAGGTCGTCCACCGTGAAGAAACGCAGCACGACCCGGACCGGACGGCCGGCCACGGTGACGTGCCCATCCCGGTCGGCGATGTCGGACAGTTCGGCGAGCCGCAGGTCCAGCCCGTGCCGGGGCATCGCCTCGCGGACCGCCTCGACCAGACGCCGGTACTTGGCCAGGCCCCCGTCCGCGCAGACCAGCGCACACGCCACCGGCTCGTCCGGCCCGGCGCCCGCGGCGGCCCGCAACGCCGCGG
The DNA here is from genome assembly GCF_008868155.1 of Micromonospora sp. ALFpr18c. Classification (GTDB taxonomy): domain Bacteria; phylum Actinomycetota; class Actinomycetes; order Mycobacteriales; family Micromonosporaceae; genus Micromonospora. The sequence goes on from NZ_WBKR01000139.1 coordinate 1,826, forward strand.
CGAGCCGTGCCCCGGTGTCCACGAACGCCAGGTCGTGCTTCGCCGCGAACGCGCCGAATTCCGGGTGGCGCAGCAACGCGCGTTGCAGTTCGGCCCGGTCGGCGCCGCCGAGGTCGCTGGCGACGTTGAACTCGAGCAGCCGGTAACCGTCGCCGTCGTGGTACAGATCGGCCCGGCCGTAACGGGTCGCTCCACCGTGGGCGAAGCGGCGCAGCACCGCCCCGCGCGGGCCGTCGATGCCGAGGGCCGCGCAGTAACGGCCCAGATCGCCGTCGAACAACCGGCCGGGCACGGCGGTCAGCAGATCGAAGAACGCTAGGACGTCCGCCGCGGCGCCGTGCAGCTCCGCGTGGTCGGCGAAGAGCGGGCGGCTGAGCAGGTGCTCGCGCCAGCATGCGGCGTACGCGGGGGGCAGTTCGGTGTCGCGTACGGCATATCGCAGTGTTCCGGTGGCGTCGTTGAACTCGCCGGTCACTCGGGCCGCGGCCGACCGCGCCGCCGGCGCGATGACGTGAGCCGGGGTCATCGGGGCCCGCCCGGCCGGCGTGTGGTCACAGTTTGACCGCCCGGATCGCGCTGTTCCACGGCTCCTCCTCGAGGTGCGTGAGGTCGGGGCTGGCGCCGAGCCGCTGGGCCGCCAGGGACACGAGCCGATGGAACGGCACGACGGCTACCAGCGGGCGCAGCAGCGGGTGGACCGCGGCGAACGGCAGGTCGGCGTCGTCCTCGGCGGCGCAGACGAACGTGCGGGACCCGAGCGAGGTCAGGAGTTGCCGCAGCGCGTCGGTCCGGTCGCCGTCGGGCCGGGCCGGCCGGATCAGGTAGGCGACCGTGCTGCTACGGAACACCGCCGGCGTCCCGTGCAGCGCGAATTCGGTGTGCATCCCCTCGGCCCAGCGGTAGGTCCCCTCCTTGATCTTGAGGGCGGCCTCCTGCGCGGTCATGGCGTCCACCCCAGTGCCGGTCAGCAGAGCGGGGTCGGGGCCGCTGGAGGCGAGCGCGTCCACCGCGGCGTCGGCGATCGGCAGCTCCAGGGTGCGGCGGAGCGCGTCCGGGACGCCCGGCAGCGCCTCGGTGAGCGGGGCGGCCTCGTCGCCGAGCAGCTCACCGACGAGGCATGCCAGCACGGCGAGCGCGGTGACGTACGAGACGGTGTGAGTGCTGGCCCGCTCCTGCGGGCAGGTGCGCAGCACGACGTCGGCGGGCGGTTCGGCCGGGCCGGCGCCGGTGATCGCCACCGTGTATGCGCCGACGTCGGCGGCCCGGCGCAGCACCTCGTTCGGGTACGCCTTGGTGCCACGGTGGCTCACCACCACCACCTGGTCGCCGGGCGCCAGCACGCCGGTGAGGGCGAGGTCGTGGGCGTCCAGCGCAGCCGTGTGCACCCGCCCGCCGCTGAGCTCGCGCACCCACTCGGCGGCGACCCGGCAGGCGTGCAACGAGCTGCCGATGCCGGTGAACAGCACCGGTCGCGCGGGGTCGAGCCGTGGCACGGGGACGGCGGTCAGCACGCTGCTGACTGCGTCCGGCTGCTCGGCGACGTGCTGGTCGAAGGCGGCGGTCGTCATCGGGTTTCACCCATCCGCGGCACGTCGCCACCCTGCAGGTAGTGGTCGATGTTCCGCTCGTAGAAGCGTTGGTAGATCGCCAAGTCAATCAGCTCACCGTGCTTGCGGCCGATCCGGGTTAGTGCGCCGCCCGGGACGTAGCCGACCGCCTCCAGCATCCGGATCGACGCCGTGTTCGTCGATGTGGTCAGGCCCAGCACGGTGGTGAACCCGGCTTCTTCGGCGTGGTAAGAGAGCCAGGCACAGAGCTGCCGGCCGATGCCCGCGCCGTGGCTCTCGGGCGCCACGTAGATGGAGATCTCCGCGCTGACGCGGTATCCGCCCCGGGAGGCGAACGGGCTCAGGCAGCCGTACCCGATCAGCCGGCCGTCGTGCTCCAGACCGATCGCGCGGTAGCGATCGTCGTGATGGTCCAGCCAGCCGGCCATGTCGGCGACGGTCTTCTCGTCGGTGTCCAGGGTCGCCGTCGTGTTCCGTACGGCGTGGTTGTAGATGCGGGTGACTTCCGGCAGATCGCCGGGCGTCAGTGGTCGGATGGTGGTCACACCAGCACCTCCTTCAGCAGGTCGTGCCGCAGGAACTCGGCGCGGATCCGCTCGCTGTCCATTGCTCCGAGCTCGGTGAAGTAGCGGACCGTCTGGGCGGCGGTCTCCCGGGCGTACGCGGAGACGACGTGGTCCGGGTAAGTCTCCGCGAGCACCTGCTCGACCTGATCCGGCGTGAGGCCGTAGCCGAGGAGTTCGTCGCGCAGCCCGGGCAGGTCCGGCCGGATGAAAGTCATGATCAACTCGGGGACGAGGGCGACCGCCTGCTCCCGCAGCGTCGGGTCAAGCTGGCCCCACATCACCCGCAGGAACGCCACGAAGTAGGCGTGGTGTCGGCCCTCGTCCAGGGCGTGGTCGCGGATGGACTCCCGGATGGCAGGGGCGATCCGGGTGTCCGCGCTACTCTCGGCGAGGGTGGCCGAAATCAGCGTCTCGGAGCAGATCACGAACATGATCTCCACCAGCGGCGCCAGGCGCGGGCCGACGCGCTCGCGGATCTCGGCGAGGCGGCGCAGGAGGTACGGATGCCTGTCCAGGCGGGGCCGGACGCCGGTGGTCCGCTCGATCTGGCGGATCAGGTCCGCACAGAACAGCGCGTGGTACGCCTCATCGCAGTAGATCTTGTAGGCGTCGAAGCGCATGTCCTCGTGGACCCGGACGCCGATGGTGCCGTGCGCGATGCCGAGGGCGGTGCGGTTGACGACCAGGTGCTCGAGCTTCGCCGTGAAGTCGAGGTAGCGGTAGGCGTGCTGGGTGAGCACCTGGGCGAACTCGCCCGGCGGCAGTTCCCGGACCAGCGGGTGGCCAGCGATCGGCACCAGTTCAGCGGGGAACAGCTCACCGGGACCGACGTCGTCCAGGATCCGGCGTGGAGTACGCCGCACCGCTGAACGCTCGAACCAGGTGGTGAACGGGCTGCGGTACGCCTGCGCGCCGGCCTCCCCTTCGCCCTCCTCGAGCGGCTGCGAAGCGGTGTCGGTGCGCAGCAGCGAGTCCCTCGGGCAGGTGACGACCGCGGAGCAGCCCACGAACAGACCGACGACGCCGCACATCAGTTCGTCCCGGCCGGCGCGGTGATCCGGCGGCGGTAGACTCCGAGGCCCTCGGTCGTGGCGAACGTCCGCTGGACGTCGTAGTGCTCGTCGAGGTGCCGCTGAAACTTGGTGTACTGCCGGCGGTTGTTTGCGACGCGGCCGGTGAAGTAGCTGTTCCCGGTGAGGTTCTCGAGCAGCATGTTGTGCGCGACGAGCACACCGCCGGGCCGGATCGCCGGCGTGGTCGCCTCCATGATCGGGTAATAGATCGCCTTGTCGATCATGTACTCGGGAACCCCGGTGAGCGGGCCTTCGGCATCCAGCACACACAGGTCCACCTCGGGCAACCGGGCGCCGGCCGCGATGGCGTCAGTGGCCAGGAAGTCGATGTCGCCGGCCATATCCAGCGCTTCCAGGTTGCGCCGGGCGAGGTCCATCGCCGCGACGTCGATGTCGATCAGGGTGGCCCGGCCCCCGGCGGCCCGGATGCCCGGCATCGCCCACACCGCCCAGTAGCCGTAGTACGAGCCGGGGAAGACGGTGTGGCGCGGCGCGATCAGGTGCGCGAGCGCGAACAGCAGCCGCGCCTCCTCGGGGAAGATGTAGGTCATCCGGTCGCCGTGGAAGAAGGTCTCCTCCACCCGGCGGCGAAGTGCGGTGTACTCCTCCTCCGGGTAACGCGTCGCGTCGATGACCCCGAGATCGCGGAGTGTGCTGAGGCTCCGCTCGACGTAGGCCCGCTCGTCCACCGGGAACCGGCTGGAGAGGTTGAGCTGGTCGACGGTCAGCCCGAGTTCGTCGGCGCTGACCACCCCGGAGTTGAGCCACCGGCAGTACGCGGCGCGGTCCACGCCGCCCCGGCAGAAGGCCCGGTATTCGCCGAAGGCCCTCAGTGCCCCGTCGATCCGGTCGTACGCCGTTCCGGTGGCGGGTCTGGTAGCGATGATGCCTGCGCTCACGGTCCTGCCTTTCTGTTCGGTGAAGTTCTGGCCCCGTCACGGGGTGGGGACGGTCGCCTCGCGTCGATGGGCGGCACCCGTCCGTCGGGTGGTCACAATGAGGACGGCGGCGACGGCGCCGAACACGAGCAGCAGCCACCACAGCAGGGCCGGGTCCGTGTCGAGCAGGATCGCCGCGCCGGCCGGGGCGAGCGCGCCCGCCGCACCGATGAAGATCTGGTTGAAGGCGAGGTACGAGCCCCGCTCGCCCTCCGGCGCGAGAGCGGTGAGCAGGACCATCACCGCCTGGGAGGAGAGCATTTCGCCGATCGTGTAGACCACCATGCCGGCGATCAGCGCGGCCACCACGGCCGAGGTGGACAGGGCGCCGGCGCTGAGCAACGCGATCATCAGGCCGCCGTGCAGCAGGGCGCCGATCGCGGCCACCACGCGTGGCGGACGGTTCTCGACCCGATGCGCCACCGGCAGTTGCAGCAGCGTCAGCAGCGCGGTGTTGACGGTGAACAGCACACTGACCGTCCACGACGGCAGCGCCAGATCCTCGATCAGCACCACGGGCAGCGCCACCTCGACGCCGAGCGCGAGCACCCAGAGCACGGCGCCGGCCGCCACCACGGACCCGAACGCCCGATCGCGCCACGGCTGGGTCCGCGCCACCGGGGTGGCCGGGGCCGCCTCGCCCTTCGCCGCTCGCAGCGGCAGGTAGCAGGCCGCCGCGGCGAGGAAGCTGACCGCGTTGATCAGCCCGAGCAGCGCGTACCGGCCGTCGAGCGTGGTGAGGGCGAGACCGGCGAGCAGCGCGCCGGCGCCGAACCCCGCGTTGAACAGCACCCGGGAGAGCGCCAGCCAGCGGCTGCGCTCACCCTCCGGGGCCAGCGCGGTGGCCAGCACCGGAACGCTGGCCTGCTCGGCCCGGTTGCAGAGCGCGATCAGCGCGCTGAGCAGCATGAAGACCACGAAGTTGCGGGTGGTCAGGTAGCCGAGGTAGGCCAGCCCGCGCAGAACCGCGGCGGCGATCAGCACCGGCCGGGGCCCGAACCGGTCGGCCGCTCGTCCCACGGCCGGCAGCAACGGCAGGGTGGCCAACGCCGCCACGGTGAGGCCGACGCCGATCCGGGCGAGGGAGACGTCCAGCAGATCGCGGAAGAACAACAGCATGAACGGGTAGTAGAAACCGTTGCCCAGCGCGTTGATGAGGCCGGCCGCAGAGAACCACGGCAGCCCGGGCCCGCGGGGCAGCGAGGCTCGCAGACCGGTCACGCGCCGGCGTCCGGCGCGTCGCGACAGAGGACGCTGAGCTGACCGACCGCGGCGTCGGCCCAGCGGGCCGCCTCGGCGGACGTCGGGGCGCTCACCACGAGATGGCCGAGCACATCGGCGTTGCTGCGCGCCGGGCGGACCGGCATACCGGGCCGCGCGTAGATATCCAGCTCGACGACGCCCGGCACCCGCTGGGCGAGGTCCGCGCCGAGGATGACGTCGAGCACGCCCACCGCCGAGGCCGTCAGGTATCGCGAGGCGGCTCCCGCCTGCCGGCTCGGGGTGAGCGCCGGGCGCCCGCCGCAGTGCATCCGCAGGACCTCGCGGGGCAGGTCGAGGCCCGTGCTCTCGCGGATCACCCGGCCGATCTGTGCGCCACCCAGCCGGGCGTTGATCTCGATCAGCTTGGGGCCGCCGGCGGTCATCTTGAGTTCCACGTGGGTCGCGCCGAAGTCGTGGCCGATCGCGTCCAGCGCGGCGAGCGCCACCCGTACGCACTCGTCCTGGACTTCCTGCGGCAGCGACGACGGGAACGTCTCGCCGATCTCGGCGAACCACGGGTGCCGGTCGAGGCCCTTGTCGGTGACGCCGATGACGTGCCGCTGGCCGTCCACGGTCACCGACTCGACGCTGAGCTCGTACCCGATCAGGTATTCCTCGACGAGCACGCCGGCCGGCTTGGCGAGCCCGCGGAAGTCGGTCGCGACGGCGGTCAGCACGGCGAAGTGGGCACGGACCTCCTGCGGCGTACGGCACAACTGCACGCCGATGCTGGCCGCCTCGGTCATCGGCTTGACCACGCACGGATAGCCGACGGCGGTGGCCGCGTCGAGTGCTTCCGCCTCGGTCAGCGCGTGCACCGAGCGAGGCGCGGGAACACCCGCGGCTTCGCAGGCCCGGCGCGTACGCAATTTGTCGCGCGCATTGCGGGCCGCCTCGGGCGACAGTCCCGGCAACCCGAACGCGGCGGCGACGTCGGCGACGATAGTCACGTAGTAGTCGATGATGGTCATCACGCCAGCCAGCCGGCCGGCCTCGTGATGCTTGCTCAACGCCTCGATGACGGCCGCGGCGCTCGTGGTGTCCGCGATGACGAGTTCGTCGGCGCAGCTCTCGAACGCTTCAGTGGCCCCGGCCGGGTCGGCGTAACGGCTCAGATCGTTGGTCACGAAGACGGTACGGAAGCCCAGTTCGCGGGCGATCCGTAACGGCTCCAGCCCGAACCCGCCGCGGCCACTCTCCACCAGCACGAAGTCGGTACGCTCGGTCATCTGTGTGCTCCTCGGCTCAGGCGCCGGCGCCGGCGGGCGCCAGCGGCAGCAGGAAAGCGTTCTGGTCGGCGGCGAGGCAGCCACGCGAACGCTTGGCCTCCTCACTGCCCATGCCGTAGTGGATCCCGGTGATGCCGTGGCTCGGCGCGAGCTCGGCGGGGCGGTAATAGAGCACCTCGAAGTAGAGCGGCAGGGCGCCCTGCCAGGCGTAGTCGAAGCCGGCTTGGCGCGCGTACCACTGCCCTTGGTGGCGCAGCAGCGTGCCGAAGCCGCGCACCTCGCCGTCTCCCACCGCGGTGCAGATCTGCAGTTCGTCGCCGAAGACGTCGAGCATCTCGCGCAGGGTGGCCTCGGTCTGTGCGGCCGTCCAAGTCAGGCCGTACTTGTGCATCAGCTCCTCCTCCAGCACGCCGAGCCGTGGGATCAGCGCGGGATCGAGAGGGCCGATGCCGACGGTGACGCCAGCGGCGGCCACGTGGCGGCGCTCGGCCAGGACCCGGCGGCGGCGTTTGGGCGACAGTCGCGCCAGCAGCCCTTCGAAGCCGTCGCTGGCGAGTGGCAGCCGGCTGTAACGCCCGGACTGGTGGGAGAGGTAGCCACGGGCGCTGAGGACCTCGCGCAGCAGGTCGTCGGGCTCGTCGACGAACGGGAACGCCACCGAGCGGGCCCCGGACTCGGCGGCGAACCGCTCGGCGCGCGACACCAGCTCGGTGATCAGGCCGGTGGCCTCGCCGGCGGTGAGCCCGGGATCGCGCAACACGCGGCTGCGGCCCATGTGCCGGCCTCCGCAGACCAGGCTGGGCAGCAACCGCGGCCCGGCGGAAGTGCCGAGCCGGTCCAGGAGGTCTCTCGCGCCCGGCCGGTCGTCGTCCGCGCTGAAGCCGAGCAGAGTGTCCGGGCGGCCCAGCACCCACGGCGAGGATTCGGTGGCGAGGGCGGTGGCGAGAGCCGCCACCGGCCCGTCTGGGCCGCCGCGCAGCAGGTAACGCATGGGCGCACCGGCTGTCCGCTCAGCCACCTCGAGCCAGCGGGCGCCCAGGAAGAGGTCGTCCGGGCCGACCAGCCGGTCCCAGCCCAGCCGGACCGCCTCCGCGGCGGAGTCGACCTCGGTCAGGCCGCCGTCGGCGCGCAACAGCATCACGTCTCGCACTCCCAGACATCCGTCGTGAACCTGAAGGAAGGGGTAGCCGGATGTGCGGACGCCGGTGACGCGGCAGCATCGAGTCCCGGTCGCTGACCCCGTCGCGACTGGCTTGCCCACCCTGCCAAAACTTCACTGCGTCGGTCTAGATCACAGGCATGACATCAAGTGGACACGACCGTTACGGCCATGACTGAACATATAGGACGGATTGTGATTGCGATCTATAAATATTGACAACGTCGCATCAAATTATGATGGTCTAACCGAAGTTCAGGCCGTCACGCCAACGATGTCGGGGCGATGGTTAAACGAGGGAACCGCTAATGGACATCATGCTGTCTGCACTTGACGAAGCTCGCGCGCTGTACCGCCACGCCATCGACAACCCGGGCTGGTCCCCGGTCAGCGCCGTGCACACCACAGGACTCTCCCCTTCCGGCGTACAGGCGGCGATCCATACGCTGCTGAGCGTCGGACTGCTCGAGGACTGTCCGGAGTCGCTGAGCGGCACCCGGGCCGTGGCCACCGGCACGGCGCTCTCCCGGCTCGTCGACGCCGGCCGGGCCACCGCGGAGATGCACCACCGCCGACTGGATTTCCTCAGCTCCGCCGTGCCGTTCGTGGCGCAGGAAGCGATGGCGTCCGCGCAGACGAACCGGGTGCCGGTCGAGACCGAGATCGTGACCGGCGCCGACCGGATCGCGATCGCCCTGGACCACTGCACGGCCGGCGCCACCGACGAGGTGGTCAGCCTCGAGCCGGAACGCAACCCGGCTCTCGCCGAGTGGGAGCGCATCGGCCGCCGGTACCGCGGCACCGCCGAGCGCGGCGTCATCACCCGCAGCGTGCACCGCACCGGGGAGACCGAGCAGCGCAGCCGGCGCCTCGCCGAGCTGATCGGCGCCGGCATCGACGTCCGGACCGCGCCCGTCGTCCCGTTCCCGCTCCTGGTCGTCGACAGGCGCCTCGCCGTCGTCTCCGACCCGACGTCCCGCAACGACGAGAGCGCCCTCATCATCAAGTGCACCACCGTCGCCCATGTCCTGCACCAGGTGTTCGAGCAGTACTGGCAGGTCGCGGTCCCGCCGGTCCGGTCGGGCACGGACGGGCCGCTGGACACCATCTACCGGCGTACCATCCTGCGTCTGATGGCCGGCGGCCTCAAGGACGAGTCGATCGCCCGGGAGATGGGCGTCTCGGTGCGCACCCTGCGCCGGCAGATCGCCGACCTGATGGAGGAAGTGGGTCTGCGGACCCGCTTCCAGCTCGGCGCGCATGCCCAGGCGACCTCGTGGATCGGCCACACGCCGGAGCGGCCGACCCATGTCGCATGACCGTCCCCGGCTGGCTCAGGCGCCGCAGCGGCTCTTCGTCTACGGCAGCTTGACGTTCCCCGGCGTCCTGGCCGTCCTGCTCGGCCGGGTGCCGCAGCTCACGCCGGGCGCTGCCACCGGCTGGCGTGCCGCGGCGTTGCGCGACCGGCTGTTTCCCGGCCTGGTCCCGGCGGCCGGCGGCGGGTCGCCTCAGGTGGTGAAGGGTCAGGTCGTCGCAGGGCTGTCCGCGGCCGAGTGGGCGATCCTCGACGACTTCGAGGGGCCGCTCTATGATCTGCGCCGTCTGCGGCTCGACGACGGCACGACCGCCCATGCGTACGTCTGCACGGCCGACACGCTCGTGCTGGACACCGATTGGGATCGCGCCGCCTTCGCTGCGGGACACCTGAGCTCCTATCTGTCGATGTGCTCCGGCTGGCTGGCCCGCAGCACCGTCCCGGGTGCCTGAGGGCCCGGCCCGGCTACCGGCCGCGGCGGCGAGCTCGCCGCCGCGGCCGTCCCGTGGGTCCTGATCAGGGCAGGACGAACGGAAGGTCGATGCCGTCCAGAACGGACCCGCACCCGCACGTACGGTCGGCGGGCGCTTGTGCGACGGCCCTGCCGATCAGGTCCCGAAGCTTGTCGACGTTCTTCGCGAACACCCGGAACACCTCGGCCTGGTCAACGCTCTCGTGCCCGCCGATACCGGCGTCGTAGTCGGTGACCAGCGCGATCGGGGTGTAGCAGAGGGCCAGTTCGCGGGCGAGCACCGCCTCCGGGTGCCCGGTCATGTTGATCAGCGACCAGCCCGCGGAGACGTACCACTGGGACTCGGCCCGAGTGGAGAATCGAGGGCCCTCCACCACCACCATCGTGCCGCCGTCGTGAGCTGGCTCGGCGGGATCGGCGGCGCCGAGGGCGACCGAGCGCAACTGCGGGCAGTACGGATCCGCGAACGACAGGTGCACCCCGCCCTCGTCGTAGAAGGTCTGGGCCCGTACCTGGTGCGGTCGACCAGCTGATCGGGGACGGCCACGGTGCCCGGCGGCAGCTCGGTGCGCAGCGACCCGACCGCGCACGGCGCGAAGATCTGCCGGACGCCGAGAGAACGCAGGGCCCACATGTTCGCGCGGTAGTTGATGCGGTGCGGCGGGAACCGGTGATCGCGACCGTGCCGGGCCAGGAAGGCGACTCGGCGGCCGCCGAGCTCGCCGATCCGGATCGGATCCGAGGGGTCGCCGTAGGGCGTCTCGATCGACACCTCCTCGGCCTCGGCCAACAGCTCGTAGAAGCCACTGCCACCGATGACGCCGATGTCGGCGCGTGCATTGCTCATGTCGATCCTGTTCTGCGACGGTGCGAATCGGTCAGCCGGCGCGGACGGCGAGCCCGGCGTCCAGCTGAGAAACGGTGTGATGCCCGGGCACGACGCGACCGCGGTGGTCACCGTCGCGCCGGACACCGGTGGTCAGCCAACCGGCCGCGGCCGCGGCGTCCAGCTCTTCGGCGACGTCGCTGAGGAACAACGTCTGCGCCGCCGGCACGCCGATCGCCGCGGAGATGGCCGCGTACGAGGCGGCCGACCTCTTCCCGCCCGCGGTCTCGAGGTCGAAGAAACCGGAGAGGCGCCGGGTGAGATCGCCGTGCCGGGTATGGGCGAACCAGTCCCGCTGAGCCGCGACGGAACCGGACGAGTAGATGAACTGCGCGATGCCCGCACGGCTCCACTGGGCCAGCACCCCGGGCACCTCGTCGTAGACATGCCCGTGCAGGGTCCCGTCGGCATATCCGCTCGACCACAGCAGGCCCTGCAGCATCTTCAGCGGTGGCGCCTTGACGTCGCGGTCGCTCCACCCGGTCAACGCGGACCGCACGCCGGCCTCGTCCAAGTCGGGCGACCCCAGGTGGGTGCGCACGCCCGCCACGACGGCATGCCAGGAATCGGTGCCACGGCTGGCGGTGAACCACTCGCCGATCCGCGCTCGGGCATAGGGAAACAGCACTTCATGGACGTACGACATCGAGCCGGTCGTGCCCTCGATGTCCAGCACCACGGCTCGGATGTCGGGCACCGTCAGCCGTACACGGCCAGCAGGTCGTCCAGTTTCGGGAACGCTGCAGCGATCGACTCCTCAGCGAAGTCACCCACCCAGCCGTCGGCCTCCCGGAAGAACCGGATCGCGGTGAAGTCCGGGCGCGCACCCATGTCGAACCAGTGCAGCGTCCCGGCCGGGACCGACAGCAGGTCCCCCGCCGCGCAGACCAGGGCATAGACCTTGTCGCCGAGGTGCAGGTAGAAGCAACCGGTGCCGGCCGCCAAGAACCGCACCTCGTCCTCGGCGTGGCGGTGTTCCTCCAGGAACATGTTGCGCGCCGCGGCGGCCTTCTCCTGCCACGCGGCGGTGGGTTCGGGGTGCAGCTGGACCGCGTCGACGACACGCAGCCCTTCGGCGTCCATCAGGGCTCGCACCTCGTCGTCGTAACGGGCCAGCGCCTCGTCGTTGTCGCAGCCGGTCACGTCCGCGCGCAGCGTCCACTGGCGCAACTCGACCGAGTGCTCGCGCAGGGCCACAACGATCGTCTGGTGATCCGTGGTCCTCAGCTCGACGTCGTGCGGCGCGTCGACGGGCATGATCTGCAGCAGAGTCACAGGGGTACTCCTCGGAAGTCGGTAAGCATCAGGACCTGGCAGATGGACTCCAGGCATTCCAGCCGGTTACGGGCCTGCGACAGATCCCGGCCCCAGGTGGTGATGCCGTGGTCGGTGATCAGCAGGCCGGGAGGCGCCGACGGGTACGCGGTGAGGTGTTCCTCGACGTCGGCGGCGATCCGCGGGACATCGGCCCAGTTCGCGTAGATCGGCACGCCGGTGGCCGACGGGTCGGCGATCCCGAGCCCTTTGAGCAGCTCGAATCGGGTCAGCGGCAGGATCGCCAGGCCGGTCTGCAGTCCGTTGCGGCGCGCCACCGCCGTCGCGTAGGGCGAGTGCACGTGCACGACCGCCGCCGCGTCCGTCGTGCGGTAGACGGCGGCATGGATGCACGTCTCGGCGGACGGCCGGGGCTGGCCGGGACGGGACGGCGCGCCGCTCTCGGCCCAGATCTCGATCATGTCGTCGGCGGTGAGCTCGCCCTTGTTCCGCCCGCTCGCCGTGATCAGTGCCCGGTCGCCGAACCGCACCGACAGGTTGCCGGCCGTCCCGGGCATCCAGCCGAGTTCGTACAACGACCGGGAGTATGCGGCGAGTTCGGCCGCGAGTTCGGTGGGGCTGGCGCCGGGCGCGACGATCGTCATGCCGGCACCTCGCAGAGGGTCAGCAGGCGGTGCCGCTCCAACCGCTGCCGGCCGTCGAGGCCGTCGAGCGCCAGCAGGACGACCATGCCGGTGACCGTGCCACCGGCCGCGTCCACCAGCTCCGCGGCGGCGCCGAGCGTACCGCCGGTGGCCAGCACGTCGTCCACGCACACCACCCGTTCGCCGGGCGTCACCGTATTCTGCTGCAGCTCCAGGGCGTCGTCGCCGTACTCGAGCGTGTAACGGGCCCGGTGCACGGCGCCGGGCAGTTTGCCGGCCTTGCGCGCGAGCGTCAGCGGCACCCGGGCCTTCGCGGCGAGCACCGCGCCGAGCACGAAACCACGCGACTCGATCGCCACCACCCGGTCGAATCCGGTTCCCAGCAGGTCGACGACATGCTGCGCCGCGTCCTCCAGCAAACCCGGCTCGGCGTAGACGCCGGCCAGGTCGCGGAACGACACACCGGGCTTCGGATAGTCGGGGAACGTCGCCAGCGCCGCAGCGATCCGGTCGGCCATCGCTCCGGATCCGGGATCCGGTCGGCCCGGGCGCACCGTGCGCCGCTGCGAGACCAGGGCGGTGACAAGGTGGGCCGGGGTGACATCAAAACCCGGATTGTGTACGGCGGATCCGGCCGGCGCGGTGGCGACCCCGGCAACGGCCAGCACCTCCGCCGGCTCGCGCTGCTCGACGACGATGCCGCGCCCATCCGGCAGGGACGTGTCCCAGGTGGACTCCGGTGCGACGACGATCATCGGTACGTCGTGCGCCGCCGCGGCAAGGGCGACCGCGTACGTGCCGACCTTGTTCGCGAAGTCGCCGTTGCCGGCGATCCGGTCCGCGCCGACCAGAACACAATCGACCAGCCCCTGTGCCATGGCCGTGGCGGCGGCGGAGTCCACCTGCAGGCGGCACGGCACCCCGGCCTCCCGCAACTCCCACATGGTCAGCCGGGCGCCCTGCAGCAGGGGCCTCGTCTCGTTCACGAGCACGTCGGCCACCCGGCCGCGCCGGGCGAGCTCCAGGATGACGCCCAGCGCGGTGCCGACGGCGGCGGTGGCCAGCCGTCCGGTGTTGCAGTGGGTCAGCAGGCGCAGCGGCCGGTCCGGGCAAGACTCACCCCACGAAATCCCTGTCCAGCGCCCCGCGCCGCGAGAACGCAACAGCCCTGCCCAGTACGCCGAGTCCGCAGCATGGTTGAACCAGTCGCTCGACGATGCCCCGGCCGCTCATCACTGGACCGGGAAGGCGCTCTCCTGGACCGATCAGATCGCTGATCCAATCATGACCGCGTGGGCGATGTATCGCAGCAGCCAGCACTGGCTCATCGCCGGGAAGCCGCATCGTGCTGTCGAACGGGCCGGCGCCGCCATGGTCCACGACACGAAGGTGCCCAGCCCGGTGCGGGCGGCGCTTCGCGTTCAACATGCTCACGCCCTCGCCGCAGTTGGGGACAACCGTGAAGCGATGCAGCTCCTCGACGACGCGCATCGTTGGGCCGCCGACCGTGGCCCAGGTAAGCCCGAAGGGGAGCACGGCTCTTACTGCACGAGTGGGTACATCGAAGTTCACCGCAGGACCTGTCTCCGGCTCGGGCAGCGTCCCGACGAGGCCATCGCGGTGCTGGACGCGGCGCTGCCGTCGATCCCGTCGCTTCATCGCCAGGACTTCACCTCAGCCCTGCTAAGCAAGGCCGCAGCGCATGTCGCGGCCGACCAGCCTGACCAGGCCGCCGCCACCGCGCGTATCGCCCTGCCGGTCGCCCGTCGCGCTGGATCGCGGCGCATCCTGCACGAACTCGCCCAGATCGGCTCGGCGGTAGACGAACACCGTCACCTGGCCGACGTTCGCGCGTTCCTCGACGACCTCGTGGAGACCCCCTGATGGCATCAGAGGTAGAGCTGGCCGCGATGCGGCACGCCGTCACGCTGTCGGCCCTTGGGCTGGGCACCACGAGCCCGAACCCGCCCGTCGGATGCGTCATTCTGAACCAGGATGGAACGACCGTGGGTGCAGGGTTTCACCGCCGCAAGGGCGAGCCGCACGCCGAAGTGCACGCCCTCACCGCCGCTGGAGACGCGGCTCGTGGCGGGACAGCCGTCGTCACGCTTGAGCCATGTAACCATGTCGGTGTCACACCGGCGTGCCGCCAAGCGCTGCTCGACGCCGGCATTTCCCGCGTCATCATCGGCGTCATCGACCCAACCTCGCGCGGCGAAGGCGGTGCCGCAACGCTCGCTGCCGCAGGCGTCGAGGTCGAAACCGACGTGCTGCACGACGAAGCCCTCACGGTGCTTGGCCCCTGGCTGACCGCAACCACGCGCCGGAGACCCTACCTGACATGGGCGTACGCCCCCGACGACGGGCGTCAACAGGCGGCGGAGAGACATCTTCTGCTCGATCTGCGCGGTGGCGCGGATCTCGTCGTAGCGGACAAGACCCTCTACGAGGGCATCCCCGGCGGTCACACCGCAGAGCATTTCGCACTGCCGGGGCAAGCCGATATTGACGTCGGCCCGCTGCGGTGGTTGTCGGCCGCCTATGCAGTCGGCGCACGTAGCGTGCTCGTCGTCGGGCATGAGTACGCCGAAGCACTGCGATCGCACCTGCACGCCGTCGACGAGGTCATCATCTCTGTGTCGCGAGCTGATCCGTCCAGGGCACTTAACACCGTCGACCCTGACCTCATAAGGAACGACTTCCACCTCGTTGCAGTGACCACAGCTGCGGACTCGTTGAGGGTCCACCTGCGGCGCTCCGCGCACAACGTGGAGTAGCACCCCAGCGCCCCCAGAGCCAAAGCAAAGTTAGTTGATCTTCGTTGTTCCTGATGAGCGCAGTGGCCCTGATGTACGGACGCGGCCTTCCTTAGTAGACGATGGCGGTTCTCTACGCCAACCGTCGTCTACCAGAAAGGCCGCTCGTGTCAGTCTCGCATGCGGTCACTGAAGTTCCACCCTGGGACCGGTCACCGGGGTTTCAGGGAGTGTCAAGTTAACGGCTGATCTTGGTTGTTGAGGTGGTCAGTCGTTGGCCGGGGTGAGCCGGCCCTCGAAGGCGATCTGGAAGGCGTTCAGGGGTGCTTTCCAGCGCATGGTCCAGCGGCGGC
>NZ_WBKR01000140.1 GCF_008868155.1 Micromonospora sp. ALFpr18c
CGTCCGGCCCGCGGGCGGGGGCGGGGGTGGCGGCGCGAGCAGGGTGGTGACCCGGCGGACCGCCAGCACGGCGAGCACCCCGGCGATCAGCACGGGCAGCGAGACCTGGAGCCCGACCGCGCGGAGGCCGACGAGCAGCACGGCGACCACCGCGGCGGCCGCCGCGAGTGAACGCAGGACCGGGCGGGCCCGGGAGCCGCGCTCCTGCGGGCCGGCCGGTGCCGCCTCCTCCTCGAAGGCGAGCAGGTCGTCGATGCTGGTGCTGCTCATCCGGCCACCGCCGTCGACAGTTCCTGGCGGAGCCGGCGCAGCGCGGCGCGGGCCTGGTCGCGGGTGCGTTCGTCGACCGGGCGGGTGGCGTACCGGGCCTCCCGGTAGACGTACGCGAACTCGGCCAGCACGTCGGTGCTGACGATCGCCGGCACCCCCGCCTCGGCGTCACCGCGCAGCAGCCGGCTGACCAGGTCGGTGGGGGTGTCGCCGGTACGCCGGGGTACGCCCGCCGTGGCCGCGGCCTCCTCCAGGCGTACCCAGCAGGCGATCACCGCCACCCGGGGATCGGTGGCGGCGTCGTCCAGCTCCACCAGACCGGCGTCGAGGGCGGCGACCACGTCGCGGGCGGTGCCCTCGGCCGTCCGCCGGGACCGCTGCGCGGGCAGCGCGCGGGTCGCCCGGCGACGCCGCAGGCCACGCAGCAGGATCCAGCCGAGGTAGCTGAGAGCGGCGAGGATGGCCACGCCGAGCAGCACCATCGCCACCGTCGCGATCCACTGCGGGATGTGCGCCTGGGTGGCCTCTCCGGCCTCGCGCGGCTCCACCGGGATCGACGGCGGCGGCTCGGCGGTCGGATACTCGGGCACCCACGGAACGTTGTCCGCGGCCGGCGGGATCCGGCTGGCCCCGATCGACGAGTGCGCGGACGCCAACGCCGCGCCGACGAGCAGGACGGCGATCGTGCCCACCGGCCACCATCGCCGAAGCAGGCCGACCGCCGGGCGCAGCACCCCCGCCTCGGCGGCCGGGTACGGCGTGGGCGGGCGCGTACCGTCTGTCATCGCCACCGCCCCACGCGTGTCTCAGTCCACTCCGGCCAGCTGCTTGGCCCGGCCGAAGACGTCGTCCAACATCTCAGGTGTCAGCCGCCCGGTGAAGGTGTTCTGCTGGCTGACGTGGTAGCAGCCGAGCAACTCCGGTGCGTCCGTTGCGGACCAGTGTGCCCCATGGCCGAACGCCGGTCGCGGGCTGGGCGGGCGCTGCCCGTACACCCGGGTCAGCACCGGCCACCACGCGGCCCACGCGAACGCGCCCAGCGCCACCACGACGCGCAGGGTGGGCCGGATCAGGGTGACCTCGCGGTGCAGCCAGGGAGCGCAGGTGTCCCGTTCGCCGGGCGTGGGTTTGTTGTCCGGCGGCGCGCACCGGACGGCCGCGAAGATCCGGGTGTCCCGCAGGGTCAGGCCGTCGTCGCTGGCGACGCTGGTCGGCTGGTTGGCGAGCCCGGCGCGGTGCAGGGCGGCGAAGAGCACGTCGCCGGAGCGGTCACCGGTGAAGATCCGGCCGGTGCGGTTTCCGCCATGCGCGGCGGGTGCCAGCCCGAGGATGCCGATCCGCGCGTCGGCGGTGCCGAAGCCCGGCACCGGTCGACCCCAGTACTCCTGGTCGCGGAAGGCGGCCCGGCGGGTGCGCGCCACCTCCTCCCGCCACTGAACGAGCCGGGGGCAGGCGAAACAGTCGCTCACGGCCGCGTCGAGGTCGGCCAGGTCGGTCGCCCGCGCTGCGCGGGCGACCACCTGCTCGGGGGTACGCGGCTCAGCCAAGCTTGGCCCGGAAGAGTTCCAGTGTCCGGGCCCAGGCGCTGGCGGCGGCACGCTGGTCGAACGCTTCGGGACGGTCGTCGTTGAAGAACGCGTGCGAGGTGCCGGGGTAGTCGTAGAGCTGGCAGGTGCCGCCGGCCTCCTCGATGGCCCGGCGGGCGGTCTGCACACCCTCGTCGGTCGACGTGCCGTCCTCTTCGGAGCAGTGGATGACGGCGGCCTTGCCGGCGTAGTCGGCCCAGTCGGGGCGCATCGACTCCCCCGGCAGCACCGGGTAGAAGCCGGCGGTGGCGACGATCCGCTCGGAGCTGGTGGCCGACCAGAGGGCCAGGCTGCCGCCGGCGCAGAAGCCGACCGCACCGACCTTGCCGGTGACCTCGGGCCGCTCGGCGAGGTAGTCGGCCGCGCCCGCGATGTCCTTCGCCGCCTCGTCCATCCGCATGGCCAGCAGCAGGCGCTGCGCCTCGTCCGGCTCGCTGGTGGTCTCACCGTGGTAGACGTCGGGTGCGAGGGCGACGAAGCCGGCCTCGGCGAACCGGTCCGCCACCGACCGGATGTGCGGGACCAGGCCCCACCACTCCTGGATGACGATGACGGCGGGGCTGGCCGTGCCGCTGGCGGGTATCGCGAGATACCCCTCGCTCGTGCCCCCGTTGCTGCGGTAGCGCACCATTTCGCCCATCGGCCGTCCTCCTAGCGGTCAGTCATCGTTGGCTGGTCGCCCAGTGGTCCTACGTGCCGGTAGCCTGCCACGCCGCGCGGCCGTCGGGAAGACGCGGAAACAGTGGCATTCACCTCCTGTTCGCCCGCCGGTGACTCCGGGTACGCCGACGGCGGCGGGGATCGTCTCCCCCGCCGCCGTCGGTACCGCGAAGGCCGGTCAGGCCTTCTTCGTCAGGCAGAGCACGTAGCCCGTCTTGCCCGGCTCGATGTTGTAGAAGACGTAGCCATCATCGCCCTGCTTGAGGAACTGGTCGCACGCGGTGCCGGCCTTGGCCTGTGCCTCGCTCTGCCCGTCCACCCGACCGACCACGTTGTACGCCGCGTCGGTGGAGGTGCAGGAGACGACCTTCGCCCCGTCGACCTTCTCCTCCTCGGTGCCGGTGATCTCGGGAAGCTCCGCGATGCAGTCACCGGCCTTGGCGTCGGCCGTCTCGTCCTTGTTCAGGTAGTTGCCGATCGCCGAGCCGATACCGAACTTCAGGCCGGCGATGACGAGGAACACGACGATCGCGCCGATGATGCCGAGCGCCTTCTTGGCACCGGACTTCTTCGCCTCCGGCTCCGCCGGCTGCGGCGTGTCGACCGCCGCCTTGGCCGTCTCGTCGACCGACTTGGGCGTCTCGTCGGCCGGCTGGGACGGCGCTGCCTCGGGCGCGGAGGGCGGTGCGACCTGGTCTGACACGGTGGATCCTTCCGAGGGGTTGATGAGCAGACGACACCGTAACGATCATTGATTTCCGGTGCCGTCCCGCTCGCCTCGTCCGTTCAGCTATTTCCCAGCCTCCGTCGCATGATCCAGTTCACATCAACACTCAGCTCGTCGGGGTCGGGGTCGGAGTGGGCTCGGCGCTCGGAGTGCCGGACGGTGTGACGGTCGGCTCGGGCGTCGCGGTCGGCCCGGTCGTCGCGGTCGGTGTCGGGACGGCGGTCGGTGTCGGGACGCGCCCGTTCGGGGCGCGGAATCCGAACGGCGCCTGCTCGACGCAGTACGGGTACGGGCGCAGCAGCGGGTTGCCGTACTCGTCGACGCGGCCCTCGCAGTCCGGGTAGCCCAGACGGATCGGGTTGCCGTTCTGGTCGAAGAGCCGGGCGTTCTCCACCAACTTGCCCTCGCTGTCGTAGACGAAGACATCGCGGACCTGGCTGTACTGGCTGTCGACCGAGGTCTGATCGTAGTAGAGGCCGTCGTCGCGCCGACTCTCCGCGCCGCCCAGCGCGGCAAGCGCGAAGACGACCAGCACCAGGCTGCCGGCGTGCATCGCCCATCGTGGCCAGCGGGTCAACTGCCCGGAGCGGCGACCGAGCCAGATCGAGGCGAGCACGAACCCGACCAGCATGATCAGGCCGGCGAGCAGCTCACCACCGAACCGGGGCAGCGGGCCGAAATCGCCGCCCGTGGTGATGAGCGTGACCAGCATCGCCGCCAGGTAGCCGCGCAACACCCACCAGGCGGGTCGCAGCAACCGCAGGAAATCACTCGCCTTCTCGTACCCCAGAATTGGGCCGAGCCGAGAGTCGAGCACGCGCAGCCGGCCACGGGCCCGGACCACCGCGGACGCGACCCGCTGGTCCAGGTTGCGTCCACCCGGCCCGGTCGCG
Source organism: Micromonospora sp. ALFpr18c (assembly GCF_008868155.1). Classification (GTDB taxonomy): domain Bacteria; phylum Actinomycetota; class Actinomycetes; order Mycobacteriales; family Micromonosporaceae; genus Micromonospora. The sequence goes on from NZ_WBKR01000140.1 coordinate 4,137, forward strand.
CCGGCCGCGGCGCGCAACTCGGCGGCGTACGCCTCGGGCTCGCCCAACCGCTGCACGAGCGTGCCGTCGGTCTCGGCGGCGAACTCGGCGAGGTGGTCGGCCAGGTCCTCGGTCAGCTCGTCGCGCTGCACGGGCGACAGGTCGGCCAGGACGGCCCGGACCCGCGCCACGTAGTCGGTGATTTCCTGCTCCGTGACGGTCATGCCGCCATCCCCCGATCGTCGAGCAGACTGTCCATGGTGGTGGCGAACGAGCGCCAGAGCTTGCCGGAGCGGGTCAACTGGTCACGCCCCGCGGCGTTGAGCGCGTAGTACTTGCGGTGCGGCCCGGACTCGCTCGGCACGACGTACGTGGTGAGCAGGCCGGCGGCGTAGAGACGGCGCAGGGTGCCGTAGACCGAGGCGTCGCCGACCTCCTCCAGCCCGGCCTCCCGGAGCCGGCGCAGGATGTCGTAGCCGTAGCCGTCCTCCTCCCGGAGCACGGCGAGGACGGCGAGATCGAGCACGCCCTTCAGCAACTGTGTGGTGTCCACGCACTGCACACTACTGTGCAATGCGAAATAGCGTCAACGAAATCCGCCGCGACACGCCCGCACCCGCGGGGTGATCCACTCGCGTTCCTGGAAAACGGGCCATCCAAGGCGACCGGACACCCCACCTTCACTGAAGGTGAGTCGATCACGCCTGCGCGTGCCCTACTGGAGGCTCCAGGCGATGCCGTCGAGAATGTCGTGCTCCGAGGCGACCACCGACGGCATGCCGGCCCGCTCCATGATCACGCGAAGTACGAGAGCGCCCGCACCGATCACGTCGGCCCGGCCCGGGTGCATCACCGGGATCGCCAACCGCTGCGCGCTGGTGCGACCCAGCAGGTCCTCGGTCACCTGGGCCACCGCCTCGTACGACACCCGGGCATGGTGGATGCGCTCCGGGTCGTACTCCTGAAGGTCCTGCGCGATGGCGACCACGGTCGTGACCGAGCCGGCGAGGCCGACCAGCGTGGCCGCCTCGCGGCCGGGCACCACCGCGAGCGCCCGGTCCACCGCCGCCGCGATGTCGGCCTGCGCGGCGGCGACCTGCTCCGGCGTCGGCGGGTCGCCGGCCAGGTGACGCTCGGTCATCCGAACGCAGCCGATATCCACCGAGATCGCCGCCCGCACCCCGCCGGCCCGGTCACCGACCACGAACTCGGTCGAGCCGCCACCGATGTCGACGACCAGGAACGGCTCCCGCGCGTCGGCCGGCAACCCGCGCACCGCGCCGGTGAACGACAGCCGGGCCTCCTCGTCACCGGTGACCACCTCGGGGGCGACCCCGAGGGTGGCCTGCACCATCTCGGTGAAGTCGGCGGCGTTCGCCGCGTCGCGGGAGGCCGAGGTGGCGCACATCCGAACCCGCTGGGCGCCCAGTTTCTCGATGTCGGCGGCGTACGACGCCAACGCCACCCGGGTCCGTTCGATCGCCTCCGGCGCCAGCCGGCCCGTCCGGTCCACGCCCTGCCCCAGCCGGACGATCTCCATCCGCCGGGTCAGGTCGATCAGCGGCGCCTGCGACCCGGCCGACGCCTCCGGCAGGTCGGCGACCAGCAGTCGGATCGAGTTGGTCCCGCAGTCGATGGCCGCCACACGCGTCGTCACCCCGCAACCCTACGACAGCCCGGCGAGGACTCAGCTCACAGGCGCAGCAGCATCCGGGTGTTGCCCAGCGTGTTCGGTTTGACCCGCTCCAGGTTCAAAAACTCGGCGACACCCTCGTCGTACGAGCGCAGCAACTGCTCGTACACCGGCTGTGGCACCGGAGCGCCGTCGATCTCGCGGAAGCCGAACGAGTGGAAGAACCGCGTCTCGAAGGTGAGCACGAAGATCCGCGCCACGCCCACCTCGCGGGCCGCGTCGATCAGCTCACCCACCAGCCGGTGACCGATCCGCTGGCCCCGGCAGGACGGATCCACCGCCACCGTCCGGATCTCGGCCAGGTCCTCCCACATCACGTGCAGCGCGCCGCAGCCCACCACCACGCCGTCCTCGGCGCGGACCGCCACCCGGAACTCCTGCACGTCCTCGTACAGGGTCACGGTGGCCTTGCTCAGCAGCCGCCGGTCGTCGGTGTACGTGTCGACCAGCCGTCGGATGCCCCGCACATCACCGGTGCGGGCCGGCCGCACCAGGATCTGCCCCTCGGTCTGAGCTCTCATTCGGTGGGGGGCACGTCCACGCACGGCCCGGCCGTCCACCACGGCTCGACCAGCTCCAGCGTCTCGTCGCCGAACGGGTTCACGCCGGGCCCCGCGCCCAGCGCATGGCCCAGGTGCACGTGCAGGCACTTCACCCGGCCCGGCATCCCGCCGGCCGAGATGCCGGCGATCTCCGGCACCTCGCCAATCGCCTCCCGACGCGCCAGGTAGTCCTCGTGGGCCGCCCGGTAGTGCGCGGCCAGCTCGGGGTCCGTCGTCAGCCGGTCGGCCATCTCCTTCATCAACCCCGCCGACTCCAGGCGGCTGCACGCCGCCGTGGCCCGGGGGCAGGTCAGGTAGTACAGCGTCGGGAACGGGGTGCCGTCGGCGAGGCGCGGCGTCGTCTCCACCACGTCCGGCAGGCCGCACGGGCAGCGGTGCGCCACCGCCCGGGTGCCCCGGGGCGGGCGGCCGAGCTGCGCGGCCACCGCGGCCAGGTCGGCCTCCGTGGCCGGTTCCCGCTGCGGCAGAGGTACGGAATCCGCCGCCGGCTCCGACGGTGGTACGACTGTCACGGTGCCCATCTCTCCTGGTGCTGGTCGGTTGGTCACTTGCCCGGCTGCTGGCTGTCCGCCGCCTGCACGCTGGACCACAGCGTGTCGTACCAGGTCACTGGACCCGCCGGGGCGGCCGGGCCGGCCGACTTCCCGGCGTCCCGGGCGGCGCCCTCCGGATCGTGTAGGACCACCATCATCTTCTCGCCCGGCCGACCCATGAAGAACCGTTCCCGGGCCTTGGTCTCGATGAACGCCTTGTCCTGCCACTTCGCGGCCTCGGCGGCGAGCTTGGCGATCTCCTCCTCCTGCACTGCCTGCGCGGCCTCCATCCGTTCGATGTCGGCCTGCTGGTCCAGGTAGACCCGCACCGGGTAGGTGTAGGCCAGGGCGAGCGCGATCAGCACCGCGAACAGCACGGTGGCCCGGCCGGTGAAGCGACGGGGATGGGGTGCGACGAGCCGTTTGACCGCACCGCCGGCGGCGGTACGCCGAGCGGCGGCCGGCCGGTTCGCGGAGCGCACGCCGTCGGCGCCCCGGGCCGCGCCCGGCGCCCGACCGGCGGCACCCCGCGGCTCGGCGCGTACCCCGGCCTCCCGGACCGACCCACGGGTGGCCCGGCCGCCGCCCGGCCGGCCGGACTGACCCGGCCGGCGGGCGGGACGCTGACCACCCGGTGTGCGGCGCTGCTGCATCGTCACACCCCTCCCCCGAGGCTTCGTGCGTTACAGAGGGTGTCGGGAAGCCCCGCAGCGGGGCTTCCCGGCAGCGTCTCAGGCGGAACGGTAGCGCGGGAACGCACCGGCGCCGGCGTAGCGCGCCGCGTCCGCCAGCTCCTCCTCGATCCGGAGCAGCTGGTTGTACTTGGCGACCCGGTCCGAGCGGGCCGGCGCGCCGGTCTTGATCTGGCCGCAGCCGGTGGCCACCGCCAGGTCGGCGATGGTGGTGTCCTCGGTCTCGCCGGAGCGGTGGCTCATCATGCACGTGAAGCCGGCCCGGTGGGCCAGGTCCACCGCGTCCAGGGTCTCGGTCAGCGAACCGATCTGGTTGACCTTGACGAGGACGGCGTTCGCCGCCTTCTCCGCGATGCCACGGGCGATGCGCTGCGGGTTGGTGACGAACAGGTCGTCACCGACGATCTGCACCCGGTCGCCGATCGACGCGGTCAGCGTCTGCCAGCCACTCCAGTCGTCCTCGGCCAGCGGGTCCTCGATCGACACGATCGGGTACGCGTCGGCGAGCTTGGTGTAGTAGGTGCTCATCTCCTCGGCGGACTTCGCGGCACCCTCGAACGTGTAGGTGCCGTTGTCGAAGAACTCGGTCGCCGCCACGTCGAGCGCGAACACGATGTCGGTGCCGAGCCGGTAGCCGGCCTTCTCGACCGCCTCGGCGATCAGGTCCAGGGCGGCGGCGTTGGTCGGCAGGTTCGGCGCGAAGCCACCCTCGTCGCCGAGACCCGTCGACAGGCCCTTCTTCTTCAGCACCGACTTCAGCGCGTGGTAGACCTCCGCGCCGGAGCGCAGCGCCTCACGGAACGTGGGCGCGCCGATCGGCGCGATCATGAATTCCTGGATGTCGACGTTGGAGTCGGCGTGCGCGCCACCGTTGAGGATGTTCATCATCGGCACCGGCAGCAGGTGCGCGTTCGGGCCGCCCAGGTAGCGGAAGAGGCTCAGCTCGGCGCTGCCGGCGGCCGCCTTCGCCACCGCGAGGGACACCCCGAGGATGGCGTTCGCGCCCAGCTCCGACTTGCTGTCGGTGCCGTCGATGTCGAGCATCTTCTGGTCGATCAGGCGCTGCTCGCTGGCCTCGTACCCGATGATCTGGTCGACGATCTTGTCTTCGACGTTGGAGACCGCCTTCTCCACGCCCTTGCCCTGGTAGCGGTCGTCGTCACCGTCGCGCAGCTCGATCGCCTCGAAAGCGCCGGTGGAGGCGCCGGAGGGCACCGCGGCGCGAGCCACCGTGCCGTCGTCCAGGCCGACCTCGACCTCGACCGTGGGGTTGCCCCGCGAGTCGAGAATCTCCCGGGCGACGATTCCCTCGATGGTTGCCACTGAGTCGCTCCTCGTTGTTGTGATCCGGTCCGTGGGTGGGCCGCGACGGTGCGGCTGAGGCAGGTGTTGAACGCAGCGTATCGGGCCACGGGAACGGACACGGCGTCGCCCGCGCACCCGAGTCGTCCCGGGCTGACGGACATTCCCGGATTTCCGGGCGTCAACCGGCAACGAGTTTGCGCTGCGCGGACCAGATCCACCAGGCTGGTCGCCATGCCCGCCGCCTCGACCACCCTCCGCATGCTCGCCGTGTCGGTCATCGCGTCGCTCACGGTCACCGGCTGTCAGACATTCGAGGACGCCGGAGTGGCCATGGAACGCTCCGACCTCGTCAACGACCTCGCCGCCCGCCTCGACCGGGCGTTGGAGCTGACCTACTCGGCCGACTACCAGCTCCCCGGTGGCCAGACCGCCGCGATCGTGCAGGCCCAGGGTCCGGCCCGCTCGTCGTACACCTACCCGGGCGGGCGGCTGACCGTCACCCCGGAGGCGATCACCCGGTGCACGGCCACCGGCGCTCGTACGGAGTGCACGCTCGTCGTACCGCCCACACCCGCCGGCAAGCCCACCGTGGCGCTCTTCACCGAGGCCAACCGGCAGGGCCTGGCCACTCCACCGGTGGTGGTGGGGCTGCTGACCGCCGCGGCGCTCGACCCGCAGGCCGCCATCAAGCAGACCGACACCACCGTCGCCGGCCGCCACGCCACCTGCGTCGAGGTGCAACGCGCGGACGGCGACTTCACCGCCTGCATCACCACGGAGGGCGTGCTGGGCAGCTTCACCGGGCCGGTCGACGGCAAGCCGATGGAACTGGCACTGAGCCGCTACTCCGAGACGGTGCAGCAGGACGCGTTCGACCCGCCGGCGGGCGCGAACGTGGTGGACCGCCGCCCCGGTCGCCCGTAACCCGCGCGGCCCGCTGCGCCCGCGCCGTCTCGCTGCGTCCGCGGCGCGTTTCGGCGCGGGCGTTGGCTGGTGAGCGGCGGTTGCTCAGATACCCAGCAGGGTGCGCAGGTGGCGCGGGGGTGGGCAGTCGTGGGCGAGCATCGCGTCGTGCCAGTCACGCACCGGCACCCCGTCGGGGCGGGCGGCGGCGATCTCGGCCACCTCGCTGTACCCGACGAAGTAGGTGGACAGCTGCGTGGAGGTGAGCAGCGCCCGGCGCCACTTGCCGGCCGCCTCGCCCTCCTCCTGGAAGCCCCGCCCGGTCATCAACGCCATCGCCTCGGCCTCGGGCAGATCCTCGGCGTGCACCAACTGGTCGAGCAGCGCGTTGATGGTCATCCGCAGCTGCATCTTGAGCTGCTGCAACCGCACCGGCAGACCGCCGAAGCCGAGCCCGGCCATCAGCTCCTCGGCGTACACCGCCCAGCCCTCGACGAACGGGCCGGACTCGGCCAGCGCCCGCACGCGGGTGCCACCGACGTAGCGGCGGGCGTGGGCGAGCTGGAGGAAGTGCCCCGGCATCGCCTCGTGCACGGTCAGGTTGCGGATCATGTGGTCGTTGTACTCGCGGTAGAACGACTCGACCCGCTGCGCGGGCCAGTCCGACGGGGTGGGCGCGATGCAGTAGAAGGTGGGGACGTTCGCGGTCTCCAGCGGGCCGGGCGAGTCGCAGTACGCGACGGCGACGCCACGGGCGAACTCCGGCATCTCCTGGATGACGCACCGGTCGTCGACCAGGGTGACGAGGTCGTGGGCGCGGACGAAGTCGGTCGCCTCGTCCAGGGTGATGCCGGCCAGCTCGACGATGGTCGCGTCGTCGGGGTGCTCGGCGGCGAGCACGTCGAGTGCCCGGCGTACCGCCTCGTCGTCGGCCCGGCCACCGACCAGCTCGACGGCCGCCTCGCGGATCTCCGCGGTGACCCGGTCCAGGTTGGCCCACGCGCGGCGCTGGATCTCGGCGGCGCCCAGCTCGGTGTCCAGGGTGTGCCAGAGGCGTGCCTCCCACCGGCGGCGGCCCAGCCGTGGGTCGCGGCCGGGGCCGGCGTCGGCGGCGAGGCCGGCACGCAGCCAGGCGACGAACTCCTCCAGTGCGGCGATCGCGGCGGTGGCCGCCGGCTCCACCCGGTCGAGGCTGCCCGGCGCCTGGGCGATCAGCCCCGGCAGTTGGTCGCGGATCAGTGCGGCCGTGCCGGTGAACTGCCCGACCGCCGTCTCGGCGTGGATGCGCGGCATGTCCCGCAGGGTCGCGCGGGCGGTGGCGAGGGCGTCCGGTACGGCGGCGAGCCGGCCGGCCAGTTGGGTCAGTCGCACCTCGGCCGGGGCGTACGGGCGGGCCAGCAGCGGGTGCAGCAGCGGGCCGGGATTGTGCCGCAGCGGGTTCCACTCGTGCGAGCGGATCTCGGTCAGCTCGAACAGCTCCCGGTCGACGAACGAGGTGAGCAGCGCGTGGTCCACCTGGTCGTCGACGTCGAGCGAGTCCGGGTCCAGTTCGGACAGCGCGTTCGCCGCGTCGGAGAGCATCGCGAGATCGCCGGCCACCGCCCCGGCCGACAGATCCGGGAGCCGGTCGTCGAACCGGTGATCCCCCGCCGAGGTGGCAACCCCGGGCCGCGCCTCCAGTAGTGCCTCAACAACCCGCTCAGCGAGTACCCCGAACTCCTCCACCGGACCACCCTACCGACCGGCCCGCCCCGGGCGTGTTGATCAAAAGGTTTGCGTCAGTTCCGGGCCGGTTGATCAACCAGTTTCGGCGATGCGGACGGCCTCGGCGTAGGCCAGGGTCGCGCGGCGGAGGGCCTGTTCCGGACTCAGGTTCGCCTCGCGGGCCGCCGCTACCGTGGCCAGCAGGCTGGCTCCCAGTCTCGCCTCGGCGTCGACCTGGGTGGCGGCCAGCGGGGGTGGGACCGACAAACCTGCGCGGGCGGCACGGTCCAGGATCTGCGCGGCCAGGGCGAGGGCGGGCTGGCTCAGCGCCACGCCGTCCAGCACCGATTCGCGTGCCTTCTCGGCCCGCTTGATCCGCTCCCAGTTGGCGGTGATCTCCTCCAGCGTGCCCGCCTCCGCGCCGGCGAAGACGTGCGGGTTACGCCGGATCATCTTGTCGACCAGGCCACCGGCCACGTCGTCGATGGTCCACCGCTCGTCCTCGGGCAACTCCTCGGCGAGCCGGGCGTGCAACACCACCTGCAGAAGCACGTCACCCAGCTCCTCGCGAAGCGCGTCGGTGTCGTCGGCGCTGATCGCGTCGTACGCCTCGTAGCTCTCCTCCAGCAGGTATCCGGCGAGGCTGCGATGCGTCTGCGCCCGCTTCCACGGATCACCACCCGGCGAGGCCAGCCGGTCCAGCACGGCCACCGCGTCCAACAGCCGGGCGCCCGGCGGATCCCACGAGCCGTACATCAGCTCCATCTCGGCCAGCCCCGGCTCCCGGGCCAGCCGCAGACCCAACTCACGGGCCAGGGCCTCATCGCCGGCCGGGCCGGCCAACCAGACCGCCGTGCCGTGCTCGGCCACCGTGTCCAGCAGCCGCTGCGTCGCCGGGCCGTCCACCACGGTCACCTCGGCGCCCGCCTGGCGCACCGCCGTGGTCAACTCACTCTCCGCGCCGGTCAAAACCGGGTGCTGGCGTACGACGTCCCAGGCGGCGGCGGTCAGCAGACCGGCCGGCAGCCGGGGCGAGGTGACCAGCAGGACGATCCGTGCCGTCATGCTCAGCTGGCCGTGCCCTCGGCGTCCGGGGACGCGTCCGACGGCACCGACCCCGGGGTGGAGATGTCGGTGACCGGGCCCTCCTCGTTGATGTACGGCAGCGAGTAGAAGACCAACGACTGGCCGGTGCTCACCACCGACGGCACGCCCACCGACCGGTAGCGCGGGTTGATCGTGACGTCGACCCGGCTCGCCTCTTCCTCCAGCGCGGCGCTGAGCGCGGTGGCGCTGCGCACGAAACCGCCGTCACCGAAGGCCCGCCGCACGTCGGCCACCGGCATCCCGCCCTGGATCGCCCCGGTCTTCGCGAGCGCGTCGTAGACGGCCATCAACGAATCGTCGCTGAGGTCGGCCGGCGGGAGCTGCTGGTTGAGCGCCTGGAGCAGGTCGATCCACTCACCCCAGAGCTTGGCGTACTCGGTGCTGGCCGGCACCCGCAGGTTCTGCTCCAACTGCTGCGGCGTGACCTCGTCGGGCACCTGGAGCTTCTTCGCCGCCGCGACCCGCTTGCCGAGATCCAGGCTGACCAGCAGGTTCACCACGTCCTGCCGGGTGACGGCGGAACGCAGCTGCTCGGGTGACGGCGTCGCGCCCGCCTGACCGGCCTCCCGGCGGACCGCGTCGCCGTACTTCGCCTGCACGTCGTCGTAGATCGCGTCGACCCGGTCGAGCGAGTACGTCGTGTCACCGACGTACGCGGCGACGTCCGGTGCGGACTTCCCGCAGGCGGCGAGGGAGAGGACACCCAGAGCCGCGACGCTGGCGGCGGCGATCACACGGCGAGCACGCATGCCCGTCACTCTCTCATGCCCTCTTCCATGCTGTGACGGCCCCCACCTCACCCGGCCGGCCGGCGGCGCGGGGCCAGCCGGCCTCACCTGTCCAGCCGGCTCTGTGGCCGGCCGGCTCCCGTGCCGGCCAGGTCCGTGGCCGGCTAAGTCCCGTGGCCGGCCGGGTTCCGTGGCCGGCCAGGTCCTGGCCGGCCGGGTCAGCTCGCCGCGACGGCGAGCGGGGCGGGGGCACCGAGCACATCGGAGAGCAACTGGGCGCACCACTGGAGCAGCGCCTGGTCGCGCAGCGGCTCGCCACCGACCCGACGGGTCGTCGGCCGAGGCACGCTGACCTGGTCGGTGGCCTGCTTGTAGACCGCGTCCGGGTGGTAGCGCTTGAGCCGCAACTGCTTCGAGTCGGGCAACGGCAGCGGGCCGAACCGCACGTGCTTGCCCTGCATGGACACGTCGGTGAGGCCGTACCGGCGGGCCAGCAGGCGGAACCGGGCCACCTCCACCAGGTTCTGCACGGGGGCCGGCGGCTCGCCGTACCGGTCGGTCATCTCCGCGACCACCTCACGCAGCCGCTCCTCGTCGCGCGCCTCGGCGAGCTTGCGGTACATCTCCAGGCGCAGCCGCTCCACGCTCACGTAGTCGTGCGGCAGGTGCGCGTCGATCGGCAAATCGATCTTGACGTCGGTCTCCTCCTCCGGCCGCTCACCCTTGAACGCGGACACCGCCTCGCCGACCATCCGCACGTACAGGTCGAAACCGACACCCTCGATGTGCCCGGACTGCTCGCCGCCGAGCAGGTTGCCCGCGCCCCGGATCTCCAGGTCCTTCATCGCCACGTACATACCCGCGCCCAACTCGGTGTGCTGGGCGATGGTCGCCAGCCGCTCGTGGGCGTGCTCGGTGAGCGGCTTTTCCGGCGGGTAGAGAAAGTACGCGTACGCCCGCTCCCGACCCCGGCCGACCCGGCCCCGGATCTGGTGCAGCTGGGCCAGGCCGAGCAGGTCGGCGCGCTCCACGATCAGCGTGTTGGCGTTCGGGATGTCGATGCCCGACTCGACGATCGTGGTGCAGACCAGGACGTCGAACTCCTTCTCCCAGAAGCCGACCATCACCTTCTCCAGGGCGTCCTCACCCATCTGGCCGTGCGCCACCGCGACCCGCGCCTCGGGCACCAGCTCCCGCAGCCGCCGCGCCGCCCGGTCGATCGACTCGACCCGGTTGTGCAGGTAGAAGACCTGCCCGTCGCGGAGCAGCTCCCGGTGGATGGACGCGGCGACCTGCCGGTCGTCCTGCGCGCCGACGAAGGTGAGCACCGGGTGCCGCTCCTCCGGCGGGGTGGCGATCGTGGACATCTCCCGGATGCCGGTGATCGCCATCTCCAGCGTCCGCGGGATCGGGGTGGCCGACATGCTCAGCACGTCGACCGACGCGCGCAGCGTCTTCAGGTGCTCCTTGTGCTCGACACCGAAACGCTGCTCCTCGTCGACGATCACCAGACCGAGCTGCTTGAACCGGGTCGCGGTCTGCAACAGGCGGTGGGTGCCGATGACGATGTCGACCGTGCCGTCGGCCACCATCTCCAGCGTCCGCTCGGTCTCCTTCGCGGTCTGGAACCGCGACAGCTGCCGGATCTCGACGGGGAACTGGCTCATCCGCTCGGCGAACGTGTTGAAGTGCTGCTGCACCAACAGCGTGGTCGGCACCAGCACCGCGACCTGCTTGCCGTCCTGCACGGCCTTGAACGCCGCACGGACCGCGATCTCAGTCTTGCCGTAGCCGACGTCACCGCAGATCAGTCGGTCCATCGGGACGGTCTGCTCCATGTCCCGCTTGACCTCGTCGATCGCGGCGAGCTGGTCGGGGGTCTCCTGCCAGGGGAACGCGTCCTCCAACTCCCGCTGCCAGGGCGTGTCCGGGCCGAACGAGTGCCCCTTGGACGCCTTGCGGGCCGCGTACAGCTGGATGAGCTGCGCGGCGATCTCCCGGACCGCCTTGCGGGCCCGGGCCTTCGACTTCTGCCAGTCCGAGCCGCCCATCTTGTGCAGGGTCGGCTGCTCGCCGCCCACGTAACGGGAGAGCTGGTCGAGCTGGTCGGTCGGCACGAACAGCCGGTCGCCGGGCTGGCCCCGCTTGCTGGCCGCGTACTCGATGACCAGGTATTCGCGGCTGGCGCCGTTGACGGTGCGCTGCACCAGCTCGACGTAGCGGCCGATGCCGTGCTGCTCGTGCACCACGAAATCGCCGGCCTTCAGCTCCAGCGGGTCGATGGTGTTGCGCCGACGGCTCGGCATCTTGCGCATGTCCCGCGTCGAGGTGCCCCGACCGCCGGTGACGTCGTTGCCGGTCAACAGCACGAAACGGGACGCCTCGTCGACGAACCCGCTGCTCAGCGCGCCGCAGGTGACCACCAGCTCGCCCGGGACGGGCGCGGTCGGCACCTCCTCGGTCAGCCGGGCACCGAGGCCGGCGTCGCGCAGCACCTCCACCGCCCGCTGGGCGGGGCCGTGCCCCTCGAAGACCAGCGCGATCGACCAGCCCTCACCGGCCCACCGCTTGAGGTCGTCGACGACCCGGCCGGTCTCGCCGTGGTAGAGCGGCGCCGGCTGGGCGGCGAGGGTCACCGCGATGGCGTCGTCCGGGGTGACGGCGGCCCGCTCGGGCGCGTCCTCCCAGGGTTGCCGCGTCTCGGCGGTCTCCGCCGTCTCCCCTTCGACCAGGCCGAACGGGGACAGCGTCCACCACGGCTGGCGCAACGTGGCGGCGGCGGCGCGGACCTCGCCCAGGGTGCGGAAGGCGGCGGCGCCGACGTCCACCGGGGCCTGGCCGCCGACCGCGGCGGCGGCCCAGCTGGCCTGCAAAAACTCCTCCGAGGTACGCACCAGATCGTGCGCCCTGGTGCGGATCCGCTCCGGGTCGCACAGCAGGACGTGGGTGCCGGCCGGCATCGCGTCCAGCAGCAGCTCCAGCGAGTCGGGGCCGACCAGCACCGGGGCCAGCGACTCCATGCCCTCCACCGGGATGCCTTCGGCCAGCTTGTCCAGGATCTCCGCCAGCTCCGGATGCTCCTCGGCGAGCGCGGCGGCCCGGTCGCGGACCGCCGGGGTGAGCAGCAGCTCACGGCAGGGCGGCGCCCAGAGCAGCGGAACCTGCTCGATGGTCCGCTGGTCGGCGACCGCGAAGGTGCGAATCTCCTCCACCTCGTCGCCCCAGAACTCGACCCGCGACGGGTGCTCGTCGGTGGGCGGGAAGACATCCAGGATGCCGCCGCGTACCGCGAACTCGCCGCGCTTGGTGACCAGGTCGACCCGGGCGTACGCCATGTCGACCAGACGGTGGGCGACCTCTTCCAGGTCCGCCTCCTCGCCCGCGGCGAGCTGCACCGGCTCCAGGTCACCGAGACCCTTGAGCTGCGGCTGAAGCAGCGAACGAACCGGGGCCACGACCACCCGCAGCGGCCCGGTGCCGCCGTGCGCGTCGGTCGACTCCGGGTGCGCCAGCCGGCGCAGCACCGCCAGCCGCCGGCCGACCGTGTCCGAGCGCGGGGAGAGCCGCTCGTGCGGCAGCGTCTCCCAGGAGGGGAAGACCACGACCTGCTCGGGCGGCAGCAGCCCGCCCAGCGCGGCGGCGAGGTCGTCGGCTTCGCGGGTGGTGGCGGTCACCGCCAGCACCGGCCGCCCGGCCCCTTCGTTGTCCGCGGCGACCGCCGCGACGGCGAACGGGCGCAGCGCGGCGGGGGCGGTGATGTCGAGCCCGTCGACCTGGGCGGCACCGGAGCGCGCCAGGTCACGCGCCCGGGCCAGCCCGGGGTCGGCCAGGGCGGCGGAGAACAGACCGGTGAGCATGTGATCACTTCCAGGGGAGTCGACGCACACGACGGCTGCCCCTCGTCCGGTTGGACGGGGGGTGCACGACAACAAGCCTAGCCCCGTCCACCGACAGCC
>NZ_WBKR01000141.1 GCF_008868155.1 Micromonospora sp. ALFpr18c
TGAACCAGCACCCCGCCGCCCCCGCGATCGGGTGGGTGCCGGGCATCTCCCGGCACCCGACGCCAGCCCCGGCCATACCATGCGGTGACCCTCACCAGAGGTCACGCGCAGCCGCCCGGGCAGGAAAGCAGGAGATCATGAGCGAGCAGACGGTGCTGATCACCGGCACGTCCACCGGCATCGGGCTGGAGATCGCACTCGGCTGCGCCCGCGCCGGCTGGCGCAGCGTCGCCACCATGCGCGACGTCGGCCGCGCCGAGCGGCTGCGCGCCGCCGCCGACGCCGCCGGGGTCGCCGACCTGATCGACGTACGCCGCCTCGACGTGACCGACCCCGACTCGGTGAGCGCCTGCGTCGAGGAGGTCGTCGGCACGTACGGGCGGCTCGACGCGGTGGTCAACAACGCCGGCGCCGGGCATGTCGGCACCCTGGAACAGGACACCGTCGACGACGTGCGGGCCGTCATGGAGGTCAACTTCTTCGGGGTCCTGCACGTCAGCCGGGCCGCCCTGGCGCACCTGCGGGCCAGCCGGGGCCGCCTGATCACCGTCTCCAGCGTCGGCGGGATCGTCGGGCAGCCGTTCAACGAGGCGTACTGCGCCGCGAAGTTCGCCGTCGAGGGGTACATGGAGTCCCTCGCCCCGCTCGCCGCCACCACCGGGGTACGCGTCACCGTCGTCGAGCCGGGCGCGGTGGCCAGCGAGTTCGTCGCCAACATCGGCATCGACTCCGACGCCGCCAGCGCCGCCGCCGGGGTGTACGGGCCGGCGCTGCGCGCGTACCTCGCCCGCACCGGGCAGGCGTTCGCCGCCGCGCAGTCCGCGGCCGACGCCGCTGCGGTGGTGGTCGCCACCCTGACCGACCCGACGCCGCCGGTGCGGGTGCAGACCTCCGACGGCGCCCGGCAGTTCGTCGGCGTCAAGCTCGCCGACCTCGACGGCTCCGCGGTGGCCCGGATGACCGGCGGCTGGCTGGCCTGAACGTCGTCACGCCGGACGACGAAAGTCGCCGGGAGGTCACCCGGCCTCCACCGGCGGCAGGCATACTGCGCGCGTGCTGACCCGATTCGGCTACCTCGACGCGCCCGCGCCGCTGGCGTTCGCCCACCGTGGCGGCGCCGCAGACGGCGACGAGAACACCACCGAGGCGTTCGCCCGCGCCATCGGGCTCGGCTACCGGTACGTGGAGACCGACGTGCACGCCACCGCCGACGGCGTCGCGGTGATCTTCCACGACCCGACTCTCGCGCGGGTCACCGGCGAACCGGGGCGCATCGCCGACCTGCGCTGGGCCGACCTCGCCTCGGTACGCGTCGGCGGTGCTGCCGTCGTACCCCGCCTCGACGAGGTGCTGGGCGCCTGGCCGCGGGTCCGCTTCAACATCGACGTGAAGGCCGACGGCGGCGTCGAGCCGACGGTCGCCACCGTGACCCAGGTCGGCGCCGCCGACCGGGTGCTGCTCGCCTCGTTCAGCGACGCCCGGCTGACCCGGCTGCGCGCCCTCACCGAGGGACGGGTCGCCACCAGCCTCGGCATGCGCGGGGTCGCCCGGCTGCGGCTGGCCTCCCTGCACGGACGTCCGCTGCGCCTGCCCCCCTCGGTGGTCGCCGCGCAGGTGCCCCCGCGCTACGGGCGGGTGCCCGTGGTGGACCGCCGGTTCCTCGACTACTGCCACCGCCTCGGCCTGCAGGTGCACGTCTGGACGATCGACGAACCCGCCCAGATGCACGACTTACTGGATCGTGGCGTGGATGGCATCATGACCGATCACGTCGGCGTGCTGCGCGACGTCTACCGCAGCCGCGGCCACTGGGCCGCCTGACCATCAAGGACCCCCGATGGCCGAGACCGTGACCCCCACGGTGCACGACACCCCGCCTCCGGCGAGCACTCGCCGGGAGCGGCGCGGCTGGTACATCTACGACTGGGCCAACTCGGCGTTCCAGACCACCGTCATCACGGTGTTCCTGGGCCCGTTCATCACCACCGTCGCCGAGCTGGCCGCCGGGTGCGAGCTGGGCGCGGACACCTGCGACGGGTACGTGCACCCGCTGGGCATCCGGGTGGCGGCGGGGTCGTACTACCCGTACCTGATCTCGCTGTCGGTGTTCCTCACCGTGTTCGTGCTGCCGGTGATCGGGGCGATCGCGGACCGGTCGGCGCACAAGAAGCGGCTGCTCGGCGGCACCGCGTTCACCGGTGCCGGCGCGACCATCGCGATGGCCTTCGTGACCGGCGACCGCTACCTGCTCGGTGGCGCGCTCTTCCTGATCGCCAATATCTCCTTCGGCGCCGCGATCGTGGTGTACAACTCGTTCCTGCCGCAGCTCGGCGGCCCCGACGAGCGCGACGGCATCTCCAGTCGCGGCTGGGCGCTGGGCTACCTGGGCGGCGGGCTGCTGCTGGCGTTCAACCTGGTCGCGGTCACCCGGTTCAGCGAGGACGACAACCCGCAGCGCACCCTGGACCTGGCCCGCTGGTCGATCGTCTCCGCCGGGGTGTGGTGGGCGGTGTTCACCCTGGTGCCGCTGCGCTGGCTGCGGGAACGCCCCAGCGCGGAGGCGGCCCTGGGGCAGCGGGGCAACGTGCTCCTCGACGGGTTCCGGCAACTGGGCCGCACCCTGCGCGAGATCAAGGCGTACCCGCTGACGCTGTTCTTCCTGCTGGCGTTCCTGGTCTACAACGACGGCATCCAGACCGTCATCACCCTGGCCAGCCAGTACGGCACCGAAGAGCTGCGGCTGGAGCAGAGCACCCTGATCGTCACGATCCTGCTGGTGCAGTTCCTCGCATTCGGCGGCGCGTTGAGTCTCGGCGCGCTGGCCCGGCGCATCGGCGCGTGGAAGACCGTGCTGCTCAGCCTGGTTCTCTGGACCGGTGTGATCATCGCCGCGTTCCGGCTTCCCGCCGAGGCGCCGGTGCCGTTCATGGTCCTCGGCGCGGCCATCGGCCTGGTCCTCGGCGGCAGCCAGGCGCTGAGCCGGTCACTGTTCAGCCAGCTCATCCCCGCCGGCAAGGAGGGCGAGTACTACGGCTTCTACGAGATCAGCGACAAGGGCACCAGTTGGCTCGGGCCACTCGCCTTCGGGCTGGTGTTCCAACTCACCGCCTCCTACCGGGTGGGCCTGGTCTCGCTGCTGATCTTCTTCGTGGTCGGGTTCCTGCTCCTGGCGGCCGTGCCGATCCGCCGGGCCATCGTCGCGGCCGGCAACACGCCACCCCGGGTGCTCTGAGCACGCATCCCGCACCCGACAGATCAGGCACGGTCGATCGGCTAGGCTGCCCGACCGTGACTGACGACGCCGCTGCCGCCCCGACCTGCCTGGCCCACCCGTTCCCCGGCCAGCCGCACGCTCCGGCGGGGTGCGCGGCGGCACGCGGTCTTGACGGGCGTCCGGTGCACGCGGCGGCGTTGAAGTTCTTCTGGGGGCCGATGGACTGTGGCAAGTCCACGATGGCGTTGCAGATGAACTACAACCACGCCCGGCAGGGCCGCCGCGGGCTGGTCACCACCCGCATCGACCGGTCGCTGGGCCCGCAGGTCACCACCCGCATCGGCCTGGCCCACGAGGCCATCGAGGTCACCGACGACCTGGACCTGCGGGCTCTCGTGCGGGGCCGGTGGGCCGACGGGGTACGCGTCGACTACCTCATCTGCGACGAGGCGTGCTTCTACACCGTCGAGCACGTCGAGCAGATGGCCGAGCTGGTCGACAGCTACGACGTGGATGTGTTCGCGTTCGGCCTGGCCACCGACTTCCGCTCCAGCCTGTTCCCCGCCGCGCAGCGTCTGTTCGAGCTGGCCGACGAGGTGGCCCGCATCCAGGTCGAGGTGCTCTGCTGGTGCGGCCGGGAGGGGCTGCTCAACGCCCGCGTCGTCGACGGTCGGGTGGTCCGCGAGGGCGCCCAGGTCGTCATCGGCGATACCGTCGACACCGCCGACGTGCGCTACCAGGTGCTGTGCCGCCGGCACTACCGCAGCGGCGACCTCGGCCCCCGCGTCTGACCACTCCCGCCGCCGTCGCCGCGCGGACGGACCCATTGCAGGAACCGTTCGACGTACGCCGCCGGGTCGGGCGTCAAACCCAGCTTCACCGCGTCGGTGTACGCCTCATCGAGCAGGGTCGTCAGCATCAGCACCATCCCGACACGGTCGCCGTGCCAGCGGGAGAGCAGCGACAGGCGTGCGGGCGAACACGGCCAGGGGGCACCGCAGCGCCGGCACCGCCAGTGCGGCAGACCGGGATGGTGTGCTCGCGCGGCCGCCGTCATCCGGTGACCCAGCGGTGCGCAGGGGCGAGGTTGCGGAACACCCGATCGGGTCGCGGCAACGGTGGAACGGGAAACCCGATCGGGTGTTCCGGCGGGAGGCTCGGCGGTTCCGGCTTCTCGGGTTCTGCGGGCTTCGGCGCTTGCGGCACGGCTGTCCCCCTGCGTGTGGTCGGGAAGGGGGCCCGGCCTCGGTGCTCGCCGTCGTGCCAGCCGGGCCCCCGGTCACGACGCGCCCGCGGACAGGGGCCCCTTACCGTCAGTCACGTCGTCTACAAAGAACCTTGCCAGGGGTTGCGGTACGCATACACTCCGTAGCAGGGTTCCTCTGGGACGTTCGGGACGTCAGGAGGGGACGCGATGAATCAGGGACTCATCGCCGCGATGGCTGAGGCGGGAGTAACCGCTGAAAGCCTCGCAGGTCAGGTGGGAGTCGATCCGAAGACCGCCGCGCGTTGGGCCAACCCGGGACGCACGCCGCGCAGCCGGCACCGCGCCGACGTGGCGCGGGTGCTCAGCCGGGACGTAGCCGACCTGTGGCCGGAGGTGATGACGCGACGGGAACCGGTCTGGTTCCGGCCCTGGGTCGACATCGAACGCGAGGCGGTGACGTTGCGGGCCTTTCAACTCGCGTGGATACCCGGTCTGCTGCAAACCGAGGCGTACGCCCGCGCGACCCTGGCTGGCGGCGTGCTGGCGGCAGACAAGGTCGCCGAGCTAGCCGAAGCGCGCGTGAGCCGGCAATCGATCCTGACCCGCGACGGTGGACCTCTGCTGGTCGCCGTGCTCGACGCCGGAGTGCTCAGCCGTCGGGTCGGCGATGATCGCGCCCTCATGGCTGCCCAGCTCGCGCACCTGCTCGCCTACGCCGAACGGGGGACCGTTCAGCTTCACATCGTGCCGGCCGACGCCCCCAGCTACCCCGGGCTGGACGGTCCCTTCACGATCGCGGACATGCCGGACGGGAGCCGGGTGGCACACGTCGACAGCCCGGCACGCGCTCAGATCCTCGACCAGCCGGCAGATCTTGTTACGCTCGAACGACGTTGGGAACGCATTCGAGGCGAGGCACTTCCCCGAGGGCGCTCCTTGGAATTTCTCAGAGAAGCGGCAGCATCATGGACATGACCGGCGCGCAGTGGCGTAAGAGCACAAAGAGCGGCGGCAACGGCGGTGACTGCGTCGAGGTCGCCGACAACCTCCCGGGCGTCGTCCTCGTCCGCGACACCAAGAACCGTGACGGCGGCACCCTTTCCTTCACCCCCGCGTCGTGGCGCGGCTTCGTCGCGATGGCGAAGACCGCTCGCTGACCGACCGACCGCAGAGCCCCCGGCGCAGGCCGGGGGCTTCTTGCGTGCCACACCAGCCCCGGCAATGCTCGCGGACCGGCGGGTCAGAACGGGTCACCGCACACCCGCCAGTCGCCACCCTCACGGACCACCGGCAGGCGGCGCTCCTCGCTGATCCCGCCGTCGCGGGTCACCGTCACCGTCACCGTGCCGTGCGGGCGCCCGCTCCTGGTGGCCACCGACACGTCGGTGATCTCGTAGTCGGTGACCATCGGCGGGGTACGCACCCAGCTGGTGAAACCGATCGCGCTCCAGCGGCTGCGCGCGTCCTTGCACAACCGGTCGTACGCGCCGGTGGTGTCGCCGAGGGTCACCTCGTTGAGGAAACCGTCCGCGGTCTCCCGGATCGGGCCGGCGGCCCCACGAACCGTCTGCAGGTTCCAGGCGGCCAGCCCCGCCACCCCGACGCAGCACAGCGCCACGCCGAACCCGGCGAACGCCAGCCCGGTACGCATCGGACGGGTCCGCCGGGCCGGTCGGCTCCACGACTGGCCGGCACCCACGACTACCGACCGTAGAGAACACCATCACGCCGCAGCGGGACAAGTCAGAAATCCGGTGCGCCGGTGCGCCCTGTTCGGACCGGCCACGGATCGTCTACCGTCGGCGCACACCCCCGAGCAGTGCCAGGAGCCGATCGATGAACCGCTTCGTGCAGCCGGTACCACCCCCCGCCGACCCGTACGCCGACGACACCCTGCTGCGGTCCTGGCTGGAACGTCACCTCGGCCCGGCCGGGCACGCCGCCGCGAAGGGCCGCCTCGCCGACCTGGCGGCCGACGTCAGCGGGCCGCTGCGCGCGGCGCACGCCGACGCCGAGGCGCACCCGCCGACGCTGGTCCGCTACGACCCGTGGGGCGCCCGGATCGACCGCATCGACACGTCCGCCGGCTGGCAGGCGCAGCGGGCCGCCGCCGCCCGGCACGCCGTGGTCGCGTTGCCCTACCTGCCGGACGCGCGCGGCACCTGGGGCGCCGCCGCGCGGGTCGTCCAGCACGCCCTGCTGCACCTGTACGGCCCGGAGTCGGCGACGTTCTCCTGCCCGGTGGCGATGGCCGACGGTGCGGCGGCGCTGCTCAGCATGCCCGACGTCGACGCCGTGGTCCGCGACGCGTGGCTGCCCCGGCTGATCGCCACGGACCCGGCCACGGCGATCACCAGCGGGCAGTGGATGACCGAGTCGCAGGGCGGCTCCGACCTGGGCCGATCCAGCACCGTCGGCCGGCCCGCCGCCGACGGGTCGTGGCGGCTGACCGGCCAGAAGTGGTTCTGCTCGGCCGCGGACGCGGCGATGGCGGTGGCGTTGGCCCGACCCGACGGCGCCGGACGGGGCAGCCGGGTGCTCGCCCCGTTCCTGGTGCCCCGCTACGCGGCCGACTCTCCCCTGGCCGACGGGGCCGCCGCCGACGCGCCGGCGCCGGGTGTCACCGTGCACCGGCTCAAGGACAAGCTCGGCACGCGGGCGTTGCCGACGGCCGAGATCGGCCTGCACGACGTGTACGCGCTGCCGCTGGGCGACCCGGCGGTGCCCGGCCTGGTCCGGGCGATGACCCTGGTCGTGGTGACCCGGGTGCACAACGCCGCGGCGGCGGCCGGTGGGATGCGCCGCGGTCTCGCCTACGCCCGGGCGTACGCCGACGTGCGGCACGTCGCGGGCGGCGCGCTGGCGTCCTCGCCACTGCACCGGGCCACCCTGGGCACCCTCGCGGTCGACGCGGCGGGTGCGTTCGCCCTGGCCGGGCACGCGTTCGCGCTGCTCGGACGCGTCGAGGTGGGCGCCGATCCGGCGGCCGCGGCGGAGCTGCGCATCGTGGCACCGCTGGCGAAGCTCGCCACCGGCCGGCTCGCCGTCGGCTCGGCCAGCGAGTACGTGGAGAGCTTCGGCGGGGCCGGCTACGTGGAGGACACCGGGGTGCCCCGGCTGCTGCGCGACGCGCAGGTGCTGCCGATCTGGGAGGGCACCACGAACGTGCTGGCCCTGGACGTGCTGCGCGCGTTGACCCGGGAGGACGCGGGGGCGCCGCTGCTGAGCCGGCTCGCCGCCGCCGTGGACCTGGCCCGGCCGCTGTCGCCGGCGCTGGCCGACACGCTGGCCGTGGCGACCGCGCAGCTGCGGGACACCATCGCCGCGGTGACCGCCGACGCGGGCGCCGAGGCGGTCGTCGCGGGTGCCCGTGGGCTGGCGCTGCGCCTGTCGTACGCGCTGACCACCGCCCTGCTCGTCGAGCACGCCGCCTGGGGTGACGAGCAGGCGGAGCTGGCCGCCCGGCTGTGGGCGCGACGCTGGCTGCGGCACGAGGAGATCGCCGAGGACGCCCACCACCACCTGGACCTGCTCTGCTGAACGGCCGGCGCGAGCGGAGGGCGGGCACCCGTGTCGGTGCTGATCGAGTTGGGCGACACCCGGGGTGCGCCCCCGGACGACGAGCACCGGCCGCCGGCCGGGCCGTCGCCGCGCTGGCGGGTGGCGCTGCTGCTGGCGATGTGTGCCCTGCTCGGCGGTGCCGCCGCGCCGGCGCGGCTGAGCGCCCAGGTGGGGCCGGCACTGCCGAGCCGGGCGATCCTGCTCAGCGCGGGCCCGCTGTTGCTGCTCGTCGATCCGGGGGCCGACCCGCCGACGCTGAGCGCGTACGACACGGCGGCGTCGTACCGCACGCCACGGTGGCGGGTCGGCATGTCGCCGGCCACCGGATGGTCCGCCGAGACCGCCGGCGACCTCCTGCTGATCACCGAACGCGACCAGCTGCGCCGGGCGTCGGCGACGACGGCCCGGTCGGTGCGGACCGGCCTGCCGCTGTGGCGGCGACCCGAGCGGGTGTACGCGGTCGGCGACACGGCGGTGGCGGTCAGCGAGGTGCGCAGCGCGTCCGAGCCGGGGCGGCGGGTGGAGGGGGTGGTGCATGGCGTCGACGCCGGCACCGGCGCCACCCGGTGGTCGGTGCCGGTGCCCTCGACGGCCGTGCTGGAGGTGCTGCCCGATTCGCCCGCGCGGGTGCTGCTGGTGCAGGACGACGGGCTGGCCCGGCTGCTCGACGCGCGTGACGGCAGGGTGCACGGGCAGGGGTCGTTGCCGCCTGCGGACTACGGCCCGGACAACCCGCAGGCCGTCGGCGGGCACCTGGTGCTGCGCCACCCCAGTGGTGCGGGGGTGACGCTGACCGGGTACGACCTGCCCGGCCTGGTGCCGCGCTGGCGGATGCCGGTCGAGGCGGGTGACCTGACGCTGCGGGCCTGTCAGGGTCTGCTCTGCGCGCAGGACCGGGGCGGCCGGTGGGCGTTCGACCCGGGATCCGGGACGCGCGCCTGGACGTGGCCGGCCGGGCAGCGGTGGCGCACGGTGGCGGGCGCCCGGGGTGCCACCGACACGCTGGTGCTGTTCGGGACGGCGGCGGACGGGCGGCGGACCCTGGTCGCGACGGTGGGTCGTGACGGCCCTCGGGTGCGCGGCGTCCTCCCGGCCGGGATCACCGACTGCCGCCGGGCCGGCGCCCGGCTGGTCTGCCGCGAGAGTGCCGCGCGGGTGTCGGTGTGGCCGCTCGACGTGCGTTGACCCACGATGCGCGGCGGGTCGGGAATCGCCGGCGTACCTGACAGTGGCTGGCAGGTACGCCGGGGCAGACTGCCGGCATGACGACAACCGCAGACCTCGCGATGGTCAACCTGGACAGCTCCGACCCGGCCGCGCACGCCGCGTTCTACCACCGGGTGCTGGGCTGGGAGATCACCCACAGGCACACCGAGTACGCCATGATCAGCGGTGGTGGCGTCTCGATCGGCTTCGGGCTGGTCGAGGGCTACCAGCCACCGTCCTGGCCGGACCCGGCCGCCGCCAAGCGCTACCACCTCGACCTCTACGTCGACGACCCGGCGGTGGCCGAGAAGGAGTTCGTCGCGGCCGGTGCGTCGAAGCCGGAGTTCCAGCCCGGCGGCGAACAGTGGGTGGTGCTCATCGACCCGATCGGCCAGCCGTTCTGCATCTGCCCCCGCCCGAAGGGCTGACGCGGCGGTCAGCGCAGGGGGCCACGGGCGACCGCGGCGCGCATCGTCGCCGCATCGGCCGCCGGGACGAATTCCAGCTACCAGGTGGCGCCGGCCGCGGCCAGCTCGCCGAGGTACGCCCGCTCGGCGCGCTCGTCGGGTCGGCGCCGTCGACCGCCGATCGCCACGTCGAACGGTTGACCGTCGGCACGCGTCGGCGGCAGAGCAGCCACCAGCTCGTGCACCTCGTCGGGGGTGAAGTCGGACCAGCCGGCGGTGTCGGTGAGCTTGTACGGCACGATGCCATCGGCGCGGGCCGCCCGACGTCGTACCGCGCCGGCCTGGGTGCTGCCGCCGACCCAGACCGGCACCCGGGGCGACTGCACCGGGGGCGGCCGCAGCGCCACCTGATCGGCGCGGTAGTGGGTGCCCCGGTGACGGACCCGCTCGCCGCTGAGCAGGCCGGTCAGCGGTCGTCGCCGTCGTAGTGGATCAGATAGTCCTCCAGGAACACGCCGTCCCACCCGGCGTGCTCGGCCAGCTCGCCCAACTCGACGAGGGTGGACACCGCGACGGATCGGAGATCTCCAGACCGTGTCTCATCCGCCGACCCTGGGAAGGGGGTACGACGCTCAGCCGCGTCGCCGCGAGCGCGCCGCCCACACCACGTACGCCGGATCGCGGTCGAGGTTGTGCCGGTCGCGGTCGTAGCGGCGGGTGGTCCGTGGGTCGGCGTGCCCCATCGCGTCCTGCACATCCTCCAGAGGGACGCCCTCGGAGCGGGCGGTGGTGGCGAAGGCGTGGCGTAGGGAGTGCGGGGACAGTCTCGCCCAGGCCGGGATGCCGGCCGAGCGGGCCAGCCGGCGGACCATCCGGAACACCGAGTGTCGGTCGAGCCGGGCACCGCTGGCGGTCACCAGCAGCGGTCCGGTGAGCTGCGGCACCGGCACGCCGGTGGCGGCGGCCCGTTCGGCCAGGTAGGCGTCCACGGCGTACCCGGTGCCGGGGGTGAGGGCGCGGCGGCGCTGCTTGCCGCCCTTGCCGACGAAGCGCACGCTGCGGTGGCCGCGTTCGGTGCCGAGATCGGTCAGGTCCAGCGAGATCAGCTCGCCGACCCGCAGGCCCAGGTCGGCGAGGAGCGCGATGGCGGCCCGGTTGCGCGCGGCGGTTGGGCCGGTCTCCGCGTCGGCGGCGCCGAGCAGCGCGTCGACCTCCTCGGGGGTGAGTCCGACGGTGGCCGAGTGGTCCCGGTCGACGCGGGGACGGTCCGCGCCGGCGACCGGGTTGGCCGGCACCGCGCCGAGCTTGACGAGGAAGTCGTACCAGCTGGACAGCGCGGAGAGCCGACGCGCCACGGTGGCGGGGGTCAGCGGTCGGCCGCTGCGCGCCCCGATGGTGGACTCCAACGCCCGGGCGTACTCGTTGACATGCAGGAACGTGGCCCGCAGCGGATCGAGGTCGCGGCCGGCGCACCAGGTGAGCCAGCCGGTGACGTCCCGCCGGTACGCGTCGCGGGTGTGCTCGGACAGCCGCCGGTTGCGCAGCCACGCCTCGGTGACGTCGACCGGCCCGCCGGGCAGGGCGGGGCGGGCGGCGGGGCGGACGAGCACCGGAGCGTCGGAGGAGACCATGTGAAAAATGTTCTCAGGCTCGGATGGGTTGGCGGTGCAGGCGCGCCGAGGCCGGGCGCTACCGCATCCGCACCGGCAAGAACACCGGCTTCGGCCGATCCCGTCCCAGGTCTTCGCGATCAACCAGGCCTGCCTCCAGTTGGCCGCGCGGTAGTTTCCCGCGAAAAACAACTCCAGCGCTGGTCAAGGCGACCCTGCTCGGACGTCTGGAGCCCGGCATGATCAGCCCGTGTGACCAGCGCTGGAGTTGTTTATGGTCTGGAAACTACGGACGGGTCCACTCCCAACTGACACACGGTCTTAGGGCAGCCCTTCACCAAGGGCGAGGGCCCCCAGTCACCGACCATCTGTTGCGGCCAAATGGGAACGCATTCGATAGACGGGAAAGGCGGCCGCCAGCACCTGCCTCAGGCCCACCACCCCGCGCTTTGCCAAACACTGTCCGTTGAGATCGGCTCGCAGCAGCAGCCGCCACCCGAGCCTGGCGGCGCGCTTCTGCAGCTCGGATGCGAGCTTGAACCGCCGCCTCGTCGGCTAGCTCTCTAAAGGCTTCGCGACCTGTCTGAGCATGTCGGCTTGACCGTTTTGTCCGCTCGGGGTGGGTGCGGAGGTGCCGGGCCGAGGGTTTCACCCTCGGCGCGCCCGCCGGCTCACCTGGCCGGCGACCACCCCGCAACCGGCCGAACCTGTCGCCGCCCGCTGAGGCGTCACATCGGGTCGGTGCGCAGCCGCGCGTGCAGGTGCATGTCGTGCCAGCCGTCGGCGTGCCGCACCGACCCGCGCAGCACACCCTCCACGGTGAACCCGGCCCGCGCGGCCACCCGGCACGACGCCGCGTTGGCGGTCGAATGCTCCAGGGCCAGCCGGTGCAGCCCGGCGCGCGTGAAGCTCCACCGGGTCAGCGTCCGCGCCGCCGCGGCGGCGACACCCCGGCCACGGGCGGTGGGCAACACCCAGTACGACAGGTGCGCCGACGCCTCGCTGAGCAGCACACCCCGCCACCCCACCTGACCGACCGGCCGGTCGTCGGCGTCGACGATCGCCCAGCTGGCGGCCGTCTCGGCACGCCACCGGCCGGCCCACTGCGCCGTCCACGCCCGCGCCTCGTCGTCGCCGTCGAAGCGGCGCACATGCCACCGCTGGATGTCCGGGCAGTCGAAGGCGACCCGGACGAGCGGGGCATCGCCGTCACGCCACGGTCGCAACGCCAACCCGGGGCGTACCGGAAGGTGGGGCTGCTCCTGCCCGCCGACGCTCCCGGCGGGCAGGGCAGGTGCGACGAGCAGCGGCATCGTCCCAGTATCGCGGCTGGCCTCACTCGCCGGTCGGGCCGCCGGCGAGTTCGGCGACCACGTCGAGGTGGCCGAGGTGACGGGCGTACTCCTGCACCAGGTGGAACAGCACACGCTCCAGCGACGCCGGTTCGGCACCGTTCCACCGCGGGCCCGGCGCCCCGACCTGCGCCAGGTCGTGGCCCGTCACCACGGAGCTGGTGTGCGCGCCCTGCGCGCGCAGTGCCGCCACCAGGTCCGCGCGGGTCTCCTCGGGCGCCACGTACCAGCGCTCCCCACGACGGTCACCCCACGGCTCGGCGACCTGCCGGCCCTGAAAGCCCCACTCGATCCAGCGCAGCTCGACGTGGCGCAGGTGCGTGAGCAGCTCCAGCGGCGTCCAGCCCGACGGCAGCCGGCTGCGCCGCACCTCCGTCTCGTCCAACGCCGACACCTTGGCCAGCACGGACTCCCGGAAGTAGTCCAGGTAGCGCAGAAAGACCTCGCTGCGACTGCCGGCCGCCGCGGTGGGCTCGGGAAACGGGATCACGGTGCGGTCGGCAGGTCGCGGCCGCGCTGGCGCACCCCCGCGCCGCCGTACGGGTAGTCACCCACGGGCGGGGCGCTCGCCTCGTCCAGCAGCCGCATCTGCTCGGCGTCGAGGACCAGGTCGGCGGCGGTCAGGTTGTCGTCGAGCTGCTCGATGGTGCGCGCGCCGAGGATCACCGAGGTGACCGCCGGTCGGGCCGCCAGCCAGGCCAACGCCACCGCCGACATGGACACGCCACGTTCCCCGGCGACCTGGCCGACCGCGTCGAGTACCCGCCAGGTGCGCTCGTCGGCGTTGCGACCCGCGTACGCCTCGACGCCGCGCTGCGGGTTCTCACCGAGGCGGGTGGCGCCGGTGGGCGTGCTGTCGCGCTGGTACTTGCCGGTCAGCCAGCCGCCGCCCAGCGGCGACCATGGCAGGATGCCGATGCCCTCGTTCTCGCAGACCGGCACCAGCTCGAACTCGATCTCGCGGGCCAGCAGGTTGTACTGCGGTTGCAGCGTCACCACCGGGGTGAGGTTGAGGTGCTGGGTGAGCAGGGCCGCCTTCTGCAACTGCCAGCCGGTGAAGTTGCTGACCCCGGCGTAGCGGATCTTGCCGGCGCGGACCGCGTCGTCGAAGAACCGCAGCGTCTCCGGCAGCGGGGTCAGCGGATCCCAGGCATGCGCCTGGTACAGGTCGACGGCCTCGACACGGAGCCGCCGCAGGCTGGCGTCCAGGGCGCGGGTGAGGTGCACCCGGGACAGGCCGGCGTCGTTCGCGCCGGAACCCATCGGGAAGCGGCCCTTGGTGGCGATCACCAGGCGGTCCCGCACGCCCGGCCGTTCCGACAGCCACCGCCCGACGATCTCCTCGGAGATGCCGGCGGAGTAGACGTCAGCGGTGTCGATGAAGGTCCCGCCGGCGTCGACGAAGCGGTCGAGCTGCGCGAAGGTGCCCGCCTCGTCGGTCTCGGCGCCGAAGGTCATCGTGCCCAGACACAGGGTCGACACCACCGTGCCGGTGGCGCCCAGAGTGCGATATCGCATGTCGTCCTTCCGGTCCGAGTGACGAAGCTGATCTTCGCACCCGGCCGGGGCACCTGCACCCGGAGGCTCGCGGGCACCCGCGCGGTGGCCACGGGGGCGATGATGGGCGGGTGAGCGAGTCCGCGATCGGCATCGACCGACCTCACCAACCGGCCCAGCCCTTACCGGGTCGGCCACCGCAGCCCGGCCCGCGCGCGCTCGGCCCGTGGCTGGCGGTCGCGGCGACCAGCCTGACGTTGCTGCTGCTCGCCGGCCGCTACGGCTACCACCGCGACGAGCTGTACTTTTTGCTCGCCGGCCGACACCTCGACTGGGGCTACGTCGACCAGGGTCCGCTGGTTCCGGCGCTGGCCCGGCTGCTCGACACGATCGCGCCGGGCAACCTGGTGCTGCTGCGTACCCCCTCGGCGGTGCTCGCCGGCGTGGCGGTGCTCCTGGTCGCCGCCATCGCCCGGGAACTGGGCGCCGGCCGGGGCGGGCAGAGTTTCGCGGCGGTGCTCGCCGCGTTGTCCGGCATCGTCCTCGCCGGCGGGCACCTGCTCAGCACCACCACCGTCGACCTGCTGGCCTGGCTGGCCGCGGCCTGGTGCGCGGTACGGCTGCTGCGCACCGGTGACAGCCGTTGGGCGCTCGGTATCGGGCTGGCGCTCGGCGTGGGCATGCTCAACAAGCTGCTGCCCGCCCTGCTGGCCGTGGGTCTCATCGCCGGGGTGCTCATCGCCGGGCCGCGTCGGCTGCTGCGCGACCGGTGGGTGCTCGCCGCCGCCGGGGTCGCCGTGCTGCTGGCCACACCGAACCTGATCTGGCAGGCGACGCACGGCTTCCCGCAGCTCGGAGTGGCGGCCTCCATCTCCGAGGGCGACAGCTCCTACAGCGGTCGCCTCGACGCGTTCGTCCTCCAGTTCGTCATCATCAGCCCGTACGCCGTGCCGATCTGGATCGCCGGTCTCGTCGCGCTGCTGCGCCGGCCGGTGTGGCGGGCGTACCGGGCGGTGGGCTGGGCCTGGCTGGTCGTGATCGGCGTCGTGCTGATCGCCGGCGGCAAGGGTTACTACGACGCGCCGCTGCTGCTGGTCCTGACCGCCGCCGGCGCGGTCGTGACGGTGGCGTGGGCCTCGCGCGGGTCGGTCCTGCTCCGTCGGGGACTGCTCGCGGTGGGCGCGGTGCCGTTCCTCCTGCCCACCGTGGTTCTGCTGCTGCCGGTGCTGCCGGCCGAGCGGTTGCCCGGTTTCGTGGTCGACGTCAACTACGACGCCGCTGAGACGATCGGCTGGCCGGCGTTCGCCGACTCTCTCGCCGCCGTCCATCGTGGCCTGCCGGCGCAGGAGCGTTCGCGAGCGGTCATCCTCACCGGCAACTACGGCGAGGCCGGTGCCGTGGCCCGGTACGGTCCGGCCCGTGGCCTGCCCCGCGCCTATTCGGGGCACAACAGCATGGCCGACTTCGGCCGACCGCCGGCCGACGCGGACGTGGTGGTCGCCGTCGGCTGGGAGCGCCCCGACCGGTTGACCGCCTGGTTCGACGCGTGCGCGCTCGCCGGGCGGGTGGACCAGCGGGTCGAGGTGGACAACGACGAGAACGGCGGCCCGATCTACGTGTGCCGGGGGCTGCGGCGTCCGTGGGCGCAGATCTGGGACACCGAGGTACGCCACACGGGCTGACCCGTGCTCAACCGTCCTTGTCGCCGCCGAGCCAGGCGCTGACGCTGACCAGGGCCTCGGGGCCGGAGTCGACGTCGACGTCGCGGGCCAGGTCGGCGATCGTGACCCCGGCGAGCGCCTGGCGCCACGCGTCCTCCGCCGCCCACATGGCGCGGGCGATCGGGCACGGGCTGGTGCAGGCGGCGGCCGGGGTGGACAGCGGGCCGCGCTGGCGGATCTCCGTGCAGACGAACGTGGGGCCGGGGCCGTCGACGGCCCGGACCACGTCGAGCAGACCCGCGCTCCGGAGAGCAGACGGCCGGACACGACGCCGTGCCGCTCTCACCATCCACCGGAGTGGATCTCCTCACCGGGCAGGGCCTGGCCGACGCCCTCACCGGCGCCGACGTCGTCGTCAACCTGACGAACTCGCCGACCTTCGACGACGCCTCCCCCGCCTTCTTCCAGACGACCATGGACGACCTGCTCGCCGCCGCCGCGAACGCGGGCGTGGGCCACGCCGTGGTGCTGTCCATCGTCGGCGTCGACGAGGTGCCCGACCTGGCCTACTACCGCGCCAAGGTCCTGCAGGAGGACCTCCTCAAGGCCGGCCCCATCCCGTACTCGATCGTCCGCGCCACCCAGTTCTTCGAGTTCGTCGACGCGATCCTGTCCTGGACCGCCGACGAGAACACCGTCCGGCTGCCCGCCACCCCAGTGCAGCCGATGGCCGCCGCCGACGTGGCACAGGCCGTCGCCGACGTCAGCATGGGCGCCCCTCTGGGCGGCGTCCGCAACGTCGCCGGCCCGGACGTCTTCGGCCTCGACGACCTGGGGCGGATCACCCTCGCCGCCCACGGCGACCAGCGCACCGTCACCACCGACAACAGCGCCGGCATGTTCGCCGCCGTACCCGGCGACGCCCTCATCGCTCCCGACGGCGCCGTGATCGCCCCCACCGCCTACCGGGACTGGTGCCGGCGGTCGCCCAGCCAGGCGCGCCGATAGCCGCCGCCGGCCGCTCAACCCATGAACCTCTTAGTGCGCTCACGGGTTGAGCGGCCGGTTTGCATCGCTAAGTGGTCCGCTCCGTAAATCCTTCGGGGGTTATGCGGTCAGGGCCAGTGCGGCAGGCTGGTGATCGCAGCCGGTGGGTTGCTGGGGGTTCTGCTCTTTCTGTTCGTGTCGCTCGATCCGGGCCATCA
>NZ_WBKR01000142.1 GCF_008868155.1 Micromonospora sp. ALFpr18c
CTCTGCTGGCAACGCCTGAACGCCCTACCCACACCCACCTGACCAGCAACAACCGTCCCAGCGAGCCGGAAAGGGCCGCACCCCGGGAATCGGAGACCCGGCACACCGTCGTGACAGACGACGCACACACCTCACACCATAAGGGACAAAACGGTCAAGCCGAAAGCCGTACCAAGGGATCAATACCCTCTGACGGATCGAGGTTGAGATCTCCTCCAGGTGCTGCCGCTGGTGCTGGCGCACCATCTCGTCCCAGACATCCTGGTCGTAGTCCGGGTCGGGCGGGATCCATCGGTGTGAGTTGTCGCTGTAGTGGAACCGCTCGTCGCCCCGCCTGATCAGACTCACCGGACCCAGCCCAGGAAGCGCCGGTGCAGCAGCCCGGCGGGCACCCAGGTCAGATCCTCGGCCGCCCAGACCAGGTAGGACCCCATGTAGAGGGCCAACGACACGGGTGCGCCATCAAACTCGGCGCGCAGCTCGCTGCGCCGGGTCCGGCAGGGCCAGGGCGCGTCGCAGCCGCCGCAGGTCCACACCGGAAGGACCGGGCCATGGGTGGTCACCGCAGGCCATCCAGAAAACGCCGGGTGGCGACCCGGGCGTGCCAGCGAGCCGCCCATTCCGCCTGATAACAGGGGTACGGAGACAGTCGCGCCCACCACCAGCGACAGCCCGCGCAGAGCCCGTCGACGCCGGGCAGGTGCACGGACAAGATTCGTCCGACCTGATCCTCGATCACTCCTGTTCCTCCCCTGGCCAGTGGCCTCGCCGAATCGGGATGCGATGCCGGACTCGGCACGGCAGGTCGGCCCCACATCGGCAGACCCGCCGCCACCGCCGCCACGACCAGACCGGCCGGTGCCGCCGAGCCAGGGTCAGCGCCACCGCCAGCAGGTAGTCGTCGTACGGCACGTGGGATCCCATAAGGCTCCAAAAATGGACTCCTGTTTTGGAGGTACAACTCAGGCTAGAGTTGGACTCCTGAATTGGGAACCTCTTCGCGGCGTGTCGCGATGACCGGCTACGGCCGGGCCATAATCAGCCAGTGGTGAACCCGACGATCCAGCGGCGGCGTCTCGGACTTGCCCTCAAGCGGGCTCGTGAAGGTGCAGGCAAGACGCAAGACGAAGCGGCTGCTGTCATCGACGCAGCAGCGAGCAAGATCAGCAGAGTCGAACTTGGACAGTCCGGCATCAAGCTCACCGACCTGAACCTGCTACTCGATCTCTACGGGGTCCGGGGCGATGACGCCGAGCCGCTACGCGACCTTGCACGAGCAGGGCGACAACGCGGGCGCTGGAGCACCTACCGAAACGCCGTGCCCGACTGGTTCCGCCAGTACCTAGACCTCGAAGGTGACGCGTCAGAGATTCGCTGGTACCAGCCAGAGGTCATCCCCGGAGTCCTTCAGGTCGAGCCCTACATCCGCGCCATGAACGCGATCGCCCACCCACGCCCACCCGCCGATGAGGTCGACCGGCAGGTTGCCGTGCGCATGGAACGGCAGTCGATTCTGCGGCAGGACGACGGGCCCGACCTGAGCTTCATCCTCAGCGAGTCGGCGCTGCGCCGAAACGTCGGTGACGCGACAACGATGCGCGATCAACTCCTGCACTTGGCAGAGGTCAGTGAGCAGCCCAACGTCACCCTGCAGGTGTTCCCGTTCAACGCACAGACCTACGAGACGGCATCGTTCAGCTTCATCATCCTGCGCTTCGGGGACGACGCCGCATCGGACGTGATCTACGTCGAGACCTTCACCGACGCCGACTACCTTGACCGGCCGGACGCCGTACGGGCCTACACTCGGCTGTGGGACCGACTCCGGGCAGCCGCTCTCGGGCCGGTAGAGTCTCGCAAGCTCATCCTGGGGATGGCGGACGACGTGGAGCGGCAACAGACCTGAGAGAGTGATCATGGAGACTTCGGACAACCCGGTCTGGCGCAAGTCGAGCTACAGCGACAACAACGGCGGCGCTTGTGTCGAGGTCGCCGAACTGGATACGAGCATCGCAGTGCGCGACAGCAAGAACCCCAGTGGGCCGACCCTTCGCTTCAGCAGAGGCGCGTGGACCGGGTTCATACGGACCGTTCGGTAGCTCACGTTCTCGACAACCCAAAGCTCAGGAGACCGGCCGTGCCGTGGCGTGGCGACAGGTGGCGCTGGTGGCTCACAGCAGCCGGTGGTGCGCTTGCGCTACTACCGCTCGGGCAGGGTGCGCCCACGGTCGCGGTATTGGCGGGGATCTGCGGCCTGCTCGTCATCAGCGCCTGGGCATGGGGCACCAGCAGCGGCCGCGTCGTCGGCGTGACCGTCGGCGTCGTCTTCATCGCAGGGCAGGCCGGCGCGTTCGCCGCCTCACAATGGTCCCGCGGCCTGGTAGCCGCGCCCTGGTTTGACTGGTTCGCGGTGTGGTTGCTGGTCGGCGTCGTATGCCTGGCCGCGTTGGTCATCGACCGGAGGGCGCACCCCGTCTCGCCCGCCCATATCGCCCGGCGGAACCTGCCGGTGGGCAGAGGTCAGTGGGTTGCCTCTCTGGCAACGCTGGCTACCATGCTGCTGCTGTGCGGCTGCGGGCTTGGCGTCCTCGGGTCCGACGGTGACGGCAGGCTGAGGTTCACTGTCCGCGACGACGAGGTCCTTCCACTGCCCACGTCGCTGAGCCTTGTCTCGGCCGATAGCTGTGCTGATGGTGGCAGCTCTGGCAACTGCACTGCCGAATTCGTGGTGATGGCCGCCGATGATGCCGGCAAGGTAAGGACCGTGGCTCGGCTCGTCGAACACCTCCGAAGCCGTGGTTGGCCAGTGCAGCCCGAAAATGGCGTCTATCGCGGCACCCGCGAGACTGGCGGGATCCTGAACTGGACACCCCACCGGCTATGGCTGTACGCCGACGTTGAGCCGGCCACGCCGCTGCGGTCCGCGCCACCGCCGGACACGGTCGTCATCTACATCGACAACATGTGAAACGTCGCCAGCCTCGACGGGCACGCACTCTCTGGGCAACACCTGCCCGCCCATCGACCCTGCCACGAGCGGGAACGCCGCGAGCGCGGCAGGTGACCCCTGCCGCGCTCGCGTCTGTTGCGGTCGTACGTCAGCTGCAGCCGCTGGTGGAGCCGCAGCCCTCGCAGACGTAGCAGCTGCCGGCGGGGCGCATCTTCGTGCCGCAGGTGAAGCAGAGCGGCGCGTCGGCGGCCTTGCCGATGACGGCCTCCAGCAGTTCGGTGCTGGAGCCCACGCTCGGAGCCGGCTTGGCGGCTGCCACGTCGGCCATCTCCTGGGCCGGCTGGGCGAGCGCCTCCGACTTGGCCGGCGTCTCCACCGGCGCGGACGACGCCATCGCGGTGAGCTCGGCACCGGTGACGGCGGCGGCTTCCGCGTCGGCCTCGGCCCGCAGCTGGGCGGCCCGCTCACTGGCGGTGAAGATGCCCAGCTCGGCGCGGCGCTCGTAGGGCAGGAAGTCCAACGCCAGGCGACGGAAGATGTAGTCCATCACCGAGGCCGCCATCCGCACGTCCGGGTCGTCGGTCATGCCGGCCGGCTCGAAGCGCATGTTGGTGAACTTGCTGACGAACGTCTCCAGCGGCACGCCGTACTGCAGGCCGATGCTGATGGCCACCGAGAAGGCGTCCATCACGCCGGCCAGGGTGGAGCCCTGCTTGGACATCTTGAGGAAGACCTCGCCGAGGCCGTCGTCCGGGTAGGACGACGCGGTGAGGTAGCCCTCGGCGCCACCGACGGAGAAGCTGACCGTCTCGGACGTGCGCTTCTTCGGCAGGCGCTTGCGCACCGGCCGGTACTCGATGACCTTCTCCACCGCGGCCGGCGCGGCGGCTGCGGTCTCGACGGCGGCCGGCTCGGTGGCCTTGTTGGACTTCGCCACCGACAGCGGCTGGCCGACCTTGCAGTTGTCCCGGTAGATCGCCAGCGCCTTCAGGCCGAGCTTCCAGCCCTCGAAGTAGATCTTCTCGACGTCCTCGACG
Organism: Micromonospora sp. ALFpr18c; assembly: GCF_008868155.1. Taxonomy (GTDB): domain Bacteria; phylum Actinomycetota; class Actinomycetes; order Mycobacteriales; family Micromonosporaceae; genus Micromonospora. The sequence goes on from NZ_WBKR01000142.1 coordinate 3,988, forward strand.
GTGGCCGCCTCCGGCATGTTGACCGTCTTGGAGATGGCACCGGAGACGAACGGCTGGATGGCCGCCATCATCCGCACGTGGCCCATCGGGGCGATCGACCGCTCACCCATCGCGCAGTCGAAGACCGCGTAGTGCTCCGGCTTGAGGCCCGGCGCGTCCACCACGTGGCCGTGGTCGGCGATGTGCTCGACGATCGCCTCGACCTGCTCCTCGGGGTAGCCGAGGCTGCGCAGGGCGCGCGGAACCGTCTGGTTGACGATCTGCATCGAGCCGCCGCCGACCAGCTTCTTGAACTTGACCAGCGCCAGGTCCGGCTCCACGCCGGTCGTGTCGCAGTCCATCATGAAGCCGATGGTGCCGGTCGGCGCGAGCACGCTGGCCTGCGAGTTGCGCCAGCCGAACTTGTCACCGATCTTGTTGCCCTGGGTCCACTGCTTGGTCGCCTCGCGGACGATCGCGGTGGCCACCGGGCTGGTCGGCTTGATCTCGTCGTTCGCGGCGGCGTGCTTGCGCATGACCCGCTTGTGCGGCTCGGCGTTGCGGGCGTAGCCGTCGTACGGGCCGACGACGCCGGCCAGCTCGGCGGAGCGGCGGTACGCGGTGCCGGTCATCAGGGACGTGATCGCGGCGGCGACCGAGCGGCCCTGCTCCGAGTCGTACGGCTGGCCGGTGGCCATCAGCAGGGCGCCGAGGTTGGCGTAGCCGATGCCGAGCTGCCGGTAGGCGCGGGTGGTCTCACCGATCTTCTCGGTCGGGAAGTCGGCGAAGCAGATCGAGATGTCCATCGCGGTGATGACGAACTCGACGGACTTGACGAACTTCTCCACCTCGAAGCCACCGTCGGCGCGGAGGAACTTCATCAGGTTCAGCGAGGCCAGGTTGCACGACGAGTTGTCCAGGTGCAGGTACTCCGAGCACGGGTTCGACGCGGTGATCCGCCCGGTCTCCGGGCAGGTGTGCCAGTCGTTGATCGTGTCGTCGTACTGCAGGCCGGGGTCGGCGCACTCCCAGGCGGCCTGGGAGATGGTACGGAACAGCTTCTGCGCGTCGATGGTGTCGACCACCGAGCCGTCCAGCCGCCCCCGCAGGTCGAAGCCGCCACCGTTCTGCACGGCGGTCATGAACTCGTCGGAGACGCGGACCGAGTTGTTGGCGTTCTGGTACTGCACGCTGACGATGTCGGTGCCGCCGAGGTCCATGTCGAACCCGGCGTCCCGCAGCGCGCGGATCTTGTCCTCCTCGCGCGCCTTGGTCGCCACGAACTCCTCGATGTCCGGGTGGTCCACGTCGAGGATGACCATCTTGGCCGCGCGCCGGGTGGCGCCACCGGACTTGATGGTGCCGGCGGAGGCGTCCGCGCCGCGCATGAAGCTGACCGGGCCGGAGGCGGTGCCGCCGGAGGAGAGCAGCTCCTTCGAGGAACGGATCCGGGAGAGGTTGACCCCGGCCCCCGAGCCGCCCTGGAAGATCCGCCCCTCCTCCTTGTACCAGTCGAGGATCGAGTCCATCGAGTCGTCGACCGAGAGGATGAAGCAGGCGCTGACCTGCTGCGGCGACGGCGTACCGACGTTGAACCAGACCGGCGAGTTGAAGCTGAACACCTGGTTGAGCAGCATCCAGGTCAGCTCGTGGGCGAAGACCTCGGCGTCCGCCGGGCTGGCGAAGTAGCCGTACTCCTCACCGGCGGTGCGGTAGGTGGTCACCACCCGGTCGATCAGCTGCTTGAGCGACCACTCGCGCTCCGGGGTCCCCACCGCGCCCCGGAAGTACTTGGTCGTCACGATGTTCGCCGCGTTGACGCTCCACGACTGCGGGAACTCCACGCCACGCTGCTCGAAGTTGATCGAGCCGTCCCGCCAGTTCGTCATCACGACGTCACGGCGCTCCCAGCTGACCTCGTCGTACGGGTGGACCCCCTCCGTCGTCCACACCCGCTCGATCTTCAGCCCCGCGCCTGCCTTGTTCCGTGAACGGCTAGTTGTCACGCCGTCGCCCCCCTCGTCTGCGCGGTGCCCCACCGCGCGTCCTGATCTCTCGAAAAACAGTGAAGTCAACTGGTACGGCCGGCGGCCTCAACCGCGTCGGCCCGGCCCTGCTCCCGGTCGCGCGCCGCGGCCCGCAACGTCTCGATCTCGCGCTCGAAGTCGGCGAGCGAGTCGAAGGAGCGGTAGACGCTGGCGAACCGCAGGTAGGCGATCTCGTCCAGGTCGCGCAGCGGGCCCAGGATCGCCAGGCCCACCTCGTGACTGGGGATCTCGGCGGCCCCCTTGGCCCGGACCGTCTCCTCCACCCGCTGCGCGAGCAGCGCGAGTGAGTCGTCGTCCACCGGCCGGCCCTGGCACGCCTTGCGCACCCCGCCGATGATCTTCGTACGGCTGAACGGCTCGGTCACCCCGCTGCGCTTGACGACCGCGAGGACCGCCTCCTCGACGGTGGTGAACCGCTTGCCGCACTGCGGGCAGGACCGTCGCCGTCGGATGAGCTGGCCGTCATCGGCCTCCCGCGAGTCGACCACCCGAGAGTCAGCGTGCCGGCAGTACGGACACCGCATCGCGGACCTCCCAATCATGATCAACCACGTCGTACCGGACGCACCCGGGCACGACCCACCACGGCGGTGCCATGCGCTCATGGCGCCCGCCGTGATCAACGTTACGGGAGTGCGGTCGGTAGTCGGACCCAACCTGTAGGCAACTTACGCCCGTGTCACTACTACATCTAGGGGTTGACCGTATGTCGCCGGAGAACCCGGGTCAAGTTGGCCGGCGTGTCCGGCGCGTCACGGACCATCCGGTCATCGGGACCCATCCCGCCGCCGGAAGACCCAACGTCGGCACCCGGCCCGGGTTACCGGCCGCCCGGCTCGAAGTGCCCCGGAAAACGGTCGACGATCGAACACGCGTGCTACCCGACGTACCATTTATCAGAACATCCGTACGACCGGAGGGGTTTTTCACCCCGACACGCCGGTGAGAGGTCGTACAGATGTTTGAAAATGACCGATCTCACCTATACGGTCAGGAACAACGTGGCACCACCGCACGCACCACGAGCCGACGAGGCACCCAGCGCCGACCAGGGAGGACGGACGTGACCGAGGACCGCGCCAGCCGGCCGAAGAGCCCGCAGCACATCACCGAGGCGGGCCCCCCGGCCACCCGACGCCGCAGCGCCGCGCGCAGCCGGACGGGTCAGCCCGCCGTGCGCCCGGTCACCCCGGTGGTCAGCGCCTTCCCCGACCCGGCGACGGTCGACCTGACCGCCCGCCAGCGCCGCATCCTGGAGTTCATCCGCACCTGGGTCGAGCGGCACGGCTACCCGCCGAGCGTGCGGGAGATCGGCGAGGCGGTCGGCCTGGTGTCGCCGTCCAGCGTCGCCTACCAGCTCAAGGAGCTGGAGAAGAAGGGCTTCCTGCGCCGCGACCCCAACCGGCCGCGGGCCGTGGACGTCCGCGCCCCCAGCGAGGCCATCGACGACGAGCTGATTCGCGCGCAGCGGCCGACCCCGGCGTACGTGCCGATGCTCGGCCGGATCGCCGCCGGTGGGCCGATCCTCGCCGAGCAGGCCGTGGAGGACATCTTCCCGCTCCCCCGCGAGTTGGTGGGCGAGGGCGAGGTCTTCATGCTCCAGGTCAAGGGTGACTCGATGCTCGACGCGGCGATCTGCGACGGCGACTGGGTGGTCGTCCGCCAGCAGCCGACCGCGGACTCCGGCGAGATCGTGGCCGCGATGCTCGACGGCGAGGCGACCGTCAAGACCTACCGGCACCGCGACGGGCACGTCTGGCTGATGCCACAGAACCCGGCCTTCGACCCGATCCCCGGTGACGACGCCACCATCATGGGCCGCGTCGTGGCGGTGCTCCGCCGGATCTGACCCGTGCCGCGGGTGAGTGCCGCACGGCGCTCACCCGCACCGGCCGTCCCGACGTCACACCGTCAGTAGCGGTCGCCCCGGTGGCCGCGTCCGCCCCCGGGATACTGCCCGTACGGGTCGACAGGCGCGTCCTCGTCACGTCGCCGGCCGGGTCGCTGGCCCCGGTAGTCGGGCTCCGGCCCACCACGGCGAGGCGGCTCCGCCCGGCCCCCGCCCGGCTGACCACCGCCGCCGTACACGCCACCGCCGGGCCGACCGCCGCCGCCACCGGGGGGACGGCCACCGCCGCCCGCCGGACGGCCACCGCCACCCGCCGGGGGACGCGCACCGCCGTAGACACCACCGCCGGCGCCGCCCGGACGGGCACCGCCGTAGCCACCGTCGCCGGCGGCCGGACGGCCACCGCCGTACACCCCGGGTGCCGCGGCCGGGCCACCACGGCCCGTGCCACCGCCGTATGCCCCGCCGCCGCCGTAGACCGCGCCTCCGGCGGGCGCGCCGCCACCGTAGACGCCACCCGGACGTTCCCCGCCCGGCTCGGCACGACCACCCCGCGGCCCACCGTCCGGATCCGATCGATCGGACGGGTCAGCGACCGGCGGCCGGCGGCGGGCACGGACGATGCCGATGATGCCGGCACCGACCAGCAGCAGGCCGAGCACACCGACCGCACCGACCAGGTACGTGATGTCGTCGAAGCTCAGGCCGGCGGTCCACGACTTGGCGGCGGCCGGTTTGGCGCCCCCCTCGGCCGCCACCGGCACCGCCGTCGAGCTGGACGGGACGTAGCTGAGGATGTCGATCGGCTCGTCCTCGCCGAGCTGGCCGCCGTCGGAGACGGTGAAGAAGCTCTTACCGTCCGGCGAATAGCTGATGGCCTCACCGAACGGATCGGCGAGGGGCGTCACGCGGGGCTTCCCGGTGGTGAGAGCCGTGACGATGTCGCCGCCCGCCACGTCGAACTCGAACGCGTCCGCATAGGTACGCAGGACCACCCGGCTGCCGTCCGGCGACCGGGCCGCGCCGGTGATCGCGACCCGCCCGAACGTGTTGAGCGGGTTGTCCGTCTGCGTCTTGGGCAGCGTGATGTCGCCGACCTTGCGCAGCGGCACCGGGTCGGTGTCGCCGCTCTTGAGGGCCGCCGACGGGGTGAAGATCTCCGCCTTACCGCTGGTCACCTTCGTGATGATCAGCGGCTTGTTGTCGTTGTCGATGAGCAGCGCCTCGGCGTCGTGCGGCTTGCCCTCGGGGTACGAGACCCGGTGCAACACCGGCTGCTTGCCGCCGCCGACCGGCATCGACCAGAGCGCGACCCGCTTCCGGCGTTCCTTCGACGAGACGTTGTCGCCGATGTCGGCGATCCACAGCGTCGCGCCGTTCGGAGAGAGCGCCAGGTCCTCGGTGTCGAACGGCCCCTGACCCGAGTAACGGACCGGATCCTTCGAGATCTTGCACTTGGTGTCGAGGAAGAAGACCCGCTTGCGTGCGTCGACCTCGGTGCCGTCGTTGATCACGACGAACCCGCTCTTGGTGGCCACCAGACCGGACAGCTCGCGCAGCCGCTCGTCGGCGACCGTGCACTGCTTCTTACCGGGGGTGACGGCGGGCGGCTCGGACACTCCGGGAGCGGGAGCCGCCACGGCGACTCCGGCGAGCGCCACGGTTGCCCCTAGCAGGCCGAGGGCAACCGTGACCGAGGAAACAACGCGGCGCATTCGGCCAGTGTCGCATGCCGCGGGTTTCCGTTGGATGACGCCGTGTCCGCTCAGGATCGGCTGCCGGCCGCCTGGCCCTGCCGCTCGACGTCGTACTGCGCCAACTCGGCGGCCAACTCCGCGCTGACCCGAACGTGCAGCAGGGTGCCCTCCGCCAGGTGCGACGTGCTGAGCACCTCACCCGTGCGGTGCACCCGGGACACCAGGTCACCCCGGTCGTACGGCAGGACCGCCCGGACCTCGACGGCCGGCTGCGGCAGCCGGTCCTCGATGGCCGCGCGCAGGCCCTCGACGCCCCGTCCGGAGTGCGCCGAGACGAAGATCGCATCCGGCCAGAGCCGCTTGAGTCGCAGCAGCGTGTCCTCGTCGGCCGCGTCGGTCTTGTTGACCACCAGCAGCTCGGGCAGCCGGTCGGCGCCCACCTCGGCGAGCACCTCGTGCACCGCCCGGACCTGCTCCTCCGGATCCGGGTGGGTGCCGTCGACGACGTGCACCACCAGATCCGCCTCCGCGACCTCCTCCAACGTCGAGCGGAACGCCTCGACGATCTGGTGCGGAAGGTGCCGGACGAAGCCGACCGTGTCGGAGAGGGTGTAGAGCCGCCCGTCCGAGGCGGTGGCCTTACGGGTGGTCGGGTCCAACGTCGCGAACAGCGCGTTCTCCACCAGCACGCCCGCGCCGGTCAGCCGGTTGAGCAGGCTGGACTTACCGGCGTTGGTGTAGCCGGCGATGGCCACGGCGGGAACGGAGTTGCGGGTGCGTCGGGCGCGCTTGGTGACACGTACGGTGCGCATGCTCTTGATCTCGCGGCGCAGCCGGGAGATGCGGTGGCGGATCCGCCGCCGGTCGGTCTCCAGCTTGGTCTCACCGGGACCACGCACACCCACGCCGCCACCGGCGCCGCCGCCCCGGCCGGAACCACCGGTCTGCCGGGAGAGCGTCTCACCCCAACCGCGCAGTCGGGGCAGCAGGTATTCGAGCTGGGCCAGCTCGACCTGCGCCTTACCTTCCTTGCTCTTGGCGTGCTGAGCGAAGATGTCGAGGATCAACGCCGTCCGGTCGACAACCTTGACCTTGGTGCGCTGCTCCAGGTTGCGCAGCTGCGACGGGGACAACTCGCCGTCGCAGATGACCGTGTCGGCGCCGGTGGAGAGCACCACCGCGCCGAGGTCGTCGACCTTGCCCCGGCCGATGTAGGTGGCCGGGTCGGGGCGCGTACGCCGCTGGATCAACCCTTCGAGCACCTGCGAACCGGCGGTCTCGGCGAGCGCGGCCAGCTCGGTCAGCGAATTCTCCGCGTCCGTCACCGTGCCCTCGGTCCAGACACCCACCAGGACGACCCGCTCCAGCCGCAGCTGGCGGTATTCCACCTCGGTGACGTCGGTCAGCTCGGTCGACAGGCCCGGGACGCGTCGCAGGGACTGCCGCTCCGACAGCTCCATCTCGCCAGTGGTGACGTCGTCGAGCTCGTCCTCGACGGGGACAAAGCTCTCCTGGTCTCGCAAGCGGTTCTCCTGTCCGTTTTGATAAGTAGAACGTAATCCTGACATGACGCAACGCCGAACGCACCTGCTATATGCCCGTGCCGAGGGTCGCCAAAAGTGGGGGCGAATACCGGTCGAGCTCGACAACCCGGTAGAAATGCGGGGCGGCCGAACGGCCGCACAGCCGTGACGGAGGGATCCCGTGGCCATCACCCGACTGCCGAGCGCCGGATTTTCGATCACCATCCGGATCGCCGTAACCGCGGACGCCTCCTCGATCGGCCGGCTCACCACGTCGGTCGGCGAGGCCGGAGCGATCGTCACGGCGTTGGACGTGGTGGACTCGGACCCGACCCACGTGATCGTCGACCTGACCTGCGACACCGCCGACGCCGGCCACGCCGACCAGGTGGTCGACGCGCTGACCGCCCTCGACGGCGTGGACGTGCGCAAGGTGTCCGACCGGACGTTCCTGCTGCACCTCGGCGGCAAGATCGAGGTGACCTCGAAGGTCGCGCTGCGCAACCGCGACGAGCTGTCCCGGGCGTACACCCCGGGGGTGGCCCGGGTCTGCATGGCGATCGCCGAGAACCCGGCCGACGCCCGCCGGCTCACCATCAAGCGCAACACCGTCGCGGTCGTCAGCGACGGCTCGGCGGTGCTCGGCCTGGGCAACCTCGGCCCGGCCGCGTCGCTGCCGGTGATGGAGGGCAAGGCCGCCCTGTTCAAGCGCTTCGGCGGGGTGGACGCCTGGCCGGTGGTCCTGGACACCCAGGACACCGACGAGATCGTGCAGATCGTCAAGGCCATCGCGCCGGCGTACGGCGGAATCAACCTGGAGGACATTGCCGCGCCGCGCTGCTTCGAGATCGAGGCCCGGTTGCGGGAGGCGCTGGACATCCCGGTCTTCCACGACGACCAGCACGGCACCGCGATCTGCGTGCTGGCCGCGCTGACCAACGCGCTGCGCGTCGTGGGCAAGCGGCTGGAGGACGTCCGGGTGGTCGTCTCCGGCGCCGGCGCGGCCGGCACCGCGATCATGAAGCTGCTGCTGCGTCAGGGCGTCGGCGACATCATCGCGTACGACCGGGAGGGCGCCCTGCACCGCGGGCTCACCGGGCTCAACTCGGCGTGGCAGTGGCTCGCGGAGAACACCAACAAGGAGAACTACTCCGGCGACCTGCCCGGTGCCATCCGGGGCGCCGACGTGTTCATCGGGGTCAGCGCGCCGAACCTGCTCACCGGCGACGACATCGCGCAGATGGCCAAGGACTCGATCGTGTTCGCGCTGGCCAACCCCGACCCGGAGGTCGACCCGCGGGAGGCGCGCAAGTACGCCGCCGTGGTCGCCACCGGTCGCTCGGACCAGCCGAACCAGATCAACAACGTGCTCGCGTTCCCCGGGGTGTTCCGCGGGATGCTGGACGCGCACGCCGAGGAGTTCACCGAGGAGATGGCCATCGCGGCCGCCCGGGCCATCGCCGACGTGGTCGGCGAAGACAAGATCAACCCGACGGTGATCGTGCCGAGCGTCTTCGATTCCCGGGTCGCCCCGGCGGTCGCCGCCGCCGTCCGCGCCGCCGCGCACAATCCCAGCCCGCTGCCGGCAGCCGACCCGGGCCCGTCCGACCTCCCCGAGATCGCCGCCAACGCCAGCGCGACGCCCTGACGAGTGGTCCGGCGGTGTGACGCCGGGAGCAGGGAGGCGACCCTCGGTGGGGTCGTCTCCCCCGCTTTGCTCTGCTTCACCCCGCGCAACGCCCCGTGTCCGATTATCGGACACTCGCCGTTGCGTGGGTTGAAGCAGAGCCAAAGGACCACCACAACGGACCGGCGGCGGCCCTGGCGTCTGGATCAACTCGGCGTCAGACGGCGGCGGGCAGGGCGGAGAGGTCGACCTCGCCGGTTGCCACCAGGACTGCGGGGCCGGACAGCCAGCAGGAGTCCGCCGTCACCGTGACCGTGAGGCGACCACCGGGGACGTCGACGGCGACCACTCCGCTGCCCCGGCCGACGTCGCGCAGCGCCACCGCGGCCACCGCGCAGGCACCGGTGCCGCAGGACAAAGTCTCGGCGCTGCCGCGCTCGTACACCCGCATCAGACTGTGCCCGTCGGTGCCGTCCACCGGGTCGCCGGCCACGATGAACTCCACGTTCACGCCCGCCGGGAAGACCTCCGGATCGAACCCGGGCGCGGCGGTCAGATCCAGCGCCGCCAGCTCGATGCCCGCCGGCAGGACACACACCAGGTGCGGGTTGCCGACGTCCACGGCGGTGCCGGGCAGGGTCAGACCGCCGAGGGTGGCGGTGGAGCCGTCGTACACCCGGGGGCGGCGCATCTCGACGGAGACGGCGTCGCCCTCGACCAGCGCGCGCACGACGCCGGCCCGGGTCGCCACCGGCAGCGCCGCGCCGGCGGGCGTGGCCAGCCCGGTGTCGAGCAGATAGCGCACGAAGACCCGGGCACCGTTGCCACACATCTCGGCGAACGAGCCGTCGGCATTCCAGTAGTCCATGAACCACTCGGCCTCACCGGCCAGCCCGGCGCCGTCGGGATGCTTGGCCGCGCGAACCACCCGCAGCACCCCGTCCGCGCCGATACCCCGCCGCCGGTCGCAGAGCGCCGCGACCAGCTCCGGGGTCAGATCGAGCTGACCGTCCGGGTCGGGAAGGAGGACGAAGTCGTTGCCGGTGCCGTGGCCCTTGGAGAACTCCACGCCCCCATTATCGCGTCTCGGCCGGCACCAGGCGCAGGGCGGCCTCGAACAGGTCCGGTGCGGCCGAGTCCAGCCAGCGGATCCGCGGGTCGCGCCGGAACCAGGACCGCTGCCGGCGGACGAACCGCCGCGTGGCCCGGACCGTCTCGTCGTGCGCCTGCGCCTCGGTCAGCTCGCCGGCCAGCAGCCGCAGCACCTGCTGGTAGCCGAGTGCCCGGCTCGCCGTCCGCCCCCCGGCCAGCCCCCGACCCACCAGCTCGCGGGTCTCCGCCACCAGGCCGTCGGCCCACATCCGGTCCACCCGCGCCGCGATCCGCCCGTCCAGCAGACCCGTGTCCAGGTCGACGCCGAGTTGCACCGACGGGTAGTACGGCGTCGGCTGTGGCAGCGAGGCCGTGAACGGCGCACCGGTCAGCTCGATCACCTCCAGAGCCCGTACAATCCGCCGGCCGTTACCGGGCAGGATGCCCTCGGCGGCGACCGGGTCGGCGGCCCGCAGCCGCGCGTACAGCGGCGCCGTGCCCACCTCGGCCAACTCCCGTTCCAGCCGCTCCCGCAGCGCCGGATCGGTGCCGGGGAACTCGAAGTGCTCCAGCACCGCCCGCACGTACAGCCCGGACCCGCCGACCAGCAGCGGCACCCGGCCCCGGGACAGGATGTCGTCCACCGCCGCGCGGGCCAGCCGCTGGTACTCCGCGACGCTGGCCGGCTCGGTGACCTCCCAGATGTCCAGCAGGTGGTGCGGCACCCCGTCCCGCTCAGCCACGGTCAGCTTGGCGGTGCCGATGTCCAGACCCCGGTAGAGCTGCATCGAGTCGGCGTTGACCACCTCACCGTTCAGGGCGTGCGCCAACGCGATGCTCAACGCCGACTTCCCCGCCGCCGTCGGGCCGACGACCGCGACGACCGTGCCGCTCACATCCGCTCCCACGACGCCACGAAGTACGCCACACCGTAGGGGGCCGCGTCGTGCAACAGCTCACCGCGCCAGCTCCCGCCGCCCAACCGGGCCGCGCCGGCCAGCACCTGCCAGGCCGCCCGGCCGGCGGCCTTCAGCTCCGCGGACACCACCGGGTCGAGGTCGCGCAGAACGTCCAGGTCCGCCCCGGCCAACGCCGAGGCAACCCGCTGGTCGTACGCCTCGGCGCGCGGATCGTCGTACCCCGGGGACTTCTGCCCGCGGCAGGCCGACCCGTCGCCGAGCGCCAGCAACGCCACCCGGGCACCCGACGCGTTGACCCACTCGGCCAGCGCCCCCACCTCGGCCGCGCCGGCGTCGGCGGCCACCTGCACGGCGGACACCGGCGTGCGTACGCCCCGCCGGGCCAGCAGCCAGGCGCCGACGGTCAGGCTCAACGGCAGCACCGCGCCCCGGTCGGGCTGGCCGGGGATCAGCGGCACATCCAGGTCCACGCCCCACGGCTGTAGGGAACCGGTCGCCGGGGACTGGATCGGGCCGGTCGTCGGGCCGGCACCCACCAGGACCACGGCATCCGGGTCGGCGGCGACGAGCCGGGCGACGGCGGTGTCGCAGGCCGCCCGCAGGTCGTCCAACTCCGACGCGGCGGCGCCGGCCACCTCGGGCACGAGCAGGGGCGGATGCGGGCAGACGGCGGCGGCGACCAGTGGCACCCGCCCACCGTAGCGGGAATCCCCGGTGCGTCTCCGCGCCGATCCGGTCATTCGGTCGCTAGGACACCGTATGGTCACGGTCGGCGATAGGCGCTCGACGGGGACCGGGTTGGACCTGTGACAATGCCGGAAGCAACTTGGCTGCGCCGTGGCGGCGACGGGGGACGGTTCCCTCGACGCCGGGAGAACGAGGATGGGCACATGAGCGACTGGACTGCCTTCGGACGGGTGGACGCGGACGGCACCGTGTACGTCAAGACCACCGAGGGCGAGCGGGTGGTCGGATCCTGGCAGGCGGGAGCACCGGAGGAGGGCCTCGCGCACTTCGCACGCCGCTTCGCCGACCTGGTCACCGAGGTGGACCTGACCGAGGCGCGGCTCAACTCGGGTGCGGCGGACGCCGGGCACTCGCTGAGCACGATCCGGCGGATCCGCGCCACGCTGCCCGAAGCCCACGTGGTGGGCGACATCGACGCGCTGGCCGCGCGGCTGGACAAGCTGGCCACCCTCGCCGAGGAGAAGGCCGGCGAGGCGCGGGCCGCCCGCGACGCCGCCCGCGTCGAAGCCCTGGCCCGCAAGACCGCGTTGGTCGAGGAGGCCGAGAAGCTCGCCGCCGAATCCACCGGCTGGAAGACCGCCGGAGACCGGCTCAAGGAGATCCTCGACGAGTGGAAGACCATTCGCGGGGTCGACAAGAAGGCCGACGGTGAGCTGTGGAAGCGGTTCGCCGCCGCCCGGGACGGCTTCACCCGGCGCCGCGGCGCCCACTTCGCCTCCCTCGACGCCCAGCGCAAGCAGGCGCAGACGGCCAAGGAGGAGCTGGTCGCCGAGGCGGAGAAGCTGAAGGACTCCACCGAGTGGGCGGCCACCGCCAACCAGCTCAAGGAGCTGATGACGCAGTGGAAGGCCGCGCCGCGCGCCTCCAAGGAGGCCGAGCAGAAGCTCTGGGAACGGTTCCGGGGTGCCCAGGACGCCTTCTTCAGCCGGCGCAGTGAGGTCTTCTCCGCCCGGGACAACGAGCAGCGCGGCAACCTGGAGCGCAAGCAGGCCCTGCTCGCCGAGGCGGAGGCCTTGGACATCGACGCCGACCCGAAGGGCGCACAGGCCAAGCTGCGGGAGATCCAGGCCCAGTGGCACGAGGCCGGCCGGGTGCCCCGGGAGGCCGCCGCCGGACTGGAGCGCCGGCTGCGCGTCATCGACGACAAGGTCCGCGAGGTGATGGACTCGGCGTGGCGCCGCACCACCAAGGAGGACAACCCGCTGCTCGCCCAGATGCGGGCGCAGGTGGCCGAGGCCGAGGACCGGCTGTCCCGGGCGCAGAGCGCCGGGGACGCCCGCCGGATCAAGGAGGCCGAGCAGGCGCTCGCCGCCAAGCGGCAGTTCCTCCAGCTCGCCGAGCAGGCCGGCTGAGCTGACGTCGTCCGGGAGCCCCGGTCCCTCGGCAGGGACCGGGGCTCCCGCACGTCCAGGCCGTCTCCCCGCGTG
>NZ_WBKR01000143.1 GCF_008868155.1 Micromonospora sp. ALFpr18c
GCGCGGGCCTGTGCGAGTTGTCGCTGCACCCCCACCGGGGACAGTTCGGCGTGCAGCGCCTCGGTCAACGTCTCGACGATCTGGTCGAGCCGGTCCACGGCCTCCCACGTGCGGGCCACCTGCCCGGGCAGGCCGGGGGCGTTGCGGTGGCGCATCCGGCTGTTGCGCGACGCGCGTTGGCAGGCGCCGTCGTTGTCCCGGCAGTAGCGAAACGGCCGACCGGCGCCGACACGCTGCGCCACCGGCCGTCCACAGTGGGCACACGGACGGGTCTCGGCGGGGGTGAGCTGCGCGTCCATCGAGGGCGAAGTCTAGTGCCGGCCGTTCAGATGGTGGCCCGGGCCGTCGCGTCCAGGGTGTAGCGGCGTTGCAGCAGCAGCGCCGCGAGCATCGCCACCGCCGGCAGCAGGCCGAACCCGTAGCGGACCGCCGCGAGCGCCGCGTCCGGCTGCGTCGGCGACTCACCGGCCGTCGAGGCCACGAAACCGCCGATGGTCAGGCACAGGGCGTACGCGTACGGGCCCAGGGCTGCGCCGGTCGCCTCGGTGGCCGTCCACACCCCGGTGTAGGTGCCCGCGCCGGTCGCGCCGGTGTCGGCGGCGCTGGTGTCGGCGGCGCGGATCACGTCGGGCAGCATCGAGAACGGCAGCAGCTGCATGCCGGCGAAGGCCACCCCGAGCACCGCCACGGCGCCGATGAGCACCGCCAGCCCGGCCGGGCGGCCCACCGCCAGCACCACCGAGCCGAGCGCGAACGCGCCCTGCGCGCCGAGCAGCGCCCGCTGCTTGCCGACGCGGCGGGCCAGCACCAGCCACCCCGGGGTGACCAGCAGCGCCGGGGCGACGAACGCGGCCACCAGCACCGTGGTCAGTCCGGGCGCGCGCAACTCGTACTCGGCGTAGTAGGGCACCCCGGCCAGCACCAGGTGGTTGGTGGTGGACATGGCCAGGTAGGCGGCGACGAGCCAGCGGAACTGCCGGTCGCGCAGCGCCGTGCGCAGCGCCCGCCACCCGCCGTGCCCCGCTGGGGCGGGGTCCGCCGCCCCGGCGCGCAGCCGGGCGATGCCGGCCACGCCGATCAGCATGGCGACCAGCATCCCGACGGCGAGGACCAGCCCCATCCGCTGGTATCCGGCGCGGGTCGCGGCGTCCCCGCCGGTGAGCAGCGGGGCCAGCAGCCCGGAGAGCAGGATGCCCAGGGTCAGCACGACCATCCGGAACGCCATCAGCCGGGTGCGTTCGTGGTAGCCGATCCGCAGGTCGGCCGGGGTGGACAGGTAGGGGACCTGGTAGGCGGCGAAGAGCAGGTTGCCGGCGACGAAGAACACCGCCACCCACCCGGCGGCCGACGCGCCGGTCAGGCCGCCGGGCACCGCGAACAGCGCGGCGAACACGACCGGCAACACGCAGCCGAGCAGCAGCAACCGCCGCCGGTCGCCCCGGCGGGCCTGTTCGACGTCGGCGCGGTGCCCGACCCAAGGGTGCAGCAGCACGTCGGCGATCTTCGGCAACAGCAGCGCGAGGCCGGCCAGCCACGGCCCGACGGCCAGCACGTCGGTCAGGAAGTAGAGCAGCAGCAGGCCGGGCACGGTCACCCAGACGCCCATGCCGATCGAGCCGGCGGCGAACCCCGCCAGGGGGCCACGGGGCAGCCGCGTGTCGGTGGCGGCCGCGGGCCGCCGGTCGAGCCCGGTCATCGCCGCTTCCTCTCCGCAATCCAACGGTTGCTGGATTCTAGGGGCAGAATGGCGGCCATGACCATGCCCCGCCGCCGTCCCGGTCGGCCCCGGCGCGACGAGACCCGACCGACGCGCGAGGTCGTGCTCAACGCGGCCACCGTGCTGTTCGCCGAACGTGGCTTCGACGCCGTCGGGCTGCGGGAGGTCGCCGCCGCCGCCGGCGTCGACGTGGCCACGGTCGCCCACCACACGGGTACGAAGGCAGCGCTCTACGACGCCTGCTTCGCGCGGGTGTTCGCCGCCGAACGGGAGGTGCTGACCGAGGTGGCCGAGCAGGCCCGCCGCGCGTTGGACGCCGGCCCGGACGCCGCGCGACGGGCCCTGCACGATCTGGTCGACGTCTTCGTCGACTTCCTCGAGGACCGGCCGGAGACCACCGCGTTGTGGCTGCGCCGCTGGCTGGAACCGCAGCGGCACGCCGACCTCGACCAGCGCTACGCCGAACCGCTGTACCGGCTGGTGGCGGAACTGCTCACCGCCGCCGCGTCGGCCGGCGCGCTGGCCGAGCCGACCCCGCACATCACCGTGCGCAGTCTGGTGTGGGCGACGCACGGGCACGTGGTGGCGCTGGCCGCCGGAGCGCCGGGCGCCCGGGAGCGGCGCGAGTTCCGGGTGTTCGTGCACCGCCTGCTGGACGGGCTGTACGGAACCCCGGCCCCTTGACGGGCCGCCACCACGCGACGATTATCCATCGGACGTTGGATTAGTGGGGGCGGCAATGGGCGTACCACCTCAGGTGGCGGTGATCGGCGCCGGCGCGGCCGGGCTGGCCGCCGTCAAGGCACTGCGCGACGCCGGCCGGCCGACGGTCTGCTTCGAGGCCACCGACCAGGTCGGCGGCCTGTGGGTGTACGGCGCGCCCGACTCGCCCGCGTACCGCACCCTGCACCTGAACACCAGCCGTGGCCGCACCGAGTTCGCCGACCACCCGATGCCCGGTGACTGGCCCGACTACCCCGACCACCGTCGCGTCGCCGGCTACCTGGCCGACTACGCCGACCGCTTCGGCCTGCACGACAGCATCCGCCTGCGACACACCGTCGAGCGGGTCACCCGGGATCCCGCCGGCCGGTGGACGGTGCGCGCGAGTGGACCGGACGGGCCCGTCGAGGTCACCGTCGACGCCGTCGTCGTCGCCAACGGCCACAACCGGGTGCCCCGGCTGCCCCACCCGCCGTACGCCGGCACCTGCACCGCCGAGCAGCTGCACAGCCACGACTACCGCGGCCCCGAGCAGTTGGCCGGCAAACGGGTCCTGGTCGTCGGAGGTGGCAACTCCGCGATGGACATCGCCGTCGACGCCTCGTACGCCGCCGGGCGCACCCTGCTGTCGCTGCGCCGCGGCGTCTGGGTGGTGCCCAAGTACCTGCTGGGCCGCCCCTCGGACACCCTCAACGGCGCGCTGGCCCGCCGGCTGCCGTGGCGACTGCGCCAGCGCATCAGTCAGACGATGCTCACCGCGACCGTCGGCAGCCCCACCCGCTACGGCCTGCCCGCGCCGACGCACGGCTTCCTGCAGGACCATCCGACGCTCTCCGACGGGCTGCTGTCCCGGCTCACCCACGGCGACATCGAGGCGCGGCCCGGCGTCGCCGCGCTCGACGGCGACCGGGTCGAGTTCACCGACGGGCGCAGCGACCACGTCGACCTGATCGTCTGGTGCACCGGTTACCGGGTGGAGATCCCGTTTCTCGACCCGGAACTGCTCGGCGGCGGCGCCGACACTGTGCCGCTGTACCGGCACGTGTTCCACCCCGACGCGCCCGGCCTGACGTTCGTTGGTCTGATGCAGTCCACCGGTTCCGCGTTCCCCCTGGTGGAGGCGCAGGCCAAACTGATCGCCGCGCAGCTCGCCGGCCGGTACGCGCTGCCCGAGCCGGCGCGGCAGCGCGCCGCCTGCCGGGCGGAGCTGCGCGCGGCGACGGCCCGCTGGGGCCAGCGCCGGCCGGCGATGCGGGTGGACTTCGACGCCTACCTGGCCGAGCTGACCCGGGAGCTGGCCTCGGGCGCCCGCCGCGCCCGCCCGAACGCGTCGACCGGTGCCGGGCGGTGACCGGTCTGACCGGCCGGCGGGTGCTGGTCACCGGGGCGAGCGGCACGTTCGGCCGGCACCTCGGCGCCGCCCTGCGCGCCGGCGGCGCCCGGGTCGTCGGGCTCGACCTGCACCCCGCCGACGACCCGCCGGTGCTCGGCTGCGACCTGACCGACCCGGCGGCCGTGCCCGCGGCGGTCCGGTCCGCGGTCGAGCGGCTCGGTGGGCTGGACCTGCTCATCAACAACGCCGGGGTCGGCGGCCCCGCGCCCGCCGAACTGCCGCCCGACGAGGTGGTCCGCCAGCAGCTGGAGGTCAACCTGCTCGCCGCCTGGCGGACCACCGCCGCCGCGCTGCCCCCGCTGGTCGCGGCACGCGGGCGGGTGATCTTCGTGTCGAGCCGGATGGCGGTGCTGCCCCTGCCGCTCGCCGCCGCGTACGGAGTCAGCAAGCGGGCCCTGGTCGCGTACGCCGACGCGCTGCGCCACGAGGTGGGCACCCACGTCGGGGTGAGCGTCGTCTACCCGAGCATGGTCGCCTCCCCGATCCACGACAGCACCGCCGCGGCCGGCCTGTCCCTGCGCGGGGTGTCCCGCCCGGAACCCGTCGACGGGGTGGTCACGGCGATCCTGCGGGCCGCCACCGCCCGCCGCGCGCCCCGGGACGTGGCGACCACCCGGCGTGGACGACTGGAGATGGCGGTGGCCCGGCACGCGCCGGCGCTGGCCGACCGGATGGTGCGCCGTACCCTCGCCGCCCGGCTCACCGCCGGCGACCTGGACGCCGCACCGCTGGCCGCCGGGATGCTGCGTCGCCACCGGGGGCGGTGAGCGCCGGGTCAGGTCGCGGCGACCGGCCCGGCGGCCCTGCGCCACCGAACGGGACACCAGGTAGACCATGGTCGGGCCGGGCGTGAGCACCAGCCACCAACGCGATGCCCAGCAGCGCACCCGGACCCACCATCACGCGTCTCCCGTTCGATAGTCCCCACACCGACCGCAATCAGGATGAACATCCCGGTCCAGGTCCACCCGGCAGGCCGTGGCCCGCGGCCCAGCGTGCTCCGCTCGGGTGCGGTGAGAGCCCGGGACCTGCGGCGGGAATGGTCACCGTCGCGGGCGCGCTGACCCCTTGCGGGTACGCGTCGCCGGCCGGAGGTGGCGCGTTACGGTGGCCAGGGAGGTGCCGCACGGTGACCGAGGCATGGGAAGCGTCCGTGGAGGCGAAGATCCAGGACGCCGTGCAGCGCGGCGAGTTCGACAACCTGCCCGGCATGGGCAAGCCGATCCCCGGGCGCGGGATGCCGTACGACGAGGCGTGGTGGATCAAGAGCTTCCTGGAGCGCGAGGCACTGTCCAGCGACCTGCTGCTGCCCACCTCGCTGCAACTGCGCCGACGCGTCGAGCAGGTCCCCGACGAGGTCCGTGACCTGCCCACCGAACAGGCCGTCCGCGACTTCGTGGGGCAGCTGAACGCGCAGATCGTGGCGTGGCTGCGCTTTCCCGACGACGGACCCCGGGTGACGGTGCGTCCGGTGAACACCGAGGACGTGGTCCGCCGCTGGCGTGCCGAGCACACACCGCCCCGCACCGTCACCCCCACGACCGAGCCGGTGACCGCCGCCGCCGCGCGCCGGTCCCGCCGCACCTGGTGGCTGCCGTGGCGGCGCCGGCCGCGCTGAGCGGGCTGGCCGGTCGGGTACGCCACCGGCAGACTGTGCGGATGATGATCGAGCTGCGGGCGTCGGGCATCTCCGCGACGCCGGACCTCACCCTGCGACCGTGGCGAGACGATGATCTGCGGGCGCTGCTGGACGCGTACCGGGACCCGGTGCTGCGCCGGTGGACCTCGGTGCCGGTGACCAGCCTCGCCGAGGGACGACGGTGGCTTGACCGCGCGCGGCAGGACTGGGACGACGGCCGGCGGTACACCTTCGCCGTGCTCGAGGAGCAGACCGACGGGCCCCGGCTGGTGGCCAACGTGGTGCTCAAGGGGATCACGCCGCAGCGTCCGGTCCCGGAGGTCGGCTACTGGACGGCGTCGTGGGCACGTGGTCGCGGTGTCGCCCCGCGCGCGGTCACCGCACTGAGTCGCTGGGCGTTCGACCGGTTCCCCGACGTGGCGCGTCTGGACCTGCTGCACCAGGTGGACAATGTCGCGTCCTGCCGGGTGGCACAGAAGTCTGGCTTCGTGTTCCAGGAGCTCGTGCCGGCCCGGCCGCCCTTCCCGCTCGACGGTCACCGGCACACGCTCGACGCCGGTTAGCCGGGCGGCACGACACCTCCCCGCCGGCCGTCCGAACCCGCCGCGAACGGATCCGAACAGCTCCGAACGCCTGCTCGCCCGCCCGACGGCGCGAACGCGGTTACGGTCTGGGCCGAGCGCCCGGACGAGAGCCGGCGCGGGAGGAGACGGGGCGACGTGACCGAGCGCACCGCGACGTACGCCGAGGTGTTCGCGGTGCGCGAATACCGCCACCTGTTCGGGGCGTACCTGCTGTCCCTGGCCGGCGACCAGCTCACGGCCGTGACCGTGGCGTATCTCGTCTTCAGCGAAACCGGCTCGGCCGCACTGGCGGCGGCCGACTACGCCAGTTCCTATCTGGCCTGGCTCACGGGCGGACCGCTGCTGTCCGGTTCCCCGGGCGAAGCGTGATGATCGCGTGCGACTGTGGTCGCGCGGCGCTCATCCCGCTGGCGGCGCTGCCGGACCTGCCCGCGCCGGCCCTGGTGGTGCTCCTCTTCGTGGTCAACCTGATGCGACCGCCGTTCGTGGCGGCGCGGGCGGCGCTGATGCCGGACGTGCTCGACGGCGACCGCTACGCGGTGGCCAACGGCGTGGACAACATCTGCGCCCAGGTCGTGCAGGTGGTCGGCTTCGCCGTCGGGGGGAGTCTGGTGGCGCTGCTGTCGCTGCGCGGTGCCCTGCTGGTGGACGCCGGCACGTTTCTGGTCTCGGCACTCCTGATCGGGATCGGCGTGCGGTCCCGACCCGCGCCTCGGCCATCGTCGAGCCCGACCGGCCACGGCCGGGCGGACGGTCTACGGGTGATCTTCGCTGATTCCCGGCTGCGGTCCTACGTTCTCGTCCTGTGGACGGCCAGCGCCTTCACCTACGCCGCCGAGGGGTCGATGGCACCGCTGGCCCGACAGTACGGCGGCGGCGCCGGCACCGTCGGACTGTTGCTGTCGGCGGCGCCGTTGGGGATGTCCCTCGGCGGGGTCGCGCTCACCCGGCTCTGTGCGCCGGCGGCCCGACCCCGGCTCATCCTGCCGCTGGCCGCGATGTCGGCCGGGGTACTGGCGCTGACCTGGCTCGTCCCTCCGCTGTGGATGATGCTCCTGCTGTTGGTGCTGGCCGGTGCCGCGAGCGCCTTCGCCATCCCCCTGAACGCGTTGTTCGGCCGGGCGGTGCCGACGCGGTACCGGGGACACGCCTTCGGGGTGGCCATCACCGGTCTCAGCGGGCTGCAGGGGACGGCGATGGTCCTGGCGGGTCTGGCCGCCGACCGTTGGCCGGCCACCACGGTGATCGGGTTCAGCGGACTGTCGGGCGCGGTGGCGGTCCTCGCGCTCGTGCCGCTGTGGCGGCGACCTGCCCACGCACCCGTGCCGTTCGAGTCCCCGGCCGTACAAGCCCGAACGACTCCGAACGCCGACACCCCTACCGCCGCGGCCGGGCGCGACCGACGCTGAGGTCACCTGGCGGGCACGGGGGCCGTCACCGAGGGGAGAGGGGAAGGGCATGCGCAGCGTTCGCAACCGTGGCATCAGCTGGACCTGACCGTGACGCTCTAGCGTGGGTGGTCGCCCGGGGGGAGGCGACCACCCACCCCCTCGCCGCCGGTGCGTGTCAGTCCACCGCGGCCCGCCAGGTCCAGGATGTGCGCCTCGCCCGGCCGGGCAGTTCGCCGCGGCCGGTCATCCAGAGCAGCACCTCGGGAGCCGCCCCGGCCGGAGCGTCCGGGAAGAGTCTCCGCAGCACCAGCGCGCTCAGCCGCTGCGGCGGCTGCCAGGGCACGTCGAGGCCGAGGGTGATGTCGTGGGTGTGCAGCAGGGTCTCGGCCACACCCATCGCGGCGAACCCGGCCGGGTCGCAGGGGCCGTAGTGCCAGGCCCGCACGTCCGGTCCGGCGGCGTCGACGGCGACGGCGAGCAGACCAGCGCAGGCCCGCACCACGGCGAGGGTCTGCGCCGGGCTCGCGGCGGGGGAGACCCGCAGGTCGTACGGCAGGTAGCTGTCATCCGGGCGGCCGGTGACCTGGCCCGCGTACGCGAGGAGGTCGTGCGCGACGTGCGCGGCGGTGGTCCAGCAGCTCCACGTCAGCGTGCCGGCGGGCACGGACCAGTCTCGTTCGCGGTGCGGCATCAGCGTCCGGGTCATCTCGTCGGCCGCCGCGAGCAGGTCGGCGCCGATCACCGCTGCCACCCGCCAACTCGCGAGGTGGCACCGGTACGCGTCGGGAACGCTGTGCTGGGCAGGACAGATCGAAGCATGCGAGAATCCTCCCTCGTACCTGGGGGAGGTCAGCAGAGTGTTGCCCAACCTGCTGGTGGACACGACGGTGTTGCCGCCCGCGGAGAGGTTCGACTTCTGGTACGCCCTGGTCGCTCGGGAGACGGCGCCGGCGCACATCACCAGCGCCCACCTGGACAACTTCGTCGGGTACGCCCGGGCCATCGATCTCGGCCGGATCCGGCTGACGTCGTTGCGGTACCCGTCGCTGGATTCGACTCGACCCTCGCAGCTGGTCCGCCGAGCCGAGGCCGACGTGTATCAGCTGGCGCTGCCGCTGACGGGGCGCAGTGTGCTGACCCAGGACCGCAACGAGTCCGCTCTGGAGGCCGTCACCCACTTCACGCTTCTGGACACCGCCCGGCCCCACATCGCCCGGCACAGCGCCGACGGTCCCGGACTCGCCGCGACGATCACCGTGCAGATACCGCGCGCGGCGCTGCCCGTCGCGCCGGACCGGCTGCGCCGACTGCTGGCCGTGCCGATGCCGGCGCACCTCGGCGTCGGCGGGCTGTTGGCTCACCACCTGCGCAGCATCGCGGCGCATCCGGAGCAGTACCAGCCGCCCGAGGCCGAGGCCCTGGGCCGGGTGGCTCTGGACCTGCTCACTGCCGTCCTCGCTCAGCAGCTCGACATCGAGGGCACCCTGTCGCCGCAGACCCGGCAGGCCGCGCTGCGAGCCCGCGTCGTCGACTTCATCGACCGCCATCTTGGCAGTGACGAGCTCAGCCCTCGGAGCATCGCCGCCGCCCACCACATCTCGCTGCGGTCGCTGCACCGTCTCTTCGAAGGGGAGTCGGCGACGGCCGCCGAACTCATCCGCGCCAAGCGGCTGGAGCGGTGCCGGCGTGATCTCGGCAATCCGCTGCTCCGGCAACTGCTGCTGGCCCTACCGGCGTCGGTGCTGATCGCGTACGCCTTTGCCGCTGGCGGGCTGGCCGTCACGACGTACCTGCGCGACTTCCCCGACTTCCAGTACATCCAGCTCGTCATGCTGCCGATGTACCTGTTCGCGACGACGTTCTACCCCCTGTCGGTCTATCCGGCGGCGGTGCAGCCCCTGATCCGGGCGCTGCCGCTCTACCACAGCATCGAGCTGGTCCGGGAGCCCGCGTTGGGCCACCTCGGCTGGGACCTGCTGATCCCGGTGGTCTACCTCGTCGCGTTCGGCTCGATCGCCACGTACGTCGCCACCCGCCGGATGACCCGGGCGATGCTGCGCTGACCTGCCTCGGTCCGCGGGCGCGCCCAGCTCAGCGCCGGCGCGCCCGCGGTCGGCCTGCCCTACCTCCGCAGGTCGGTCGGGTCGTCCACCCGGAAGTCGCGGATGGCGGTGCGGATCGCCTCGCCGTACGGGTCGTCCGGCAGATGCCCGAGATGCTCGCGCGCCCGGGACAGGTGCTCGATGGCGAGTGCGGTGTTGCCCAGACGCCGGTGGCAGTCGGCCAGGTTGAGGTGCAGAGACGGCAGGAACGCCTGGACCCGGAGCGAGGACAGCTGGTGCTGAGCCCGTTCGTCGGTCAGGTCGGACGCGGCCGCCAGGGCACGCTCGTCCCAGCTCAACTCCGCTTCGGTGCTGTCCTGCAGGTCGGCGAGGTAGTGGGCGAGGGTGCAGCGGTGCAAGGCGTCGCCGTCGGCACCGATCTCGTCCCACAGGGCGGTGAGGGTGTCCCGGGCGAGGGCCTTCTGCCCCGATCGGCCGAGCTGCACCGCCGCACCGATGCGGGTCATGGTCGGGTCTGATGTCGGCTCGTTCATGCCGCCGATGTTCGGGCCTCGACCAGGTCGACGGTCAACCGAGGGACGTACCGCCGGGACGCCTCAGGCGTGGGCGACGATGGCCTTCAGCACCGAGCGGGCGGATGCCGGCCGGTGACCGATGAGGGTTTCCAACGTCGGGTCCGTCACGGCGAACTCTCCGCGTCGCGCCGCGCGGTACATGCCGAGGGTGAAGTCGGCTGCCGCCGCGGGCATGCCACGGACGACGGCGGCAGCCTTCCACTCCTCGTCGTCGAGGACCACTCGGGTGATGGCGCGTCCGGTGATCTCGGTGAGGATGCCCGCCACCGCTGCGAGGTCGAGCATCTCCGGTGCGGTCAGCGCAGCCGTGACCCCGTCGAGGACGTCCTCGGTGAGGGCGATGGCTGCGGCCTCGGCCAGGTCGGCGTGCGCGGTCCAGGAGACCGGGCCGTCCGACGGCGCCACCAACTGTCCGGTTTCGAGTGCTCCTGCGATGGAGAGGCTCAGGGTGTTGGCGTAGAACCCGTTGCGGAGGGCGGTGAAGGGCACCCCGAGACCGGCCAGGTGCTCCTCGGTCGCGGCGTGCGTGAGCTGGGCGGGGAAGAGTGAGTCTCTGGAGGCGGCCTGGTGACTGGTGTACAGGATCCGCTTGGCGCCCGCGGCGTGGGCGGCGTCGATGGCGGCGCGGTTCGCGGCGACCGCGCCGCTGCCACGGATGGAGGCGGACACGACGAGGACCTTGTCGGCTCCGTCGAAGGCGTGCGTCAGCGTGCTCGGGTCGGTGAAGTCTCCCGCACGTACCCGCACGCCGCGTTCGGCCAGGCCGGCGGCCTTGCCGACATCGCGCACGCTCACACCCACCTCGCTGGCGGGTACCCGTTCGAGTAGCCGGTCGACGATCTGGGATCCGAGCTGACCAGTGGCACCGGTGACGACGATCATGACGCACTCCCTGCTGTTATCGGCGATACAGCTAGAACGTTAGCACCGATAATTCGTGGATAACAAGATGCTGTTAGCATTGGTTCATGGCCACGGCGCAGGACACCGCATCCCGGGACGACGTCCGGTCCGGCATCATCGCGGCAGCCACCCGGCTGCTGCGCGACAAGGGCGCGAACGCGGTGACGACGCGCGCCGTCGCCGAGGCGGCGGGCGTGCAGGCGCCGACCATCTACCGGTTGTTCGGTGACAAGGACGGCCTCATCGACGCCGTCGCCGAGCACGTCATGTCCACCTACGTCAGCAGCAAGTCGGCCGTGGCGGAAGCCGCGGACGGCGACCCGGTGGCGGATCTGCGCTCCGGGTGGCGGACGCACCTGGAGTTCGGGTTGGCAAACCCCGAGCTGTACGCGCTCATCGCTACGCGAGGACGCGGCGCGCCCTCGCCGGCGGTCGTCGCGGGCATGGCGGTGCTCCGTGCCCGCGTACGACGACTCGCCGCGGCCGGCCTGCTCCGCGTCGACGAGCAGCGCGCGCTCATGATGATCCACGCCGCGGGCAACGGAACCATCCTCGCCCTCCTGGGCATGCCCGCCGACCAGCGCGATCCCGGTCTCGGTGACGCTATGTTCGATGCCGTGCTCGGCGGCGTCCTGGCGACCGCTCCGGCGACACCCGACACGAGCACGAACGCGATCGCGGTGACCTTCGCGACGGTGGTGCCCGACCTGCCGGGGCTCAGCGACGCCGAACGCGCGCTGATGGCCGAGTGGCTCGGCCGATCGCTGACCCGCCCGTAGCCCGCCCCGGGGCTGGCTGCCGTGCAGAAGAGTTGCCGGGATGGTGTCGTGTTCGGGCACAGCCGTTCGTGGACCTGGTGTGTGGCGGCCGGTCGGGCCGCCGCGTGCGAGGAGTTGGCAAGGCCCTCGTCCGGGGACTGAGAGGAGACGACGGTGACGGAGTACCTGATCACTTTCAACGACGAGTGGGTGCCCCCGCACACGGCGGAGGAACTCCGCGAAAAGGGCGTGGCCAGCAGGGCGGTGATCGCGGAGATGCGAGCCGAGGGTGTCCTGATCTTCACCAACGGCGCGCTCGACCGGTCGACCGCGCTCTGCAGTGTCGAGTCGGTGGACGGCAAGCCCGTCTTCATCGACGGCCCGTACGTCGAAACCAAGGAGCACCTCGGCGGCTTTGCCGTGGTGGACGTGCCCGACGACGCGGCGGCGCGGTACTGGGCCGGCAGGATCGCGACCGCGCTCGACTGGCCGCAGGAGGTTCACCGGTTCCCCCGTCCCGGGCACAAGTGAGCGCGGCGGGCGACGTCCGGGCGGGAGCCCCGATCGGCCCCATCGTCGAGCAGGCGATCAGCCGCGCCCACCGAGAGGAGTGGGCGCGGCTGGTCGCCCGCCTCGCGCGCCGCTTCGGTGACCTCGACGTCACCGAGGAGGCGACGGCCGAGGCGTTCGCGGCGGCCGCGGAGCGGTGGCCCGCGATGGGCGTACCCCCCAATCCTGGCGGGTGGCTCGCCACCACCGCGATCCGCAAGGCGATCGATCGGCTCCGCCGCGAGTCGCAGCGCGACGCCAAGCACCGGGCGGCACAGATCGTGTACGACGACAGCCCTCCCGGGACGACCGGTCCGGTCGAGGATGACCGGCTCCGGCTGGTCTTCATCTGCTGCCACCCCGCGCTCGCGCTGGAGGCTCGGGTGGCGCTCACCCTGCGTCTGCTCGGCGGTCTCACCGTTGCCGAGATCGCCCGCGCCTTCCTGGTGCAGGAGACGACGATGGCGCGACGGATCACCCGCGCCAAGGCAAAGATCACGGCGGCCCGCATTCCCTACCGGGTGCCCCGGGCCGACGACATCCACGAGCGACTCGCCGGCGTGCTCGCGGTCGTCTACCTCGTCTTCAATGAGGGCTATCTCGCCAGTGCCGGCGGCGAAGCGGTGCGTGTCGACCTGACCGACGAGGCGATCCGGCTCGGCCGCCTGCTCCGCACTCTCCTCCCGGGCGACGGTGAGGTGACCGGCCTGCTCGCCCTGATGCTCCTCACGGACGCCCGGCGGCCGGCGCGGGTGTCCCGTACCGGGGAGTTGGTGACCCTCGACGAACAGGACCGCGGGGCCTGGGACCGGGCCCTCATCGCCGAGGGCAGAGCACTGATCCGCGAGCGGGTCGAGGCGGTGGCGGCCGGCGGTGACCCGCCCGGGCGCTACCAGCTGCAGGCCGCGATCACCACGGTCCACATGGACGCTCCCTGCGCCCGTGACACCGACTGGTCCACGATCGTCGCGCTCTACGGCCGCCTGGTGCTGCTCGACCCCTCGCCGATCGTGCGGCTCAACCGGGCGGTGGCGGTCGCCGAGGTCGACGGCCCGACAGTCGGGCTCGCCGAGATCGACCGGCTCGCCGAGGCCCTCGCCGGCTACCACGCGTATCACGCCGCGCGCGCCGACCTGTTGCGGCGACTCGGGCGCAGCGGTGACTCGCGAGCGGCGTACGACCAGGCCATCGACCTGGCCGCCAACCCCGCCGAGCGGGCCTACCTCACCCGCCGCCGCGACCAGCTCGCCGGCTGACCTCCAGGCCAGGTGATCGGGGCTGCACCGTCGAGGTGCCCCTGCGGTTGCGGGACCTGGCTGGAGGTCCCCGAGACCCTGGGTGGGGAAAACCCGATGCCGGTTGTCGAAGCGGGGTGGTAGAAAGCCGCGGTGGAAAGGTCTCTGGAGTTCGCCGACCTGTTGCGGCTGATGGACGACCGATCGACCGCGTTCCGGGCGGCGGTCGCCGCAGCACCCAGCCTCGACGTACGGGTGCCGACCTGCCCTGAGTGGACGTTGTTCGACCTGGTGCAGCACCTGGGCGAGGGGCGCCGCAGGTGGGCCGCCATCGTGGCCGCAGGGCCCGCCGACGCTCCGCCGGCCTGGTCGGCCCCGATGGCGCCCCGGGAGCGTGACGCCCTGCTGGCCTGGTTCGCCGCGTCGACGGAGGAGCTGCTGAACGCGCTGCGGGAGGCCGGCCCGGATCGTGGTTGCTGGACGTGGTGGGGTTCGTCGCAGTCACCGCAGACGACTGGTGCCGTCGCCCGGCACCAGCTTCAGCAGGTCGCCGTGCACACCTACGACGCCCAGGTCGCCGTGGGTGCCCCGCAGCCGCTGCCGGACGAGGTGGCCCTCGACGGTGTCGACGAGTTCGTGACCACCTGCGTCGCAACGACGTCCGCGTGGCCGCACAAGCCCGCGGTCGTCGACTACCACGCCACCGAGGGCCGCTCCTGGCGGCTCTGGTTCTCCGCCGACGGCGCCCGGGCCGCCCGCCTCCCCACGCCGGTCGCCGCCGAGGGCCCGGAGGTGGCCTATGTCTCCGCCCGGGGCACGGCCAATGAGCTGGTCATGTTCTGCTACGGCCGCATGCCGATGGACTCGCTGCAACTCGACGGCGACCGGCGCGTCTTCGACCAGCTGATCGCCTGGGAGCCGGAGGATTAGGACGCGGCCCGGTACGTGGTAGGCCGCTATCAGGGGCGACCTTCCGGCGACGAGCTCGCGATGCGCGGTGCTGCGTCGACGGTCCCGTCTGGTCCAGCGACGTGACCCCGACCTCGGTGACGAGGACGTGGCGCGCTCCTCGGTCAACTCCTGAGGAAGCTGTCGCTTCTCGTTCGAGGTGGCGAGGATGAGTCGGTCTGACCTGCGGTTCGCCATTCGGGTGTGGTGTGGTCACTGGTCATTGTCTCTCACTTGAAGTGGCGGATTTCCGGAAAGGGTGTGCTTGTGGCGTGGCTGGCGAAGTGCTGTTGCCAGAATTCGGTGCGAAGCTCCAGATGCTTGTGACGCAGTTGGTTGATCCATCCCGGCAGCGGGCGGCGTATGCGGTGGTTGCGGTTGGGCGAGTTGTGGAGCAGGTATGCGCTGGTCAGCCAGTCGGCGAAGGTGGCCGGCTGGTTCATCCGCTGGGCGACGTGGCGGAAGAAGCGGTCCATGTCGGAGTCGCGGTGGACCATGGCGACGTGGCGGAAGAAGCGGTCCATGTCGGAGTCGCGGTGGACCATGGCGACGTGGCGGCGCCAGTTGAGGTCACTGAGTACTTCTGCGAGGGCGACGGCTTCGGGAAAGACCAGCAACGGGGTGGGGTTGTAGGGGCCGTGGCCGATGCCGAGGGCGTCCGCCCGGGTCTGCCATCGGTCGTGGAGGGGGCGGGCACGGTATTTGCTGTGTCTGGCCCAGTCCATGGCGATCCAGGTGGCTTGGCGTAGTTGGATGTGGGTCCAATGATGGTCGCGGTTGGCTGCCCGGAGCTGGCTGTAACGCCGGTGAGCGGTGACGATCTCTGGGGTGTTGCTGAGGTTGACCTGTCGGGGGATTCCCGCTGTTGCGGGATCGAGCCAGCGGCGGTGGCGCTGACAGAGCTGCGGGAAGAGCAACCTGTGGACCCGGATCGTGGGTTTGCCGGGGATCCGGGCGACGCAGTGATCGCAGTGGTTGAGCAGGTCATGGCCTTTGTAGAGCCAGATCGTGGGGTTGTCCTCTGGTGTAGCGGAGATGCGGTGCAGGTTCGTCAGCGCGGCGCGGAGTTGTTCGGATGACCGCCCGGTGACGGTCTCCAATCGGCGCAGTGCGAGTTCGTTGAGGCTGACTTCGTAGTCTCGGTCCAGCGCGAACCGGGTGACCGCGGCATTGGGACGGCCGAGCGCCCGCAGTAGAAGGGTGGGCCGGTCGAGATCGTTGGCGTGGGCCAGGCGGAAGACGTAGGACAGCACTGTTTCGCCGAGGACCGGACGGACTCGGATCGGCAGCTGGTGGACGGGCATTTGCCAGAGCTTCACCGCGCCTCCGATCGCCGGCGTTGGCGAGGCGGGGTGAACTGGGTTTGAGCGGCGACGTCGAGGATGACCGCGTCGAGATGGGCTTTGGTGATCTTCTCGGTGCCGTCGGCGATGGCGTCGTTGGCGGCTTCGTGGATGAGCTGGTCGAGGCTGCCGATCATGCCGCCGGTGCGGTCGTGCAGGTAGCTGGCCTGCTCAACCAGGGCTCCGGGTTGATGCTGGTGCAGCCGTAACGGCCCGTCCGTAGTTTCCAGACCGAAAACAACGCCAAGCGCTACTACCGGCCGCCCAGACCTCGGTGGAATCCCATGCGGCCGGCCTGCCTGGCGGTAGCGTGGGCCCGCCGCCGTGCCTCAGCGGGGATCGCCGCAACCGCCTCCAGGGCTGCACGGATGTCTGCATCACCCTGGGCTGCACGCCCTGTGGCGCTCTCGTAGTCAGCCAGCAGCCCGCGTACGAGGTCAGCCAGCAGGGTGATACGCGGGTCCCGGAGCGGCTCGGGCGGCACCTCTCGATAGCTAGCCCGGAACAGGTCTCCGTCCACGTCGACCTGATCCCCTTCACCGGTGCACCACTCGCGCGTATCCGGGTCCTGCCTGACCGGCTGCAAAGTCACGACCAGGGAGTCTGCCGATCCGGTCCAAACCCGGTAGCACTCGCCACCGGGCGCGCGCCACACCGTCGAGCCCATCTATCCATGCTCCCACGGAATGACGATCTCGGGCTCGAACCGTTCGCGCGAAGGCCCATCTTGGCGTTGCTTTTGGTCTGGAAGCTACTTCCGCCGCGTATTCGATCTGATGCGAATACAAGACAGTCTGCGTACGGCCTGCGGCCGAGGTTTGCGCTGCTGGCCGCATGAGTAGCGGTTTCGCCGACTGTAGACCTCGTGAATGCTCTCCTTGCCGCGAGGGTTGCAGATGCACTCGTCCTGACCTGCGCGTTTGACAGGC
>NZ_WBKR01000144.1 GCF_008868155.1 Micromonospora sp. ALFpr18c
CGTCCCGATGAGGGGTGTGAGCTTCTCCCACGTCACCACACCTGCTGCCGCTGCCACCCCTTCTCACGCAAACCCTTACGCTGCTCACGCCGCCCCTCCCGCAGGGCCTTTCTACCCGTATGGTCCCGCCGCCGGCGCCTATGGCCCTCCCGTCGGTTCTGCTCCTCCCGCCGCCGGCGCGTACGGCGCTCCCGCCGGCTATGGCCCTCCCGCCGGCGGCGCTTACAGTGTCCGCGCCGGCTATGGCCGTCCCGCCGGCGGCGCTTACAGTTATGGCGCTGGAACGTCCACCTATGGCGCTGGAGCGTCGACTTCTCGGCACTGAAGATCGCCGGTTGTCCATGTGCAAGGGCCTACGGCGGCGGCGAAGGTGAGCATGTTCGCCAGCGCCACGACGATGACCGCGACGCCGACCTGGATGGCGAGTACGACCCAGTCCCAACGCAGCACCTTCCCGGAAACCCCGCACCCGGCACCGAAGCCCGGGATCACCGGTCCTTGCGCAGCAGGACGGTCAGGGCCTCTCCGTCGGCCGTGCCGAAGGTGCCGTCGGTGGGATGTCCCAGCGCGGCGCCGAGGGTACGCACGTGCAGATCGACCACCGCCTCCACCAGGTCGGCCAGCACGGACACCGTGCTGCGACCCCGTCGCCAACCCACCACGCACAGCCCGAGGCCGAGGATCACCGCGGGCCACCACAGCAGACCGAGCGCCAGATACAGCAGCCCCCAGCCCACCCGTCGGGCGGCGGCGGCGAAGTCGGCCTGCGCGAGGGCAAGCGGGTCCCGGGTCTCCTCGGGCAGCAGCAACCACAGTCGGGGCCAGGCGGCGGCGAGGTCCAGGCCGTAGCGGGCACGCACCCGTACCGCCGTGGCGAGCATGCGGTCACCGATCCACGTCGGCCGGTCCGGTTCGGTCAACGCGATCCGGTCGCAGGCGCGGGCGAGCGCCTGGGTGTCCGGCAGCGGTCCGGCGGCGTCGCCGGATCGCAACCGCCGCGCCTTGTCCCGCAGGGCGGTCTCGTACCGGTCCATGGCGGCGTTCCACCGGCGCCGCCGCCGGCGGGTCACGGCATCGCCGACCCGACCCCAGTCCTGGGTCCAGAAGGCCACGACCAGGCGTTCCAGGCTCTGGGCGGCCATCGCGGCGACGACGCTGGCCAACACGACACCGAGCACGATCAGCAGCGCGGAACCGGTGCCCCGTGCCGGCGCCCCGAGGGCAAGCCGCTCCACCTCCTGCCGCAGCAGCCGCAGGTCCCACCAGTGGGCGTGCCCGAGCCGCACCGCCGCGGCGGCCACCGCCACGAACACCACCCCGGGCAGCGCCAGTCCGGCGAGCCACCGCTCGGCCAGTTTCCCGCCGAGCGAGGCGATGAGGGCGTTCACCGGTCCATCCGAAACGCCGGCAGCGGGCAGTCCCACACGGCGCAGCGCGGCGGCGGGCCGGCGTCCGGCCGCGGGATCTCCACCCGGTCGCACAGGTCGCCGGGGCACACCTGGACCACTTCCGGGCGGCGGCCGCGAACGCCAGCCAGCGGCAGGTAGCGGTGCCCCCGGGCGGGTGTGTCACCACCGACCAGCCCTCTGGCGCGCATCAACTCGGTCACCTCGGCGAGCACCACGTCCACGCCCTGGTCGGACAGCGAGGTGTCCCGCAGTCGCGTCAGGGCCTGGGCCGGCTCCGGCCCGAGCAGGTCACCCACCTGCGCGATGTCCGCGCAGATCCGGGCCAGCCGGGCCGCCCGGTCATCGTCGAGTCGCCTGTCCGGCACCGATTGACTCACCGGCCGATTATCTCCTGTCGATGTCGGCGCGCGACTGGCAGGCTGGGGAGCGTCGCGGACGGGGAGGTGCGCCGGTGAGTCGCTGTGCGAGGGAGACGGTCGAGCACTGGCGTCGTGCCGCGGCCGGGCAGCCGCGCGGCGACCGGCGATGGGCCGAGGCCCAGGTGGAGCTGGGGGCCGCGCTGCTCCGCAGGTACGGCGCGGACCACGCGCGGGAGGACCTGATCGAGGCCACCGTCGTGCTGGAGGCCGCGATCCGCACCATGGCCGACTCCTTTCTGGCTGAGGAGTTGGGTACGCCGCACGGCGTCCTCGCGCTGGCCACGTACACCGATGTGCTGCTGGCCAGAGCCCGGGTGGAGAACGAACCGCAGCTGCTGGACATCGCCGAGCGATATCTGCAGTTCGCCGACGACGCCTCGGCCGACCTCGCCACCAGCGCGTTGCTGAGGCTCAAGACCTGCCAGGTCTATCGGGTCCGGCACGACTTCGACGGCTCGGTCGACACGCTCTACCGGCTCACGGCCATCGCCAAGCTGGCCGAGCGGTGGATCAGCGAGGAGAATCGGCCCGCGTTGCGCGGCATCCACGCGGAGGCGCTGTTGCGTGCGTACCAGCTCACCGGGGTGGAGGACTACGTCGACGAGGCGTTGGAGCTGGTGTCCTCGGTGGACGCGACCGGGCCCAACCAGGACCAGATCGTCGTGCTGCGAGCACGTTGCCTGCTGGCCAGGGCGGCCGGGACCACCCACACCGCCGATGCCGAACGGGCCGTCGCCGTGCTGCGGGAACACACCCCGCAGAGCAACGCCCCGCGGTTCCTGACCGGGCAGACGTTGCTCACCCTGGTCGACCGCACCGGCCGCGTCGAGTTGCTCGGCCAGGCGTGGCAGGAGTTTGCCGCCGTGCTGAACACCGTGCCCGAGCGGCATCCGGACCATCGGACGGCGCTCGCCAGCCTCTCCACCGTCGGCATGAAGACGCACCAGCTGACCGGCGACATCTCCGCGCTGGAGACGGCTATCGGCCTGCTGCGCCGGGCGCTCGCGCTGTCCGTACGCGGCGAGGCCAACCACGCGTTGTACCTGGACCAGTTGGGCTACAGCCTTCGGTTGCTCTACGACGCCACCGGTGAGCCCGCCTACGTGGAGGAGGCGCTCGACCTGCTGCGCAGGGCGCTGGACGCCCTGCCCGCGCGCGATCCGCAGCGGGTCGAGACCGGGTTGTCCATCGCCCAGGCGTTGCGGGCGACCTACCTGCGTACCGGTGATCCGGCCCTGCTGACCGAGGCCGCCGAACGGGCGCTCGCCGCCGGCCGCACCGAGTCCGGCGCCGTGCCGGTCCGGATCCAGGCGTTCGACAAGGCGGCCTACTCGCTGACCGCGCTGAACCGGTGGGAGGAGGCGACGGATGCCTTCGACGAGGCCATCACGTTGCTGCCGCGGCTGGCCTCCCGCGGGCGTACCCGGCACGACCAGTACGCCGACCTCGGCTCGACGGTCGGGATGGCGGCGACCGCCGCCTCCTGCGCGATCGGCGCCGGGCAGCCGGAGCGGGCCCTGGAGCTGCTGGAGCGGGGCCGGGGCCTGCTGCTGCACCAACGGTTGACGGCGGACGGCGAGTGGGCGGCGCTCCAGCGTGCCGACGGGCGCCTGGCGGCCGACTTCCAACGGATGCGCCGGGACTTCGAGGCGCCCGTCCCCGAATCGCCCCGCCCCACCACCTTCGGCCGGGACCGGGAGACCGAGTGGAACGTGCTGCTGGCGACGATCCGGAAGCTGCCCGGCCTGGGCGACTTCCTGCGTCCGCCCAGCGCCCGGCAGCTGCTCGACCAGGTCGACGGGACCGTCATCGTGCCGATCGCGAGCGAGTTGCGGTGCGACGCGCTCATCCTGCGCCAGCACCGGGTGACGGTGCTGCCGCTGCCGGATCTGTCGCTGGCCGACGCGATGACGCAGCTGGGGTTACTCCAGGAGGCCACCACCACGGCCTACGATCCGGCGGCGGACGCGCGCAGCCGGCTGCGCGCCCAGTCGGAGCTCGGCGGCGTACTCGATTGGTTGTGGAATGCCCTCGTCGGGCCGGTGCTGGACCGGCTCGACGCGCCGGGGGCGGCCGGGGAGCTGCCGCGCGTCTGGTGGTGCCCGGTCGGCCCGCTGGCGTTCTTCCCCCTGCACGCCGCGCAGGCCGACGCCGGCCGGTCGGCCCTCGACCGGGTGGTCTCCTCCTACACCCCGACCGTGACCGCGCTCGCCCGCAAACGCACCGCAGCGCGGCCGTCCCGGCCGGACGCCCGGTCCTGCGTGGTGGCGATGCGCGCCACCCCCGGCGGCCCGGGGGCGTTGCCCAGCGCCGAACGTGAGGCCGAGTCGGCGGCGCGGGCGCTGCCCCAGCCGTGGCTCGGGCTGGACGCGACGGCCACCCGGCAACAGGTCCTGGACCGGTTGGCCGACTCGGCCTACGCGCACTTCGCCTGCCACGCGGTGGCCGAACCGCACGACCCGGCGCAGGGCCGGCTCCTCGTACACGATCATCAGGACAGCCCACTCACCGTGACCGACGTGTCCCAGCTGGACCTGGACGCGGAGTTCGCCTTCCTGTCGGCCTGCGCGACCGCCCAGGCCCCGTTGACGCTGGTCGACGAGTCGCTGCACATCACCGGCGCCTTCCAGCTCGCCGGGTTCCGGCATGTCATCGGCACCCTGTGGGAGGTCGACGACGCGGTCTCCCTCGCCCTGACCACCGCCTTCTACGCGCACGCCGACCCCACCGGGTCGGCGGCGTACGCGCTGCACTCGGCCGTGCGGGGGCTCCGGGACCGCTACCCGCTGGCGCCGACGCTGTGGGCGGCGCACATCCACACCGGCGGCTGAGCGGCACCCGTCGGTGTCAGCGGGTCCGCCGGACCAGCGCCCGGGCCTTCTCCGTGTCGGGATGAGTCGGGCCGTGCGCGCGTTCGCAGCCGGCCAGCGCGGCCCGCGCCTCCCGGCCCGCCCGCCGGTCGCCCGCCTCGACCAGCAGCAGGGCGAAGAGCGTCCGCATCTCCAGGGTCGCGGGATGGTCGACTCCTCGGCCCCGTTCACTGTCCGGCAGCGTATCGGCCAGCAACCGGATCGCCTCGTCCCGCCGGCCCACCCCAGCGAGGGCTCTGGCCAGGGAGTGCCGGGCGTGCAGGGACACCCCGTCGGTGGTGCTCAGGGCGCGCCCGGCGTCGTCGGCCAGCGACCGGGCCGCGTCGACCGCCTCGGCGGCCCGACCGGAGTCGAGCAGGACGACCAGCAGGTTGCTGTGGGCCTGCAACGACACCGGGTTGGTGGGGCCCAACGTCCTGGTCAACCGCCGGACCACGTCCCGCAGGGCACGCTCGGCCTGCTGGCTGTGGCCCTGCAGGTGCTGGATGCCGGCCAGTTTCATCTGGCAGGCCAGAGTGTCGGTGTCGTTCCTGCCCAGCGTCCGCGCCATGCCGTCGGCGACCCGCCGCAGCAGGGGCTCGGCCTCGTCGAGCCGACCCAGCTCGATCAGCAGCCAGCCGAGGTTGTTGCCGCTGCGCAGCGTCTCGGCGTCCGCGTCGCCCAGCACCCGACGCCGCGCCTCGTAGACGTCTCGTTGCACCCGTTGCGCCTCGGCGTGGGAGCCGCGCTGCCACAGCGCGAAGGCCAGGCTGTGCTTGCTGCGCAGGGTGTCCGGATGTTCGGACCCGAGCGCCGAGCTGCGCAACCCGACGACCACCTGATAGACGGCCACGGCCTCGTCGATGTCGTTGGTGCGCATCAACTCCTGCGCGTAGCGGGTCCCCGCCTCCAGCGTCCGCGCGTCGGTCGCGCCGTACTGGTCGTGGAAGGCGTGGTACTGCAACCCGAAGGCGGTCGGACCGCCGATCGTCGTGCTGACCGGGCGACGACCGCCCCCGGAGACGGTGATCTCGATAACCGGCCCCGGCGACGTCGATTCGCGCGGCGGCTCGTCGTCGCGTTTACGGCTGCGGTTGAACCATCTGCCCACTGCCCGCACCTCCTGCGCTGTCGACGACCTCACGGCCCGTCACGGACAGCAGACTACGCGTCAACGGCCATCAATGGGTGAGGCCGACCACCGTCCCACACCGGCCTGACCCTCGACGACTCAACCTGACCATCCAAGATCTCTGCCGCTGGTCGCCTGAGCCTTCGACCCGTGCAGGGTCGGAGGCTCAGGCGACGCGGCGACGACAGCCGGAGCCGCCCGACGCACATCATCGAGCCAGTGGTCGGGCGTCTCGGCGATCCGTTGTCGCCGGTCGGTCAGCTCGTCGACGCAGCGAGAGACTGCTCGACCGCGGCGGCGATTTCGGCAAGTGCGTCGTGGCGTGCGTACTCATCGCTGAGTTCACCGGCGCGTTTGCGGTACCGCGGGTCGTCGAGCACCGTTTCGACCGCCGACCTGATGGCTGCCTCGTCGGGACGTGACGTCGCCAGATTGATGGCTGCGCCGGCCCAGGCGACGCGGGCGGTGACCTCGGTCTTGTCCTCGCTCTGCCCGGCGAGCACAAGCGGGACGCCGTGCACGAGTGCCTGCTGCACCCCGCCATAGCCGCCGTTGTGCACGAGGAGGTCGACGTGCGGCAGCAGGAGGTCGAAGTCGATGAACGGGGTTGTCCGCGCGTTGTCCGGAACGTCGGAGAGGGCCGCGTCTCGCCCGGTCGCCACGACAACCAACACATCGAGGTCGGCCAGGGCTTTCATGGTCGGCTCGATCAGCTCACCGAAGTCGCGGTTCGCCTGCGTCCCCTGCGACACCGCGATCACCGGTCGTGCACTGTGGACGATGTCTTCCCACCACACCGGCGGTGGCCCGTGGTCACGCCGAGCCCCGATGGGCAGTGCGCCCACAAAGTGCAGACTTGCGGGCGCATCGCTACGGGGGTACTCAATTCCCTCGATGGAAAGCTGCAGGTACCGACCAGGAAGGGTCACCACGCCGTCGAGGATGAACGGCGGTGGATGTGCCGCGCCGAGGCCGCGTAGCACC
The DNA here is from genome assembly GCF_008868155.1 of Micromonospora sp. ALFpr18c. GTDB lineage: Bacteria > Actinomycetota > Actinomycetes > Mycobacteriales > Micromonosporaceae > Micromonospora. Next base: position 6,794 of record NZ_WBKR01000144.1, read on the forward strand.
TCGTCCACGCCGCGTTGGGTGTGTGGTAGCCCGCTGTCTCGAAAGACGCGGTTCAGTTCCTGGTTGCGCCGCCGGCCTCGCGGGGAGGTGTCCGGAGGCAGACCTGAACGAAACGGCGCCGTGTCGACGCTGGTCATGGTGATCGGCAGGACGCCGATCCCCAGTACGGGAACCCGCCTGGCCACCGGCGCCCCGAGCAGTGCCGGCCACATACCCATGAACATGGTCTCCTGCAGTACCACGACAGGCAGGCTTCCGGCCTTGGCTATCTCGTTCTGCATGGTGTGGTGCTGTGCCGCGAGGGTCTCGACGAAGACGTGGGACATGGCGAGGTCGAACGCCTCGTCCCGTGGCAGGGCGAGGAGTTCGGGGTGCCGTTGATGCAGGGTTCGGGAGTCGACGTCCGCCGCGCCAGAAAGCGGGGCGAAGTGGACGCCGTCGCGTTCGACGCCGTCGCGGTACGCGGAGCCGGTCACGAAGGTCACGTCGTGACCCCGTCGGACGAGGGCGGCGGCGATGGCCCGCATCGGAACGATGTGGCCGTAGGACGGGTGCGCGCCGACGATGACCTTACCCACTGGCCACGCTCCTATGATCGCCGGTCAGGGCACAGCGCATATTGATCAAAAGCAATTTCTTCATGGAGGTCGCCTCCTCGGTCAGCCAGCCTGCGGGATGCCGTTGGCCGGGGGTGCCGCGCGAGGAGTGTCGTACTCGGTCACGGGAGCGTCCGCCTCATCCGTCTGGTAGGTGGGGCCGAAATAGGCCTGCACTCCGTTGGTGACCCTGGTGAACCGCTCACCGCCGTATCCCGAGTGGTCGGTCGGCGAGTGCCGCAACGGCGCGAGGCCCGGCCCCTGGTAACCGCCCCGCTCGACCGCCTTGATCAGCGATTCGCGGGTGAGGTCCCGGCCGGCGGCGAGCAACTCCTGGACGAACAGATAACCGATCGACATGCCGAAGATCGCATTGCCATCCAACGGCGCACCACCGTTGTACTCCTTGTTGACCTTCGTGAAGAGCTGGATCCAGGGGTCGGCGGTCTCGGTGTAGAGCGGCAGGTAGTTGAGCCCGACGAGGCCTTCGGTGAGCTTCGCGTCAGCACCGAGCTGCTTGGCCAGCGTCTGGTAGTCGCCGCCGGTGTTGAACACCAGGAAGCTCGGAGTGAAGCTGAGCTGCTTGGCGACGCTGAGCGAGCGGGCGGTGAAGCCCGGGATGGTGGCGAGCACCACCACCTGGCAGCCTTCCTGCTTGAAGCTGCTGATCTGCGGCTCGACGTTGGTGTTGCTCGTGACGTACGTCCGTTTGACGGCCACCGCGCCGAGGACCTTTTCCAGCCCGGCGAGACCGTCGCGGCCGAAATCGTCCTCCTGGCCGAGGAAACACACCTTCTGCCCCTGGTACTGGGACTTGATGTGGGCGCCGAGCACCTTGCCCTCCACGACGTAGTCGGGTTGGAAGGCGAAGGTGTTCGGATACTTGGTGGGCTGATCCCAGTTGCGGGTGCCGGAGGCGGGGAACAGGTCCGGTACGCGGTTGCTGTTGAGGAAGTCCAACACCGAGGTGTGGGTCGGGGTGCCCAGTCCATTGAGGATGGCGAACACCCGGTCCTGCAGGACCAGTTGCCGCACCACCTGCTGCGTGTTCGCGGGGTTGTAGCCGTCATCCTTGATCTTGTAGGTGATTTTGCGACCGTGCACGCCACCCTGCGCGTTGACGTAGTCGAAGTACGCGCGAGTGGCGGGGGCAATCGTGGAATAGCCAGCCGCGGCCGGACCGGTCAACGGGGTGTGCGTGCCGACCACCACCTCGGTGTCGGTCACCCCGGGCACCGCGGCGGACCCACCTGATCCGTCCGCGCCACAGGCAGCCGTCCCCACCAGGATCAGCGCTGCTGCGGCCGCAGCCGACACCCGCCTGACAGTCAACATGATCAACCTCTTTCTCCGTCCGTCGCCGGCCGGTGCTCGCATTAATAGCGATGGTGTTAGGGGGTCTCCGCCCCGGGGTTGGGCCGTCGTGCGCGCCACCGGTCGGCCGCGGCCCGCACGACGCGTCGTTGCAGCCCGCTTACTCCGGTGGGCGCGACGGCCATGACCGTGATGAGCATCAGTCCGAACGCCGCCGTCGGCAGGTTGCCCTCCCAGCGCTGCGCCTCGCCGGGTGGGAACGAGAACAGTCCCGTGACCGACTGGGCGAGGTCGGGCAGGGCAACCAGGAGCAGCGCTCCCCAGATCGCACCCGTCAGGCTGTCCAGGCCACCGATCACGACCGCCATGAGCAGGAACACGGAGAGCGTGAGCGGGTACGAGCCGGGCGAGGCGACCTGCGTCAGGACCGCCAACAGAGCACCACCGAGGGCGGCGCATCCGGCGCTGACGGTGAACGTGACGACGCGGGTACGGGCCACGTCGATCCCACTCAGGCTGGCCGCGACCTCGTGGTCTCGTACGGCCCGCATGTCGCGGCCCAGACGGCTGTGGACGAGATTGGTGAGCAGCAGAATGGTGGGGAGGGTGATCGTCCAGGCCAGCCAGACCTGCCAACGCTCGTACGGGAATGTCGCACCGAGGGCGAGTGGCGGCTGGGCGGCCTGCACCGGCAACCCCTGCTCACCACCGAAGAGGGCGTCGAAGGTGGTCGCCAACGACGGGACGATCACCGCCACGCCAAGCGTGAGTCCGGCGAGGTGTGGCCCCTGCAACCGGGCGGCGGCGAGCCCGATCACGGCACCGGCGGCGACGCCGACCGCTAGCGCGCCGAGCAGCGTCACCACCAGGATCCAACCGGCGGCCAGCCGACGTCCGCCGAACGCATCCTGGATCAGCGCCACGCTGTACGCGCCGCTGGCCATCAGCGCTCCGTGACCGAGGGAGAGTTGACCGTTGAGCCCGGTGAGGACGGTGAGGCCGGCGGTGGCGCAGAGATAGGCGGCGATGGTGGCGAACTGGAAATTGCGGAACGGATCCAGAACCTGACTGGCGATGAGCACCAGCAGAGCGGCCAGCGCCGTGAGCAGGACGCGACGCAGTGGGCTCGTTCGAAGGAGCATGTTCATACCCGCCTCACCTTGGCCCTGGTGATCAGCCCTTCCGGCCTGACGAGCAGCACCGCCAGCAGCAGGAGCAGGGTGGCCAGCGGGCTGAGGTCACCACCGAGATATCCCGAGACGTACGACAGCGTCAGACCGACGGCCAGCCCGCCGACGACCACGCCGGGTGGGCTGTCCAGCCCACCGATGACCGCCGCGGTGAACGAGGCGACGAAGACCAGGTCCATGGCGTGCGGATGGAGCGCCAGCTCGGTTGGAACGACAAGCATGCCGGCGATGGCGCCCAGGCCCGCGGCCAGCGCCCAGCCGAGGGTGAGCATCCCGCCGACGTTGACACCGAGCAGCCGCGACACCTCGGGGGCGAACGCGCCGGCCCGCATCCGCAACCCGACCGGCGTACGGCCGAACAGCCAGGCGAGCGCCGCGACGGCGGCGGCCACCGTACCGATGACGAACAGATCGAACGGCGAGAGCAGCACGAACTCACCGACGGTGATCGCCGTACGGTCAAACGGGGCGGGTGTCGGCAGGTACTCGTTGCCGTAGGCGATGCCGAGCACCGCTTGGATGATGAGCACCAACCCGAGCGCGATGATCACGGAGTTCAGGTGCGACGCCGTCCCGGCGGCCAGGCGCATCACGCAGAAGTCCACCGCCGCGCCCAGAACGAGCCCCGATGCCACGGCCGCGCCGAATCCGGCCCAGTACGAACCGGTCGCCGCGGTCACGCTGTGCGCGACGTAGACGCAGGCCACCGCCATCGCGCCCTGGGCGAAGTTGACGACTCGGGCGGCCCGCCAGATCAGGACGAGCGCCAGCGCGAAGGCCGCGTAGGCCGTCCCTCTCGCGAGGCCGTCCAATGTCAGAAACACGAACCGTTCCAACAACATCCCTTTCCGGGCCGGGTGCGCGAAGCGTCGGCGGGTCAGAACCCGAGGTAGAGCTGACGAAGGTGCGGGTTGTCACGCAGGTCTTTCGCGGGGGCCGTGAAGACCAGTTGCCCCTGCGACATGACGATGCCCCGGTCGGCGACCGACAGCGCACCGCGCAGGCTCTGTTCAGCCAGTAGTACAGCCACGGCGGACTCGTCGCGAAGCCGACGCAGGAGGGCCATGGTCTGTGCGACGGCCTTTGGCGCCAGGCCGAGTGACGGTTCGTCGAGGAGTAGGAGCCGGGGCCGACCAACGAGCGCTCGTCCCAGGGCCAGCATTTGACGCTCGCCGCCGGAGAGCTGATGCCCCGCGTGTCGCCGCCGCAGGGCCAGTGGCTCGAACATCTCGTAGACCTCGGCAACAGCCCGGCGGGCGTCGGCGCGGTCCCGGCGCCACAGGCCGCCGAGGCGGAGGTTTTCGTCGACGGTCAGCTCGGCGACCACGCCGTGGCCCTGTGGGACGTGCGCGAGGCCGTGCCGGACGCGCCGCTCGACCGGCACCTCCCGCAGGTCCACGTCGTCGAAGCGCAGCTCACCGGCGGCGGGGCGGATCAGGCCCGACAGCGCGCGCATCAGGGTGGTCTTGCCGGCGCCGTTGGCGCCGACGACGGCGGTGATGCTGCCCGGTTCGACATCGAAGCTGACGGAGCGCAGAACGGGCGCGGCATTACCGTAGCCGGCCACGAGGTCCCGCACGGTCAACAGGGGTGCGGCGCTCATGCGGCTGCTTCGACGGTGGTGCCCAGGTAAGCCTCGGCGACTCTCGGATCGTCGCCCACCTGATCGGGTGTGCCGGTGATGAGCACTCGACCGAAGTTGAGGACGACGACCTCGTCGCACACTCCCATCACCAGATCCATGTGGTGTTCCACGAGGAGGACGGAGCAGGGATGGTCGGCTCGTCGCGGCAGGTCTTGGATCAGCGTGCTGAGCTTGTCGATGTCTTCGGGGCCGAGTCCGCCGGCCGGCTCGTCGAGTAGCAGCAGTCGTGGACGTGCCGCCAGCGCCCGGGCCAGTGCCACCCGCTGACGAATGGCGTAGGGCAGCGACGGCGGCGATGCGTCGGCGAACCCGCTGAGGCCGAGTTCGTCCAAAACCTCCCGCGCGTGATCGCGTAGTCGCCGCTCGTCGCGCCCACTCCTGGGCAGCCCGAACAGAGCGGAGGCGAAGCCCGCACGAGCCCGGTTCGTCGCGCCGGCCATGACGTTCTCCAGCACGCTGAGCCCGTCGAAGAGGCCAACGTCCTGCAGGGTGCGGGCGACACCGAGCCGGGTGAGCTGGTGTGGGCGCAGCCGTCGAAGGGCGCGCCCGTCCATGAGCAGCCGCCCGGTGTCGGGCCGCAGCAGCCCACAGATGACGTTGAACAGCGTGCTCTTTCCCGCGCCGTTCGGACCGATGACGCCGACCACCTGCCCGGGAGGCACCCGCAGCGACACGTCACTCAGCGCGGTGAGGCCGCCGAAGCGGAGACCAACACCTTCGAGCATCAGGCCCGACGAGTCCATCTTCCACTCCATTGCCAACTGGGAAGCGGCCGTCCTGCATCGCGGCTCCGGACCAGTCCACAATAGACAGACTGAATTGACTGACTCTGGAGGACCACTGGATCGATCCTGAGCTGCGGCATCGTCGAGGTGGCCGGGGTCACTGGCCTGCCCGGCGAAGCCGCCTTGACCACCCGGCCAGGTCGACGGCGACAGCTTAAAGAAGATTTAAGAGAAAATGATTCCAAAAATTGTTATCCGTAGCCCCTACGTCGGCCGCCAGCGGATACGCGGCGCTGCCCTCTTGAATCTTCTTCCGCACGTTGATGCCGATACGCTGACCGCTCATACTCTTTTCGGCATCAGCCCTATCCTCGACCCGAAGGAAATACTGGTAATGCGGACTACCGCTGCGCACGTCGCACCGCCGGACCCGGCGCTCAAGCGTCGTCGCCTCACACGCATCACGCTCGCCTCCACCGTCGCCGTCGCCCTCGCCGGCAGTGGCATCTACATCGCCGGCGCCCAGGCCGAAGAGACCGCCGTGCCCGGCCGAGTCCAGGCGGAGGAGTTCGCGGCGCAGTTCGGGGCGCAAACCGAGGGCACCGGCGACACCGGCGGCGGCAGGAACGTCGGCTGGCTGGCCAACGGCGACTGGCTGCGGTACGACGGCGTGTCGATCACCGGCACCGACCTGACGGCCCGGGTCGCCGCGCACAACACCGACGGCGGCACCGTCGAGCTGCGCCTCGGCGCGCAGTCCGGCACGCTGCTGGCCAGCTTCCCGATCGCCGGCACCGGCGGTTGGCAGAAGTGGACGACCGTCACCGCGAAGGTGTCCACGGTTCCGGCCGGCGCGCAGACGGTCTTCGCTGTCATGCGGAGCACGTCCCGGTCGGACTTCGTCAACCTGAACTGGTTCACGTTCGGCCCTGCGGCCGGCACGACGCCGAGCGCTTCGCCGACGCCGAGTCCCGCCGCGTCGACGCCGACGCCCGCGCCGGCCACCCCGGGCACGCCCACCACGCCGGGCACGCCCAACACGCCGGGCACGCCGGCCGCGGGCTGGGTGCCCGTGGACCAGGCCCGGTGGGCCAAGGAACTGGCCGCCTTCAACGCGATCAGGCCGAAGGCGGTGCCGCCGGGAACCACCCGCGTTCCCGAGTTCCACACCGACTGCGAGGTCGCCAACTCCGCTCCGGACGACCCGATCGTCGTACCCGGCCTGCCGGGCGCCTCGCACATGCACACCTTCTTCGGCCCGAAGATCGACGCCTTCACCACTACGGACAAGCTGCTCTCCGCGAAGACCACCTGCAACGCCCCGGGCGACCTGAGCGCGTACTGGACCCCGGAGTTGCGCAAGGACGGCAAGGCTGTTCCGATCAAGAGCTTCCGCGTCTACTACGGCTCGCGGGTCAAGGATCCGTCCACCGTGAAGCCCTTTCCGCCGGGCCTGCGGATGGTCGAGGGTGACGCCAAGCGGCAGGTCGACACTCCGAAGAACGGCGGCGGCAACCAATTCTGGTGCGCCGGCAGCGCCGAAACCGGACGCAGCGCAGACGGCAACTGGCCGGTCTGCGCCCCGGGCGGCAACCTGATCTTCCAGCTCGTGTTCAAGGACTGCTGGGACGGCAAGAACATCGACTCGCCCGACCACAAGTCGCACATGGGCGACCCGGTCAACGGCGTCTGCACCGGCAAGTACCCGGTGGCCGTGCCGGACCTCTCCTTCATGGTCAACTACCAGTCGCTGGGCGGTACCGGGCTCAGCCTCGCCTCCGGCAAGGCGTCCTCCATGCATGGTGACTTCATGAACGCCTGGGATCCGGCACACCTCGGCGGCCTGGTGAAGTCCTGCCTCAACCAGAACGCCAAGTGTGGCACCGAGGTGACCTTCGCCGGCGGCTGACCTGCGAACCCGCACCGACGGACGGCCCTCACGCCGTTCAGTCGGGCACCATCGCCGTCGCGGCGGGACCCATCCGGGTCCCGCCGCGACGGCGTGGTCCGGCCCGGCGTCAGGCGGTTTTCATACCCCGCGTCGCCAGCTCGCTGAGCGACGCGCTGCCGTTACCGCCGAGCGCGGCTCGCGCCACCGCCGGTTTGCGCAGCTCGAACACCTCGATGAGGATCGTCGGCGTCTCGGACCGGCGGCGGATCCCGTCGACCTCCTGCCGGTCAGGGTTGAACGGCAACGTCCGCCACTGGTTCGCGGTCTCCTGCCAGTCGGACGAGGTGGCCGCGACCAGGCCGTCGAGCATGCTCTCGTAGTTCTCCGGGCTGATCGGGCGACCCAGCCCGTACCGCTCACGCAGCGCGAGGATCTCGGCCGACGGATCTCCGGAGTAGCTGTCGTTGATGCCCAGCCACCAGTGGGCGAAGTAGCTGCCCTGGTAACCCTGGGCCAGGTAGCGCGACCCGTCGTGGTGCACCTCGACGACGAAGTTGTGCACCTGCGGGAACTGGCAGTCGAGCAGCAGGACGGTCGCGGGGCTGGCGGGCTTGACGAGTAACGCCTTCTTGAGCACGTCGCCGTTGCCGGCCCGGTAGGTCTCGCCCGACAGGCGGACGGGCTCGCCGCCCTTGTCGCGCAACTGCTCGCGGATCTGGAACGCCGCCATTCCGCAGTTCGCCCACCTGCGGCTCTCGTCGCGCAGGGCGATCTGCGGGTCGCCGGTCCGCCCCGTACTCGCCAACGCCACGTTGAGTTTCGTCAGGTCGTCGCCGCCGACAGGCTCGTCACGCTGCCGCTGGCTGTCGTCGGTGGCGAGGGCCTTGTCGTTGCGCGCGAAGCGGGTCGCGGCAGTGACGGCCTCGGCCCAGGTCCCGAAGCTTCGATGCGGCAGCAGGATGCTCGCCGACCAGTTCACCAACGCCCCGACGACCTCGAGCTTGAGGTCGCCGGGCAGGAGCGCCTTGATCCGGCTCACGATGTCGTCGGACGCCTTCTCGTCGGTCTCCAGGTTGGGAATTTGCCCGTTCGGTGGGTAGGTGTCCCGCTCCTCGGCGATGATCAGCATCCGAAACCTCCACTGTGTACGGCCGCCCGCACGGCGAGCCGTACTCCAGATTGAACCGTGGGTGAGGAAGCAGACACGCAACGTCGGTCTTCCGTCCCGGATCAAGTGTTGTCGCCAACCGGGTTGACACTGCCCCCCGTCAAAGGGTCACCGTCTTCGACCAGCGGCGCCGGGCAGCGAGTGGAGCCGTGACCATGCCCGCATCTCACGTTCGCGGAAACCCGCCCCGATAGGCTGACGGGCCTCTCACCCGTGACCGAGGGGACGTACATGGCCCGCCCCTACCGCCCCGGACCGAAGCAGTTCGTCTTCACCGCCGGCGACGGCACCACGCACCAGGTCTCGGTGGGCGACCCGCAGGAGGCCTACGTGGCGTTCTCCGCGTTCCTCCGGGGCCGAGAGTCCGACACCTACACGATCACGGACGAAGCGGCGCGGCAGAGTCTGGTGCTGATGCCCCGCCTGGGGGTGATCTCCCGGATCGAGGAGGCGGACCCGCCCCGGTCGGCACACCTGAGGGTCGATCGGGCCAACCGCTACCTGCCGGGCGCCATGCTGTTCTTCGAGAACGGCTATCGCGGCCTCGACCACTTCGGCCAGTGGTTCGCCGACCCAGCCGACCTCGACGGCTCACCGGAGACCCGCGGTGCCGCCCGCGCCGCCACCATCACGACGGAGGCGGCGGCGATCGAAGAGGTAGCCCGGATCTGGGCAGCCTCGGGCTACGTCGACCCCAGCGACCAGTACTACGTCTTCTTCGACTCGCACGACGTCGACGACGACCGCGCCGAACGCGCCACCCTGCTCCCGCTGATCGAACTCCTCGGCCTCGAACGGGTCGACGCCCCGGCCGACGCCGCCGGAGGCGAGGTCTGGGTGCGCACCGACCCCCGCCTCGCTGCCGAATGTGCCCGCTGGTCGTGAGCGTCAGCGGGTGAGCCCGACCAGCGTCGCCAGTCGCGCCACGCCGGCCGGCGCCGGCTGCGCGCAGGCACAATCGGCGATGAGAGTACGCGCCAGCGGCCGTCCCCGAACCTCAGCCGGCGCGACACTGTCCGCGTCGACCAACGCGCGCGCCGCCCCGCGCAGGTCACCGGCGTGCAGGTAGATCCGCGCGACATCGAGCAGGTAGGCACCCCGATACTCGGCCGGCAACCGCCGCCACGCCTCCCGCCGCACGATGCCCACATGCCGTGTCAGTGCGCCGTCGGTGTCACCCCGCTGTGCGGCGAGGAGCACCCGGGCCATCTCCACGACCACCGCCCCGAAGCTGGTGCAGTGCGTGTCGTCGTACCCCCGCAGGTCGGCGGCGACGCCCGCGGCCCGGTCGATCAGCTCGGTGGCGCGGCGGTGCTCGCCGCAGCCGGCGGCGGCGAGAGCGGCCTGCACCAGCAGCGTCCCCCCCACCGCCCACTCC
>NZ_WBKR01000145.1 GCF_008868155.1 Micromonospora sp. ALFpr18c
CCCCCGGTCGCCGGTCCCTTGCTGGGCGAGGCCATGTTCAGCACGTTCAGCGTCGTCGACGCCGTCTGGCCGTTCTGGCAGCGCAGGTCGACCGCGTAGTCACCGGGTTCCTTGGTGCCCGGAACGGTGACCTCCCCCTTGAGGAAGCCGTTGTCCGGTCTGAGCATCACGTGCCCGAACGCGTCGGAGTGCACGTTGGCCTGCCGATCGTTGTTGTTGTCGCAGCTCGCGCGGATCGTGACCCGGCTGCCGGCCGGGACGCTGTTCGGGGTCACCTCGACGAACGTGTTCTCGCCGGCGCGGGCCGGCGCGACCGTCATCAGGACGAACGCCGCGACCAGCCCGACCAGTGTCAGTGCGGACGAGAGCGCGCGGTTGATCGTGCGGATTCCCTGCATGATTTCCCCCCAACCGGCGACGACCGCCGGAACCCTCCCCTGGGCACGCGCTGCTTTCCCCCTGACGCAGGGGCAAACCACGGGTCGGGGTGGGTCAGCGGCGGCGGAGGGTGTCGCCGGGTGGGACCGGGGTGATCGGCTGCCAGTCCAGCGGGGACGACAGGACCATCGTGCTCGACGGCTGGCCGTACGGGGCGAGTCGGTCGATGACGCCCTCGAACTCGCCGATCGAGCCGGCGGCCACCTTCAGCATGCTGCACGCGTCCCCGGTGATGCGGTGGATCTCCAGGATCTCCGGCCAGCCGGCCACCGCCGGGTCGTGCAGGATGCAGCGCGCCCCGTAGCAGGACATCCGGATCAACGCGACCACGGTGCGGCCGGCCCGGGTCAGATCGACGTGGGCGTGGTAGCCGGTGATCACACCGGCTTCCTCGAGCCGGCGGACCCGCTCCGCGACCGCTGGTGGGGACAGGTGCACCCGCCGGGACAGCTCACTGAAGGAGAGCCGCGCGTCGGCCTGCAACTCGCGCAGCAGCGCCCAGTCCATGTCATCCACGCTCAGACCTTACTTTCGTGAACCCGACTCGCCTAGCTGCCTTCGGTTTGCGAGCCACAGCCGAGAAGAGCCGTTGATCCGGCATTCCGTAGGCCGATCCGACCGCGGGATCATGACGTCGGCCAGTCCGGGGGAGGGAGTCCAATGGTGGATCAGACGGAGCGGCGGGTGCCGAACCGCCCCGCCACGGTGCGACCGGTGACCCCGCGGCAGCGGGCCGCCCGCGCCGCCCGCAACGGCGGTGAACCGACGCTGGAGTTCGCCGAGCGCGTGCCGTACGACGCGTACGTGCAGGCCAGCACCCTGCACCAGTTGCAGCAGCCGCTCAGTACCGACCCGGGCGAGATGTCGTTCCTCATGGTCAGTCAGATCATGGAGTTGTACTTCGGGCTGACCTGCCACGAGTTGCGCGAGACCCAGCGGCTGCTCCGCGCCGACCAGGTGTGGGACGCGCTCGCCCCGCTGCGCCGCGCGGCCCTGCACCTGGAGGGGCTCAACGCCGCCTGGCAGGGCCTGCGCTGGATGACCCCGGCCGATTTCAACCGGTTCCGCAACCTGCTCGGCGAGGGCTCCGGCTTCCAGTCGGCCATGTACCGGCACCTGGAATTCCGGCTCGGGCTGCGCGACCCGGCGCTGATCCGGCCGTTCCGCCGGCAGACCGAGGTGCACGCCGCGCTGAGCGCCGAGCTGGCCGCCCCCAGCCTGTGGGACGACGTGGTCGCGCTGCTCGCGCGGCGTGGCTTCGACCTCCCCGCCGACCTGCTCGCCCGGGACGTGGCCGTGGAGCACGACCCGCACCCGTCCGTCGAGGCGGCCTGGGTACGCGTCTACGCCGACGCCGGCCCCGACAACCACCTGCGGCTGCTCGGCGAGGCGCTCAGCGGCGTCGCCGAGGAGTTCGGCGACTGGCGGTGGAACCACGTCAAGGCGGTGCAGCGAACAATGGGCGCCAAGGTCGGCAGCGGCGGCTCCGCCGGGCTGGCGTGGTTGCAGCGCAGCATGTCCCGGGTCGTCTTCCCGGAGCTGTGGTCGGCCCGTACCGCGATGTGACCGGAGAGCGAGACATGCACACCCCAGAACGAGAGGCGCACCGCCTCGACGAGGCCGACCCGGGCCACCGGCACCTGTTCCTCGTGCCGCCGGCCGACGGCGGCGACCACCCCGAGTCGGCGTACCTGGCCGGCAACTCGCTCGGCCTGCAACCCCGGGCCACCCGCGACGAACTCCTCGCCGACCTGGACGCGTGGGGGCGGCTCGGCGTCGAGGGGCACCTGGAGGCGCAACGCCCCTGGCTGCCGTACCACGAGCTGTTGACGGCGCCGGCCGCCCGACTGGTCGGCGCCCGGCCCGCGGAGACCGTGGTGATGAACTCGCTCACGGTCAACCTGCACCTGCTGATGGTGAGTTTCTACCGCCCGGCGGGTGCCCGCACCCGCATCGTCATCGAGGACGCCGCGTTCCCCTCGGACAGTTACGCGGTGCGCAGCCAGGCCCGGTTCCACGGCCTGGACCCGGACGACACGGTCATCCGGCTGCGCCCGCGCCCCGGCGAGGACGCCCTGCGCACCGAGGACGTCACCGACTACCTGGCCGCCGAGGGCGACCGGGTGGCGTTGGTGCTGCTCGGCGGGGTCAACTACCTGACCGGTGAGTTGCTGGACATCCCCGCGATCACGGCAGCCGGCCGCGCGGCCGGCGCGGTCGTCGGCTGGGATCTCGCGCACGCGGTGGGCAACGTGCCCCTCGCGCTGCACGACTGGGACGTCGACTTCGCGGCCTGGTGCTCCTACAAGTACCTGAACTCCGGGCCGGGTGCCCTCGCCGGTGTGTTCGTGCACGAGCGGCACCTCGGCGACGCGGACCTGCCCCGCTTCGAGGGCTGGTGGAGCACCGCGGCGGCGACCCGGTTCGAGATGACGCCGGTGTCCCGGCCACCGGCCACGGTGGAGGCCTGGCAGATCTCCAACCCGCCGATCTTCGCGATGGGTCCGGTGCGTACCTCGCTGGAGCTGTTCGACGCGGTCGGGATGCCCGCGCTGCGGGCACGCAGCCAGCGGCTCACCGGCTGGCTGGAGTCGCTGCTCGACGAGGTCACCGCCGACCGGCCGCTGCGCGTGGTCACCCCGCGCGACCCGGCCCGGCGGGGCTGCCAGCTCTCGGTCCGCATCGGCGCCGGCAGCGCCGCCGAGCTGACCAAACGCCTGCGGTACGAACACGGCGTCATCGCCGACGCCCGCGAGCCGGACGTCGTCCGGTTCGCCCCGGTGCCGCTGTACTCCACGTACCTCGACTGCTGGCGGGCCGCCGCCGCCCTGGCGGCGACCGTGGGGCAGGTGAACCCGTGACGGCGCGACGCGACGAGATCGCGATCATCGGCGCCGGCCTGGCCGGCTGCCTGGCCGCCTGCTTCCTGGCCCGGCGCGGCTACCCGGTGGCCCTCTACGAGCGACGGCCCGACCCGCGCAACGGCACGGCCGAGCGCGGCCGGTCGATCAACCTGGCGCTGTCCGAGCGTGGGCTGGACGCGTTGCGTCGGATCGGCCTGGCCGAACAGGTGATGACCGACGCGCTGCCGATGCGCGGCCGGATGATCCACCCGGTGGAGGGGGAGCCGCAGTTCCAGTCGTACAGCGCGGCCGGTGACCGGGCGATCAACTCGATCAGCCGGGGCGCGCTGAACAACGCGCTGCTGGACGCCGCCGCGGCACTGCCCGGGGTCCGGATCGTCTTCGACCACCGGCTGGTCGGGCTCGACCCGACCGACGGCGCCCTGAGCTTCGACACCCCGCAGGGCACGGTCGCCGCGAAGGCGTCGGTGGTGCTGGGCGCCGACGGCGCCGGGTCCGCGGTCCGTGGACAACTGCTGGCGTACGGGCTGCTGAGCGAGAGTGTGGACTTCCTCGACTACGGCTACAAGGAGCTGACGATTCCGCCGCTGGGCGGGGACTTCGCGCTCGATCCGGACGCGCTGCACATCTGGCCGCGCGGCACCTCGATGATGATCGCGCTGCCGAACCCGGACCGCTCCTTCACCTGCACGCTGTTCTGGCCCAACGAGGGCGCCGGCAGCTTCGCCTCGCTCGACGACCCGGCCGCGATCGTCGCGCACTTCGCGCAGCACTACCCGGACGTGGTGCCGTTGGCGCCGACCCTGGTCGACGACTACCAGCACAACCCGGTGGGTGTGCTCGGCACCGTCCGCAGCACCCCCTGGCAGGTCAACGGCACCGTCGGCCTGCTCGGCGACGCGGCCCACGCCATCGTGCCGTTCTACGGCCAGGGCGCCAACTGCGCCTTCGAGGACGTGGTGGAACTGGACCGCTGCCTCGACGAGTGCGCCGACGACTGGGCGGCGGCGCTGCCGTTGTTCCAGCGACGCCGGCAGGAGAACGCCGAGGCCATCGCCCAGATGGCGCTGACGAACTTCGTGGAGATGCGGGACAAGGTCGCCTCCCCGGTCTTCCAGCTGCGCCGCGAGGTCGAGCACGCACTGGAACGGGCACTGCCCGGCCGGTACGTTGCCCAGTACGAGCTGGTGTCCTTCTCCACCACCCCGTACGCCGAGGTGCGCCGCCGCGTCCGTCGGCAGCACCGCGTGCTCGGCGCGGTCGTTGGCGGAGCGGCGCTGCTGCTGGCCGGCGCGGTCGCGGCGGCGCTCAGCCGAGGGAGGCGCGCGTGACGACACTCTGGGACTCCGCACTGATGACCGGCCGCGCGCCGGCCGGGCCGCCGCGCCTGCGTAACTTCGTGGGCGGCGAGTTCGTCGACGGTGGGCCGACGTTCACCAAGGCCAGCCCGGTCACCGGTGAGCCGGTGTTCGAGGTCGTCGAGGCGTCGCGGTCCACGGTGGACGACTCGGTGGCCGCCGCCCGGGCCGCGCTGCGCGGTCCGTGGGGCCGGATGGGCGAGCGGGAACGCGCCGAGGTGCTGCGCCGGGTCGCCGACGAGCTGGAGCGCCGCTTCGACGACCTGGTCACCGCCGAGGTCGCCGACACCGGCAAGTCCATCGCCCAGGCCCGCACGCTGGACATCCCGCGTGGGGCGGCGAACTTCCGGGCGTTCGCGGAGATCGTGGCGACCGCACCGACCGAGTCGTTCACCACCGTCACCCCGACCGGCGGCCGGGCGCTCAACTACGCCCTGCGCAAACCGGTCGGCGTGGTCGCGGTCATCGTGCCGTGGAACCTGCCGCTGCTGCTGCTCACCTGGAAGGTCGCACCGGCGCTGGCCTGCGGCAACGCCGTCGTGGTCAAGCCCAGCGAGGAGACTCCCGCCTCGGCGACGCTACTCGCCGAGGTGATGGCCGCCGCCGGCGTACCGGACGGGGTATTCAACCTCGTGCACGGGTTCGGACCGGACTCGGCCGGCGAGTTCCTCACCCGCCACCCCGGCGTCGACGCGATCACCTTCACCGGCGAGTCGGCCACCGGCGGCGCGATCATGCGGGCCGCCGCCGACGGCGTGAAGGCGGTGAGCTTCGAGCTGGGCGGCAAGAACGCCGGCCTGGTCTTCGCCGACGCCGACCTGGACGCCGCGGTGGCCGGGTCGGTGCGCTCCAGCTTCACCAACGGCGGGCAGGTGTGCCTCTGCACCGAACGCATCTACGTGCAACGCCCGGTCTTCGAGGAGTTCACCGCCCGGCTGGCGAAGCGGGCCGGGGAACTGGCGTACGGCTGGCCGACCGACGAGGCCACCGCCACCATGCCGCTGATCTCCCACCAGCACCGGGCGAAGGTGCTCGGCGCGTACGAGCTGGCCCGCACCGAGGGCGCCGAGGTGCTCACCGGGGGCGGCACGCCCACCTTCGGTGACGCCCGAGACGGCGGGTCGTACGTGCAGCCGACGGTGCTCACCGGCCTCGGTCCGGACGCCCGCACCAACCGGGAGGAGATCTTCGGCCCGGTGGTGCACGTCGCGCCGTTCGACACCGAGGACGAGGCGTACGCCCTGGCCAACGGCACCGAGTACGGCCTCGCCGCGACCGTGTGGACCCGGGACGTGGGTGTCGCGCACCGCGCCGGCGCCCGGCTGGACGCCGGCATCGTCTGGGTCAACACCTGGTTCCTGCGCGACCTGCGCACCCCGTTCGGCGGGGTGAAGGCGTCCGGCATCGGCCGGGAGGGCGGCGTGCACTCGCTGAACTTCTACTCCGAACTCACCAACGTCTGCGTGGACCTGTCGTGAGCCGTAGCGAGGGAGCGAGCGTGGACGCTGACATCGAGGCCGCCAACCGGGAGCTGGCCGACGCCCGCGGCACCGGCAAGCCGTGCCCGCCGCTGCGCGGTCGGTTGCTGCCGGAGGGCGACGTCGAGTCCGCGTACCGTGTGCAGCAGCTCCAGGCGCGGGCCTGGCAGGGCCGCGGCGAACGCCGGGTCGGCGCGAAGATCGGGCTGACGTCCCGGGCGGTGCAGGAGACCTTCGGGGTGTTCCAGCCCGACTTCGGGATGCTGACCGACGCGATGGCCGTCGGCGACGGGGTCGAGGTGGCCATCGACCGGCTGCTCCAGCCGCGGGTCGAGGCGGAGATCGCGTTCGTGCTCGACCGGGACCTCGCGGACCCGCAGATCACCACGGTCGACCTGATTCGCGCGGTCGACCACGTGCTGCCGGCGATCGAGATCGTCGACTCGCGGATCGCCGCCTGGGACATCTCCATCGTGGACACCATCGCCGACAAC
Organism: Micromonospora sp. ALFpr18c; assembly: GCF_008868155.1. GTDB lineage: Bacteria > Actinomycetota > Actinomycetes > Mycobacteriales > Micromonosporaceae > Micromonospora. The sequence goes on from NZ_WBKR01000145.1 coordinate 6,633, forward strand.
GCCTCCAGCGGGCTGTTCGTGCTCGGTACCACCCCGCGCCGGCTCTCCGACGTCGACCTGCGGCTGTGCGGGATGGTGCTGGAGCACGCCGGTGAGCCGGTCTCGGTCGGCGCGGGCGCGGCCTGCCTCGGCAACCCGCTGCACGCCCTGCAGTGGCTGGCGAGCACCCTCGCCCGCGCCGGTGACCCGCTGCGCGCCGGCGACGTGGTGCTCTCCGGGGCGCTCGGCCCGATGGTGCCGGTCACCCCGGGCGCCGCGTACGAGGCGCGGATCTCCGGGCTCGGTTCGGTACGCACCGCCTTCACCCGAGGAGAGACAGCATGAGCGTCGGCGTGGCGGTGCTGGGATCGGGAAACATCGGCACCGACCTGATGATCAAGGTGCTGCGGCTGAGCGACAGCCTGCGGATGGTGGCGATGGCCGGCATCGACCCGGCCTCCGACGGCCTGGCGCGGGCTCGCCGCCTCGGCGTGGCCACCACCGCCGAGGGCGTGGACGGGCTGGTCGCGATGCCCGAGTTCGCCGACGTGGAGCTGGTCTTCGACGCCACCTCGGCCGGCGCGCACCGACGCCACGACGAGGTGCTGCGCGCGCACGGCCGCACCGTGGTCGACCTGACCCCGGCCGCGCTCGGCCCGTACGTGGTGCCGCCGGTCAACCTCGACGAGCACCTGCACGAACGCAACGTCAACATGGTGACCTGCGGCGGCCAGGCGACCGTGCCGATCGTCGCCGCCGTGCGCCGGGTCACCCCGGTGGTGTACGGGGAGATCGTCGCGTCGATCGCGTCGAAGTCGGCGGGGCCGGGCACCCGGGCCAACATCGACGAGTTCACCGAGACCACGGCCCGCGCCATCGAGGTGGTCGGCGGGGCCGAACGGGGCAAGGCGATCATCGTGCTGAACCCGGCGGACCCGCCGCTGCTGATGCGCGACACCGTCTACTGCCTCTGCCCGGACGTGGACGCCGACACCGACGCGATCGCCGCCTCGGTGGCGGACATGGTGGCGACGGTCCAGGAGTACGTGCCCGGCTACCGCCTCAAGCAGGACGTGCAGTTCGACCGGGTGCGGGCGTACCTGCCGACGCTCGGGCGGCAGCTCACCGCGTTGCAGGTGTCGGTCTACCTGGAGGTCTCCGGCGCGGGCCACTACCTGCCGGCGTACGCCGGGAACCTGGACATCATGACCTCCGCCGCGCTGCGCACCGCGGAGCGGCTGGTCGCCCTGCGTTCCTCGGAGGTGGCCGCGCCATGACCGACCTGTACATCCAGGACGTGACGCTGCGCGACGGCATGCACGCCATCGCCCACCGGTACACCGTCGAGCAGGTGCGCACCATCGCCGCCGCGCTGGACGCCGCCGGGGTGGCCGCCATCGAGGTGGCGCACGGCGACGGCCTCGCCGGCTCCAGCGTCAACTACGGCCACGGCGCGGCCAGCGACGCCGAGTGGATCTCGGCCGCCGCCGAGGTGCTGACCACGGCGAGGCTGACCACGCTGCTGTTGCCGGGCATCGGCACCATCGCCGACCTGAAGGCGGCCAAGGCGCTCGGGGTGACAAGCGTTCGGATCGCCACCCACTGCACGGAGGCGGACATCTCCGCCCAGCACATCTCCTGGGCCCGGGAGAACGGCATGGACGTGGCCGGGTTCCTGATGATGTCGCACATGAACGATGCGGCCGGGCTGGCCGGGCAGGCCAAGCTCATGGAGTCGTACGGGGCGCACTGCGTCTACGTCACCGACTCCGGTGGCCGGCTGCTGATGTCCGACGTGGCGCAGCGGGTCGACGCGTACCGGCAGGTGCTCGCACCGGAGACGCAGATCGGCATCCACGCCCACCACAACCTGTCGCTCGGGGTGGCCAACAGCGTGCTCGCCGTCGAGCACGGCCGGATCACCGGGTCCGCGCCGGCCGGCCCCGACGCGGTGCACGGCCGGACAGTCCGCGTCGACGCGTCCCTCGCCGGCATGGGCGCGGGTGCCGGCAACGCGCCGCTGGAGGTCTTCGTGGCGGTCGCCGAGCTGCACGGCTGGAAGCACGGCTGCGACGTGTTCGCCCTGATGGACGCCGCCGACGACATCGTCCGCCCGTTGCAGGACCGGCCGGTCCAGGTGGACCGGGAGACGCTCTCCCTGGGGTACGCGGGGGTCTACTCCAGCTTCCTGCGGCACGCCGAGCGGGCCTCCGCGAAGTACGGCGTGGACGTCCGGTCGATCCTCGTCGAGCTGGGTCGACGCCGGATGGTCGGCGGCCAGGAGGACATGATCGTGGACGTGGCACTGGACCTGACCGGCAAGGGTGACGCAGCATGATCGGACCAGACATCGCGGGGATCGCCGAGAAGCTGGCCGCGGCCGCCGACACGGCCACCGCCATCCCGCAGCTCGCCGCCGAGACGGGCCTCGACGTGGACGGCGCGTACGCCGCGCAGGCCGCGTTGCTCCAGCGTCGCCTCGACTCCGGTGAGCGGCTGGTCGGGCTGAAGATGGGGCTCACCAGCAGGGCGAAGATGGCCCAGGTCGGCGTGGACGAGGTGATCTGGGGGCGGCTCACCAACGCGATGCGGGTGCCCGACGGCGGCGGGGTGGATCCGGCCGCGTACATCCATCCCCGCGTCGAGCCGGAGGTGGCGTTCCTGCTGGACCGGCTGCCCGAGCCGGGTGAGCCGGTCGGCGACTTCGCCACGGCCGTCCGCGCGGTCGCCCCGGCCATCGAGCTGATCGACTCCCGGTACGCGGACTTCCGCTTCTCGTTGCCGGACGTCATCGCCGACAACACCTCGGCCGCCGCCTTCGTGATCGGGCCGTGGTCGCCGGTGCCGGCCGGGCTGGACAACCTGGGCGTGCTGCTGGAGGTCGACGGGCGGGTGGCGCAGGTCGGCTCGACGGCGGCGATCCTCGGCGATCCGCGCCGGGCACTCGACGAGGGCATCCGGCTGGCCGGCCGGCACGGGGTGCGGCTGGAGTCCGGCTGGGTCTTCCTGGCCGGCGCCGCCACCGCGGCGGTGCCGTTGCGTCCCGGGGCCCATGTCCGTGCCGTCGTCGAGAAGCTCGGCACGGCATCGCTGCGGGCCTCGTCGTGACCGCGCGGGTGGTGGCCGGCAAGGCCGTGCCGCGGGGAGCGTTTCCGCACGTCAAGGTCGCGGGTGGGTTCGTCTTCGTCTCCGGTACGTCGTCGCGGCGGCCGGACAACACGTTCGCCGGGGTGTCGGTGGACGAGTTCGGCACCACCGACCTCGACATCCGGGTGCAGACGCGAGCCGTGATCGAGAACATCGGCGACCTGCTGCGTTCGGTCGGCGCCGACCTCAGCGACCTCGTCCAGGTGACGACGTACCTGGTCACCATGAACGACTTCGGTGGTTACAACGAGGTCTGGGCGGAGTTCTTCGACGCGTCCGGTCCGACCCGTACGACGGTGGCGGTGCACCAGTTGCCGCACCCGCACCTGCTCATCGAGATCCAGGCCGTGGCCCTTCTTCCCTCGGGAGGTCAGTCGTGAGTGAGATCGCCGAGCCGTTCAGCTTTCCGGGCTGGATCGCGGACAACCAGCACCTGTTGAAGCCGCCGGTGGGCAACAAGGAGATGTTCCCCGGCGGGGACGACTTCATCGTGATGGTGGTGGGCGGTCCCAACCAGCGCACCGACTTCCACGTGGACCCGTACGAGGAGTTCTTCTACCAGGTCAAGGGCAACATGCACATCAACCTGATGACCCCGGAGGGGCCGCGTACGGTGCACGTCCGCGAGGGTCAGATGTGGATGCTGCCACGGAACACCCCACACTCGCCGCAGCGGCCGGAGGCCGGCTCGATCGGTGTGGTCGTCGAGCGGGTCCGTGAGGAGGGCACGCTGGAGACGTTCCAGTGGTACTGCCCTGAGTGCGGGCACAAGGTGCACGAGGTGGAGTTGCAGGTCCGCGACATCGCGGCCGACCTGCCCCCGGTGTTCCAGGCGTTCTACGCCGACGAGGCGGCGCGTACCTGCGCCAACTGCGGCACCCTGCATCCGGGCAAGGGCTGATGCCCGCAGGTGCGGTCGACGTGCACACGCACGTCGTACCCAAGGGGTGGCCGGACCTCGCCGGCGCGTGCGGCGGGTCCGGTTGGCCCTGGTTGCGGGTCGACTCCGAGCGCGCCGCCATGATCATGGTGGGGGAGACGGAGTTCCGCCCGGTCGGCGCCGAGTGCTGGGACGCCGAGCGCCGGCTGGCCGACATGGACGCCGACGGCGTGGACGTGCAGGTGGTGTCGCCGACCCCGGTCTTCTTCAGCTACGACCGCCCGGCCGACCAGGCGGTGAAGGTCGCCCGGATCTTCAACGACCTGACCCTGGAGGTCACCGCGGCCGGTGGCGACCGGCTGGTGCCGTTCTGCCAGGTGCCGTTGCAGGATCCGGATGCCGCCTGCGCCGAGCTGGACCGCAGCCTGGCCGCCGGGCACGTCGGCGTGGAGATCGGCAACCACGTCGGCGACCGGGACCTGGACGACGCGGGCGTGGTCACCTTCCTGCAGCACTGCGCCGAGGTGGGCGCGCCGGTCTTCGTCCACCCGTGGGACATGCCGGGCGGTCCCCGGCTGGACCGGTGGATGGCCCGCTGGCTCACCGGGATGCCCGCCGAGACGCACCTGTCGGTGCTGGCGATGATCCTGGGCGGCGTCTTCGACCGGGTGCCGGACACGCTGCGGATCTGCTTCGCGCACGGCGGCGGCAGCTTCCCGTTCTGGCTGGGCCGCGCCGACAACGCCTGGCACCGCCGCGGTGACCTGGTCCGGGGCGCGTCCGCCGGCCCGCCCAGCAGCTACCTCGACCGGTTCAGCGTCGACTCGGTGGTCTTCGCGGCACCCGCGCTGCGGCTGCTGGTCGACACGATGGGGGAGGACCGGGTGCTGGTGGGCAGCGACTACCCGTACCCGCTGGGCGAACGGCCGGCCGGCGCGGTGGTCCGTGCGGCCGACTTCCTCACCGACGCCCAGCGCGACAAGCTTCTGTCCGCCAACGCCCGGCGCTTCCTTGGCCGATCGGAGCCGTAGCGGCTGGATCGGCCACCGACAGCTCTACGAGCGTGATGCCGGTGAGTCATCTTGATGACTCACCGGCATCACGCTCGTCAGTACAAGGCCGGTGGGCTGTCCAGGCGACGTCGTGTCGAACGACAAAGGCCGGTCGCAGCGGGCAGGATGACGGCATGGCCGAGCCGCACGACCTGACCGCGTTGGAGCAGGCCGCCGCGATTACCCGCGGCGAGCTGTCCAGCGTCGAGCTGGTCGAGCACAGTCTGCGCCGGGTCACCGCGCTCGGCGACACCGTGGGCGCGTTCGTGACGGTCACACCCGAGCTGGCCCGCGAGGCCGCCCGCGCCGCCGACGCCGCACCCGTCGACCGGCGCGGCCCGCTGCACGGCGTCCCGACCGCGATCAAGGACCTGACCCTCACCGCCGGGGTCCGTACCACCTTCGGCTCGGCCGCCTTCGCCGACTTCGTCCCGCCGGTCGACGCCGATGTGGTCCGGTTCATCAAGGCCGCCGGCCTGGTCAGCCTCGGCAAGACGACCACCTCCGAGCTGGGCTGCTCGCTCTACTCGGAGGGCCGCGTCGCGCCGCCGGCCCGCAATCCGTGGCAGCTGGCGTACACCGCAGGCGGTTCCAGCGGCGGCGCGGCGGCGGCGGTCGCGGCCGGGTTGGTCCCGGTCGCCCAGGGCTCCGACGGCGGCGGGTCGCTGCGCATCCCGGCGTCGCTCTGCGGCCTGGTCGGCTACAAGCCCAGCCGTGGCCTCGTCTCCGGCGGGCCGATCGGCTCCGGCGCGTTCGGCCTACCCACCAGCGGACCGCTCGGGCGGACCGTCACCGACGTCGCCGCGCTCCTCGACGTCATGGCCGTGCCGGTGCCCGGCGAGCCCTACCTGCCGCCGTCCGCGCCGCCCGGCGGCTACCTCGCCGCCGCCCGTCGGGCCGCGCCCGGCCGGCTGCGGATCGGCCGTTTCACCACCCCGATGCTCGCCGACGAGCCGGTGCACCCCGACTGCGTCGCCGCCGTGGACCGGGCCGCCGCGCTGCTCACCGCCGCGGGCCACGAGGTGGTCGAGGTGCCGCCGCCGCTCGGGCCGGACGCGTGGCCGCTGTTCGAAATCATCTGGTACGTGTTGGCGCTCACCCCGGTGCCCCCACACCGGGAGGCGGAGCTGCTGCCGTTGACCCGGCTGTTGCGGGCCCGCGGCGCCGACATCTCCGCCGGCACGCTGGCCGCCACCCTCGGTGAGCTGCAGGCGCAGGTCCGTCTCGGTGCCCGCCGCACCGCCGGTTGCGACCTGCTGCTCTGTCCCACCCTGGCCGCCCCGCAGGCACCCGTCGGCTGGTTCACCGCGGACGGTGACCCGGCGGCGGACTTCGACCGACAACGCCGGTTCTCGCCCTACTGCGCCATTTTCAACGTCACCGGTGATCCCTCCGTCTCCCTGCCGTTGGGCACCACCACGACCGACGGGCTGCCCGTTGGGGTGCTGCTCACCGGCCGCTACGGCGACGACGCCCGTCTCATCGCGACCGCTGCGCAACTGGAGAACTCCAGTGGCGGATGGGATCGGCACCCCGCAATCTGGCGGGCCGTCGACTCCGCTAACGTGAATGGAGACGGAGTCGGCCGGTCGACGTCATGATCGTCCATCCGACCCGATTGTTCGAGGTCCTTCTTCCGCCTGGGGGCGTTGGGATTGTCTGTTACCGAGACGTTGCTGGTCTTCGTCGGCATCCCGGCGGCCGCGGTGCTGGTCATCGCCGGCCTGGCGTACGCCGGTAGCCGTGGTGGTGCCACCGGCGGTGGCGGCGGCGCGAAGCGCTACCGGCCCGGCCGACCCTTCGACTTCACACCGGTGTGGTTCCTGGGCCGCCCGGAGCAGCTGGCCGACTCGGCCGGCACCGCGCTGACGGCGGGTGCGCAGGCGCCCGCGCTGACCAGCCACAAGCTTGAGCAGGCCAGCGTCGAGGCGCCGGCCGGGGGAACCGGAGGCGCAAGTGACCGTTGGTGAGAAGCAGACCGGGTCGGAAAATCCGCCCGAGGTGCTCGACGGGCCGTTCTCGACCCGCCAGCTGCTGCGCATCGACGAGGCCCTGCGACTGGCCGACCAGGGCACCGGCCTGGTGTTCTCGGTGTTCGTCGGCGGCCTCGACGAGCCGATCCGCGAGCACGCCCAGCGGCTGCACCGCCAGCTCGCCGACCCCGACAAGTCGGTGCTGATCGTGGTGTCGCCCAACCAGCGCCAGTTGGAGATCGTCACCGGACGGCACGCCCGCAAGCGCATCCCCGACACGTACGCCAAGCTGGCCGCCCTCTCGATGGCCGGTGCGTTCAGCGGCGGCGACCTGGCCGGCGGCATCATCAACGGTCTCGACCAGCTCGCCAGCCACGCCGGCAAGGGCTGAGCCCTTCCCGGTACGGCGAAGCGGGCACGCGAGATCGTGCTCGATCCACGAAACAGGGGCCTCGGCTGCGGCTGAGGCCCCTGTTTCCGTGTTCGAGCGCGACCGTCAAGCCTGAACGGCCGGGGCCAGCGCGGGCTCGCACCCACGCCGGCCCCGGGCCGGTGCCAGCTGCTCAGGCGCTCTGGGCGTCCTTCGCGCGGGCCTTGAGCGCGCGGACCACGCCGTCACGGCCCTCGGCGACGAGCCGCCGCAGCGGGGCCGGGTGCCCGTCACCGGCCAGGAACGCGTCGGTGGCCGCCACCGTGTCGTCCTCGACCAGGTACGTCGGGTACGCCAACTGGGCGAACTCCTGCGCCGGCTCGCTGTCCCGGGTGGCCCACACCTGGCCGACGGCCGCGAAGTACCGCTCCCGGTACGGGGCGACCAGATCCACCTGGGTCGGGTGCGCGAAGCCCTGCAGCAGCGCCCGGTGCCGCCAGTTCGGCAGCGCGTCGGGACCGGTCAGCAGCGCCCAGACGGCAGCCTTGTTCTCCGCCGTCGGCACCAGCGCGTGCGCGTACGCGGCCTCCCGCTCGCCACTGGCGGTGCGGTCGCCGGCCAGTTCCGCCTCGATCTCGGCCGGTTCGGCCGCGCCGTTGGCCACCAGTGCGGCGAGCACCGTCCACCGCAGCTCCGTGTCCACGGTCAGACCGGCCGGCGCGCCGGACCCGTCCAGCCAGCCGCGCAGCGTCGCCAGGTCGTCCTCGGAGCGGGCCGCCGAGGTGAACGCGCGGGCCCAGGCCAGCTGGAACCCGCTGCCCGGCTCGGCGGCGGCCAGCGCGTCGCGGGCCGTACGGGCCAGCTCGGCCCAGCCGGTCGGTGCCCACGCCGGGTCGGCGTACAGGGTGAGCGCGGTGGTCGCCTGCCGCAGGGTGGCGGTGACCAGGTTGATGTCGGTCTCCGCGGGCAGCCCGCTCAGCGTCAGCGCCACGTAGTCGCGGGCGGACAGCTCGGCGTCGCGGATCATGTCCCACGCCGCGGTCCAGCAGAGCGCGCGGGCCAGCGACGACTCGAAGCCACCGATGTGCTGCACCACGGTGGACATCGACCGGTCGTCGAGGCGCAGCTTGGTGTAGCTCAGGTCATCGTCGTTGAGCAGCAGCACGTCGGCGGCGCGGACACCGCGCAGCTCGGCGAGGTCGGTCCGCTCGCCGGTCACGTCCACCTCGTAGCGCTCGCGGCGGACCAGCCGCCCGTCGGTGAGGTCGTACAGGCCCACGCCGATCCGGTGCGTCCGCAGCGTCGGGTACGCGGTCGGCGCCTCCTGCCGGACCGCCACCTGCTCGTACGTGCCGTCGGCGCCGATGGTCACCTCCGGGCGCAGCGTGTTGACCTGTGCGGTCTCCAGCCACTGCGCGGCGAACTTGCGCAGCTCCCGGCCGGAGGCCGCCTCCAGCTCGGTGAGCAGGTCGTCGAAGGTGGCGTTGCCCCAGGCGTGCTTGCCGAAGTACGCCCGCAGGCCGGCGACGAACGGCTCCTCACCCACGTACGAGACGAGCTGCTTGAGCACGCTCGCGCCCTTGGCGTAGGTGATGCCGTCGAAGTTGACCTCGACGGCCTCCATGTCCGGCATCTCGGTGTAGACCGGGTGGGTGGAGGACAGCTGGTCCTGCCGGTAGCCCCAGTTCTTCCGGATGGACAGGAACGTCGTCCACGCCTCGGTGAACCGGGTGGCGTTGGTGTTGCACCAGTGGCTGGCCCACTCGGCGAACGACTCGTTCAGCCACAGGTCGTTCCACCAGCGCATGGTGACCAGGTCACCGAACCACATGTGGGCCAGCTCGTGCAGGATCGTGTTGGCGCGCTGCTCGTACTCGAAGTCAGTGACCTGCGAGCGGAACAGGTAGTGCGACTCGGCGTGCGTGACGCAGCCGAAGTTCTCCATCGCGCCGGCGTTGAAGTCGGGCACCCAGAGCTGGTCGTACTTCGGCAGCGGGTAGCGCACGCCGAACTTCTCGTGGAAGAAGTCGAAGCCCTGCTTGGTGATCAGGAACAGGTCGTCGGAGTCCAGGTAGCGGGCCATCGACGCGCGGCAGAACACCCCCAGGTCGATGCCGTCGTGGGTGTCGCGCACCTCGTGGTACGGCCCGGCGCAGAGCGCCGTGATGTAGGTGCTCATCCGGGGCGACTCGGCGAAGTGCAGGGTCTTGAGCCCCTCACCGACCGCCTCCTCGGCCCGTACCGGCATGTTGGACACCACCCGCCAGTGCGCCGGCACCGTCGCGTGCCAGGTGTAGACGCTCTTCAGGTCGGGCTGGTCGAAGCAGGCGAACACCCGCTGCGCGTCGGCCGTCTCGAACTGGCTGTAGAGGTACGTCTCGCCGTCCACCGGGTCGACGGTGCGGTGCAGACCCTGCCCGCTGTTGGAGTAGCCGAAGTCCGCGTCGACCACCAGGGTGTTGTCGCTGTCCAGCCCGGACAGGGTGAGGCCCTTCTCGGCCGACCAGTCGGCGAGGTCGACCGGGGCGCCGTTCAGTGTGGCGGAGCGCACCGTCTCGGCGGCCAGCTCGATGAACGTGCTCGCGCCCGGCTCGGCGCAGCGGAACCGGACCTCGGTCGTCGACCGGAAGGTGCGGCCGTCGGC
>NZ_WBKR01000146.1 GCF_008868155.1 Micromonospora sp. ALFpr18c
GGTCAGCCAGAAGGTGGGGGCCTGGATCGCCAAGCTGGGCTGGGTGTGGGTGGACGGGCAGGTGGCGCAGATCAGCCGCCGCCCCGGTGCCAGCACCGTCTTCCTCACCCTGCGCGACCCATCGGCGGACCTGAGCCTGACCGTCACCACCAACCGGGACGTCCTCGACGCCGGCGCGCCGGAGCTGCGCGAGGGCGCGCGGGTGGTGCTGCACGCCAAGCCGGAGTTCTACGCCGCCCGGGGCACGCTGAGCCTGCGGGCCGACGAGATCCGCCAGGTGGGGCTCGGTGAGCTGCTGGCCCGGCTGGAGAAACTCAAGAAGCTGCTCGCCGCCGAAGGGCTGTTCGACCGGGCCCGCAAACGTCGACTGCCGTTCCTGCCCGGCCGGATCGGCCTGATCACTGGCCGGGCCTCCGCCGCCGAACGGGACGTGCTGACCAACGCCCGGCGGCGCTGGCCGGCCGTGGAGTTCCGCACGGTCAACGTGGCCGTGCAGGGGCCGTCCGCGGTTCCGCAGATCATCGACGCGCTCAAGGTGCTGGACGCCGACCCGAGCATCGAGGTGATCATCATCGCCCGGGGCGGCGGTGGCATCGAGGATCTGCTGCCCTTCTCCGACGAGGCGCTCTGCCGCGCGGTGTTCGGCTGCCGTACGCCGGTGGTCAGCGCGATCGGTCACGAGACGGACGCCCCGCTGATCGACTACGTCGCCGACCTGCGCGCCTCCACCCCGACCGACGCGGCCAAGCGGGTGGTCCCCGACCTCTCCGAGGAGGTACGCCTGATCGGTCAGGCCCGGCATCGCCTCCAGCGGGCGGTACGGCACCTGGTGGACCGGGAGTCCCACCGCCTCGACGGGCTGCGGTCCCGGCCGGTGCTGGCCCGCCCGCAGGTGATGGTCGAGCAGCGGGCGACCGAGCTGACCGCGCTGCGCCAGCGCGCCGGCCGCTGTCTGGAGCACCGGCTCGGCGCCGCCGACGACGAGCTGCGGCACACGTTGGCGCGGCTGCGCGCGCTGTCCCCCGCCGCCACCCTGGACCGGGGGTACGCCATCGTGCAGCGCGCCGACGGCCACGTGGTGCGCGCGGCGGCGGAGGTCGGCAAGGGCGACCCGCTGCGCGTCCGGCTGGCCGAGGGTGAACTGGCCGCCACGGTCGACGGCTGACCGGTCCGGGCGGCGGCTGCGGTCCCCCGTCACGCGAAGGGCCGTCTCCACTCGCACCGCAGAGACGGCAGCAGCCATTCGGATAACACGCCTACCTCCCTGCGCCTGCGACGTGGCCGGGACCGGTGTGATGGGATGGTCCGGATGAGCGACGACACGAAGGCCGGGCCGGACGAGCGGCTCAGCTACGAGCAGGCCCGCGCCGAACTGGCCTCGGTGGTCGAACGGCTGGAGGCCGGCGGTACGTCCCTGGAGGAGTCGCTGGCGCTCTGGGAGCGCGGCGAGGCCCTCGCCGTGATCTGCCAGCGCTGGCTGGACGGTGCCCGGGCGCGGATCGACGCCGCCCGGCAGGATCCCGCCTCCTGAGCGCCCCGGGCAGGGCGGCCGGAGCCGCCCCGCCCGGTGAACGGGTCAGTTGAACAGGCTGTACAGCTCGGCCGGCGCCTCGACGACCTGGTCCGCCGGCGGCTTCTGGGCCGCGGTGGCCGCACCGTAGTCGGAGTACGTCATCCGGATCTCCTGCGCGGCGGTCTGCCCCGCGGCGGGGAGCTGCAGCACCAGCTCGCTGAGCCGGCCCTGCGTGTCCACCTTCGCGGTGAACGGGACGGTCTTCGCCTGGGTGCCGAGGGCGGCGATGGTGGCGGGGTTCAGCGAGCCGGCCTCGGCCGCCTTGGTGACGTCGATGGTGCCCGCGTACGTGCCGGTGCCGGTGCTGCGGACCTCGGTGATGCCCTGGGTCAGCACCGCGCTGCCGGCCGGGTCGACCTTGTCGAAGTCGAAGCCGAGATTGCGGTTGCCCTTGATCCGGGCCTGGTCGAGGTGCTGGTACTTGCCCAGGTTGAGCTGCTTGATGGCGGGCAGGCTGTTGGCGGTGGGGCCGGTCAGCTCCAGCTTCACCCAGCTGTCCGGCTTGAAGTGGATCACGTCGAGCTTCATGGCCAGGTCGGACGAGGGGCCGCCGATGGCGATCTTCATGGCCGCGCTCTGGCTCGGCTGGTGCACCTGGCCCTCAGCGGTGGAGCCGGCGGCGGTCAGGCTGAACCGGAAGTTGCCGTTGCTGACTTCCTTGGTGGAGTCGAGCAGCGCCTGCTTGGCGTCGCCCGCCGCCGGCGCGCCGGACGGGCTCGCCGAGCCGGACGCGCTCACGGTCGGCGAGGCGGTCGATCCGGCGGTGCCGGTGCCGCCGCTGGCGCAGGCGGCCAGGGCAGGCGTGAACAGGGCGGCGGCTACCAGGCCTGCGCCGAGTCGTCGAACAGTCATGCGTGTCTCCCAAGGGGGTCACCCGACGACCAGGTCGGCGCCGGAAACCGGGCGACGCAGCAGCACCGTCGGCTGCGCCGCGCGACCCGGACCGAGCAGCGCGCCCGGATCACTCCCTCCTTGTTCCCTGTCGACACGTCGCACAATCGCCCTTCTGTCCGCTTGTCGCGTGACGACGTCGGACGGGCGACCGGTCAGCGCAGTGCGGCGGCGAGTTCGCGCAGCTCATTATCCCGGGCGTCGCCGACGATGAGCACCGTGCGGGTCGGCTCCAGCAGGACCAGCGCCTGCTGGTTGCCCCGGGCGCTGTAGCGCTGCCAGGTGCGCCCGGCCAGCTCCGTCGGACCCTGCGGCTGGCTCTGGTCGGTCAGCTCGGCGGGGAGCAGCCGCTCGGCGGGCACGCTGCTCTGCACCAGTTGGACGCCCCGCCCCTCCGGCGTGAGGTAGCCGATCCGCAGGTTCGCGCCGCCCTCGACGCTCTGGTATCGGGCGCTGACCGTGCGCCAGTCGGAGCCGAGCCCTTGCGGCTGGCTCACCGGGAAGACGTTTGCCGAGCGGGCCTGTTCGATCGCCGGCGCCGGGTCGACCGTGCTGGCCTGGTCGCCACCGAGGAAGCCCCGGTAGAACGCCAACAGCAGCGCGATCGGGACGAGCAGCACCAGCAGCGAGATCGCCATGTCCTTCGGCGACCGCTCGGACCTGGCGGCCTCCACCCGCGGCGGCGGGGCCGGGCGCTCGCCGGTGTCCGTGGCGGCGTCGCCCCGGCTCGGGTCGGGTTCGACCAGGGCCGGTTCGCCGTCCGGCGGCGTCGTCGGGGAGGTCACGGCAGGCTCACCGGCGGGGACGTCGGCCGGCGGCTGGCCGTCGGGCGGCGTGCGGTCGGCGGGTACGCGGTCGGCTGGCTGTGCGGGTTCCACCCCGTCATCTTCGCAGCCGCCCGACCGGCGGTATCCGGGCCATCACCGCCCCGCGCCGACGCTCGGTCGGCCATCGTGTGAGGATCAGCGACAAAGCCGGCAGCAGGGACCGCCCTGCCACCGGTCGTCCCCGCACCGTCGCGAGGAGGAGCCGTCATGACGAACAGCAGGACGCGGATCCCACAGGATCTCGACCGCAACCTTGCCCTCGACCTGGTCCGGGTCACCGAGGCCGCGGCGATGGCCGCCGGCCGGTGGGTCGGCCGCGGCGACAAGGAGGGCGGTGACGGCGCCGCCGTCGACGCCATGCGCAAGCTGATCAACTCGATCCAGATGCGCGGTGTCGTGGTTATCGGCGAGGGCGAGAAGGACAACGCGCCGATGCTCTTCAACGGCGAACACGTCGGCGACGGCACCGGCCCGGAGGTGGACGTCGCCGTCGACCCGGTCGACGGCACCACGCTGATGAGCAAGGGCATGCCGAACGCCGTCGCGGTGCTCGCCGTCTCCGAGCGCGGCGCGATGTTCGACCCGAGCGCGGTCTTCTACATGGAGAAGCTGGCGGTCGGCCCGGCGTACGCCGACGTGATCGACATCAACGCCGGGGTGGCCGAGAACGTGCGCCGGATCGCGAAGGTCAAGGGCACCGACGTCTCCGAGGTGACGGTCTGCGTGCTGGACCGCAGCCGCCACGACGACCTGGTCACCCAGATCCGCCGGACCGGGGCCGGCATCCGGTTCATCTCCGACGGGGACATCGCCGGCTCCATCGCGGCGGCGCGGGGCGAGTCGGACGTCGACGTGCTGATGGGCATCGGCGGCACGCCCGAGGGCATCATCTCGGCCTGCGCGTTGAAGTGCATGGGCGGTGCGATGCAGGCCAAGCTCTGGCCGCGCGACGCCGAGGAGCGGGAGAAGGCGCTCGCCGCCGGGCACGACCTGGACCGGGTGCTGGGCACCGACGACCTGGTCACCGGGGACAACTGCTTCTTCGTGGCCACCGGCGTCACCTCCGGCGACCTGCTGCGCGGGGTGCGGTACCGGGCCGGCGGCGCGTACACCCAGTCGATCGTGATGCGCTCGAAGAGCGGCACGATCCGGGTCATCGACTCGTACCACCGGCTGGAGAAGCTGGCGCTCTACTCGGCGGTCGACTTCGACGGTCGGCCGCTGGCCGAGCAGGAGTGACCACCACCGGCGCCGCGACACCGCAGGCCCTCTCCGCGACCCGTCGGATCGCCGGTGTCGCGTTGGCGTCGGTCTCCGGGGTCGCGGTGGCGGTGCAGTCCCGCATCAACGGCGAGCTGGGGGTACGCCTGGCCGACGGATTCGCCGCGGCGGTGGTCTCGTTCGGGCTGGGTCTGCTGGTGCTGCTGGTGCTGGTGCCCGCCACCCCCGGTGGGCGAAGGGGCCTGGTCGCGGTGCGGCGCGCGCTCGCGACGGGCACGCTGCGGCCGTGGCAGTGCCTCGGCGGCGTGTGCGGGGCGTTCCTGGTGGCCACCCAGGGGCTCACCATCGGATCGCTCGGTGTGGCGCTCTTCACCGTGGCGGTGGTCGCCGGTCAGTCCGGCAGCAGCCTCGCGGTGGACCGGGCCGGCATCGGGCCGACCGGACGGCAGCCGATCACCCGGCAGCGGCTGGCCGGGGCGGTGCTCACCGTGCTCGCGGTCGGCCTGGCGGTCGGTGACCGGCTCGGTGACCCGGGCATGCTGGTGCTGGCCGTGCTGCCGCTGCTGGCGGGGGTCGGCATCGCCTGGCAGCAGGCCGTCAACGGGCGGGTACGGGCGGCGGCCGACAGCGCGTTGACCGCCACGCTTGTCAACTTCGCCGTGGGCACGACCACCCTGCTCGTCGCGTTCGCGATCGACACCGCCGTACGCGGTTGGCCGGCCGGCCACCTGCCGAGCGAGCCGTGGCTCTATCTGGGCGGCCCGATCGGCATCGTGTTCATCGCGGTCGCCGCCGCGATCGTGCGTTTCACGGGTGTGCTGCTGCTCGGCCTGGCCACCATCGCCGGCCAGATCGTGGGGGCGGTCCTGCTCGACCTGCTGCTGCCCACGGCGGCCTCGCACCCCGGCCTGAACACCCTGCTCGGGGCGGCGCTGACCATGGTGGCCGTGCTGATCGCCGCGCTGGCGCCACCCGCCCGACGCTGACCAGCCCGACCACCGAACGGTCAGCGCGGTGGCAGCCGGGACGGGTAGGGCGGATCGGGCACCGCCGGCGGGCGCGGAGGGTGCGGCGGATGCGGATAGGGCGGATACGCATAGGGCGCGTTCGGATAGGGCGGGTACGGCGGGCGCGGCCGGTATCGGCGCTCGAACGCGCGGGCCGGATCGACCAGCCGGGCGATTCGGATGGCCAGCAGCACGCCCGGCACCGTGACCAGCAGGGCGAGTGCCACCGCGGCCCTGGTCTGCGGTGGGTTGCCGACCAGCCAACCGGCGAGCGGCAACCCGGACAGCAGCGCGGTGAGCAGGAGCCCGGTCAGCGCCCAACCGATCCACGAGGACGATCCGCCCTGGTAGCGGGCCCGGACGAGCAGAGCTGCCGCTGTCAGCACGCCCAGCGGCAGGGTGACAGCCGTCAGGGCCATGAACGTGAGGCCGTCGTCGTCACGGCCCCAGACCGCGGCCAACACGATCGCCGCGATCAGCATCGACAGGCCACCGGCGAACCCCCACCAGCGTGGACCTTCACCACGGCGGATCGCCAGGTGACCGGCGAGCACGGTGACCGCGCAGCCGAGGGTCAGCGCGAGCGCCACGGCGAGCAGCAGGTCGGTCTGGCGGTCACCGGGGCCGCCGCCATCGAGTGGGGGCGGCTCTTCCCAGCGGGCCTCCCCTGAGTACCCCTCAAGGAAGCCGTCCCGTCGCCACCCGCCGTCCGGCGCAGGATGCCGTCGCGTCCGTTGGCGACCAGCACCTCGTGGCCACCGCCGGCGGCGGGATAGACGACCAGATCGCGGGAGGCGAAGTGCCGCCGGACGTCGCCCGGGTTGGAGGACCTGCGGGCCAGCTCCTCGCGGCGCGCGTCCGACACCTCCCAGGCCACCTGCCAGGTCACGCCAGCGTCGTCACTCTGCTCCACCCGCAGGTGACCGGCGACCGCCCGGTAGCACCGCTGCGGCTCGGCCGGCACGCACGCCTGCCGCTGGCCGGCGCCCTGGCTGTACAGGCGCTGCTCCTCGGCTTCGGTGGCCGGCCGCCAGGTGATTCCCCGGTCCGCGCTGACCGACCACGAACCCTCGGCCGGCCGGGTCGGCCAGTCCCGGCTGGTGAACCCCGAGCCGGACGAGATCGCCGGTTGCCCGTCGAGCAGCGCGGTGCTCACGGCGTAGGGGTACTGAACCGCGCTGGTGGCGGCCACCGCCAGCACCGCGGGCGGGAGCACCACCAGCAGACGGGTGAGCCGAGCGGTCCGTCGACGCACCGGGCGGCGACGCGCGCGCGTCCAACTCCACCAGGCCAGCGCGAGCGCCGGCAGGGTGAGCAGGTCGGTCCGGTCGGCCCGGACCAGCGACGGCCCGGCCAGCACGGTCCAGGCGGAGGAGGCCAGCTCGGCGGCGTACCCGATGGATTTGACGGCCGCGAACCCGGCGCCCACCGAAACCAGACCGACCAGCGCGGCGGCCCGGGGCGCCAACCGCGGCACCAGCAGGGTCAGCAGCACCGCGACCAGCGCAGGAGCGTGCACCAGGCCGGCGACGTCACTCAGCTTGCCGGTCAGCGGGCCGGGAAAGGTCTGCTTGAGTACGTGGTCGTTGACCAGCAGCAGGACCAGGGCGATCACGGTGGTGGGGTGGCAGAGCCAGGACAGTGTCGTCGGTGCGCCGTCACGTGGTGTCTCCGGACCCGTCATCCATTCAGGATCCGGTCGGCCCGTCTCGAACCGGACACGGGTTGGTCTGTGTCCGGTACCGACGGTCAGCCGGCGTCGGAGGAGTGCCCGGGGAACAGGTGGGCGCTCGGGTCGATGGCCACCGCCGCGTTGTTGACGGCCGTGGCCGCCTCACCGAACCCGGTGGCGATCAACCGGACCTTGCCCGGGTACTCGGTGATGTCGCCGGCCGCGAAGACCCGGGGCAGGTTCGTGGCCATCGCGCTGTCCACCAGGATGTGCCGGCGGTCCAGCCGCAGCCCCCACTCCGCGAGCGGGCCCAGGTCGGCGGTGAAGCCGAGCGCGGCGACCACGGTGTCGACCGGCAACGTCTCGGTCGCGCCACCGCGCACGGTCACCTCGGCGCCGGTCACGGCACCCTCGCCGAACAGCCGGGTGACCTCGGCGTTGACCACCACACGCACCGGCAGGGACAGCACCCGGGCGACCGTCGAGGCGTGCGCCCGGAACTTCTCCCGCCGGTGGACGAGCGTCACCGAACGGGCCAGTGGTTGCAGTGCCAACGCCCAGTCGAAGGCCGAGTCACCGCCGCCGACGATCAGCACGTCCCGGTCGGTCAACTCGGCCGGTTCGGTGACGAAGTAGACGATCCCGGTACCGGGCGCGGCGTCGGCGCAGGGCAGCGGCCGCGGGCTGAAGCTGCCCAGCCCGCCGGTGACCACCACGGCGCCGCAGCCGAGCTGCTCACCACCGGCCAGACCGAGCACCGGCCGCTCACCGGCGTAGGAGAGCTTCTCCGCCCGAGTGCCGAGCAGGTACCGCGGGGCGAACGGCGCGGCCTGGGCGACCAGGTTGGCCACCAGGTCGCGGCCCTTCACGGCGGGAAACCCGGCCACGTCCAGGATCAGCTTCTCCGGGTACATGGCGGTGACCTGACCACCGGGCTCGGGCAGCGCGTCGATCACCGCCACGGACAACCCGCGGAATCCGGCGTAGTACGCGGCGAAGAGGCCGGCCGGACCGGCCCCGATCACAGCGATGTCGACCTCGCGCATGGCGTACCGTCGCTTTCCGCTCACGGATCAACGCTTGCTGATCTCGACCGTAGGCGGGTGGCAGCGGTCGGGCAAGCATGTCCCAGAGGCGCGCCGAAGACCAGGTCAGGGCAGGCTGAGCGTGGACCCCGAGTAGTCCGGGCCGTCCACGGCCGGCCGGCGGCGGCGGAACAAGATCGCCGCGACCACCCCACCGAGCAGCCCGAACAGGTGCCCCTGCCAGGAGATCCGCTCGTCGGTGGGGAGGATGCCGACGAGTTGCCAGCCGTAGAGCAGGCCGACCAGCAGGAAGACCGCGAAGTTCCACCAACTGCGCTCGACGATGCCCCGGGTGAGCAGGATGCCCAGGTACCCGAAGATCACCCCGCTGGCACCGACCACCACCGAGTTGGGCGAGCCGGTGAACCACACACCGAGCCCGCTGACCAGGATGATGACCAGGGTCGACCAGAGGAAGCGGCGGGCACCGGCGGCCAGCACGAAGGTGCCGAGCAGGATCAACGGGATGCTGTTGCTGTACAGGTGGTCGAAGCCGTGGTGCAGGAACGGGGAGAAGAAGACCCCGTCCAGGCCGTCGATGCGGTGCGGGATGATGCCGGCCGTGGCGTCCAGGCCGAACGCGAGGCCCTGGTCGGCGGCCTCGATGAGGAAGAGGAACGGGACCACCGCGCACATGGCGACGAAGGCCCGGCCGAGCGCGGCGTAGAACGCCTCGGTGCCGAACCGGTACGGGTCGCCGCTTGGCGGGTGCAGGCTCACCCCCCAACTGCTATCAGCAAAAGGGGCCGACCGCCACTCACGTCCCGCCCGCTCGCCCAGGAGTACGCGCGACGGCGGGGCGGGTGAACCTCCACCCGCCCCGCCGTCGACACCGTCAGTAGTGCCCGTTGTTCTGGAAGTAGCTCCAGGCACCGCAGGGCGTCTTGTACCTGCCCTTGATGTAGCCCAGTCCCCACTTGATCTGGGTGGCCGGGTTCGTCTTCCAGTCGTCCGCGACCGAGCCCATCTTGCTGCCCGGCAACGCCTGCGCGATGCCGTACGCACCGGAGGAGGCGTTGCTGGCCTTGTGGTTCCAGCCGCTCTCCTTGGTCCAGAGCTTCTCCAGGCAGGGGAATTCGGCGATGCCGAAGCCCGCGTCGATCATCAACGCGCAACCGGTCTTACGGTTGCCGCT
This sequence comes from Micromonospora sp. ALFpr18c, assembly GCF_008868155.1. GTDB lineage: Bacteria > Actinomycetota > Actinomycetes > Mycobacteriales > Micromonosporaceae > Micromonospora. The sequence continues at coordinate 9,412 of NZ_WBKR01000146.1, forward strand.
GTACTCCGCGCACGACGCCGGGATCGGGCCGTCGTACGGCTTGGCGGCCGCGTTGGCGGCGTCGCGCTCGCGCTTGCGGGATGCCGCGGCGGCCTCGGCCCGGCGAGCCCGTTCGGCGGCCTCCTTGGCTGCCTGCGCCGCCCGCAGCTTGGCCTGGTACTCGGCGGCCCGCTGCCGGGCGAACGCCACCTGGTGGGCGGCCTGCCGCTCGCGCTGGTACGCGAAGTCGGCCCGGTCGACCTCCAGGCTGACCTGCTCGGTCAGCCCCTGTTGCTGGGTTTCCCGGTCTTCGCCCAGGTAGAAGCCACCGGCAACGCCCACGGAGAGCAGCGCGACAGCGGCCGTACGGGCGCCCAACCGGCTCCACAGCCGACTCACGAAGTGGTCCCTTCGTCGGGTGCAAGGACGCGGCGCGGTGCCGGCCCACCTGGCCGCCGACCGTTCCGCGAGCGCCCCGACCGGTTGCCGGTCGCGCCGACGCACCGACCTTCGCCGATATCGCCCCGCTCGGGACGAACGATCACCAGCGATACCTGTGGTGCGTGGGCGCTCGTGGGACACCATCGCGCACAGTGAGGCCGATGGGAAACCAGCCGGCGTGTTTGTGATCTGCGCCACACGTAAAATGCGGACGAAACCCTACATAAGCACCATCAAAGCGGGATGTCCTCCAGAAGATCCGTCACCATCGCGGCGATCGGCGACCGCTCCGACCGGCTGAGCGTGACGTGGGCGAAGAGCGGATGGCCCTTGAGCGCCTCGATCACCGCGGTCACCCCGTCGTGGCGCCCGACCCGCAGATTGTCGCGCTGAGCCACATCGTGGGTGAGCACGACCCGGGAACCCTGACCGATCCGGGACAGCACGGTCAACAGGACCCCCCGCTCCAGCGACTGGGCCTCATCCACGATCACGAAGGCGTCGTGCAGGCTGCGCCCCCGGATGTGGGTCAGCGGCAGCACCTCGAGGATGCCCCGCGAGGTGACCTCCTCCAACACGTTCTCGTGCACCACCGCGCCGAGCGTGTCGAAGACCGCCTGGGCCCACGGCGACATCTTCTCCGACTCCGAACCGGGCAGGTAGCCCAACTCCTGACCGCCGACGGCGTACAGCGGGCGGAACACGATCACCTTCTTGTGCCGGCGACGCTCCATCACCGCCTCCAGGCCCGCGCAGAGCGCCAACGCCGACTTGCCGGTGCCGGCCCGCCCGCCCAGCGAGACGATCCCGATCGACTCGTCCAGCAGCAGGTCGAGGGCGACCCGCTGCTCGGCCGAGCGGCCGTGCAGCCCGAACGCCTCCCGGTCGCCCCGGACCAACCGCACCGACTTGTCCGGCAGCACCCGGCCCAGCGCGGAGCCCCGCCCGGAGTGCAGCACCAGGCCGGTGTGGCACGGCAGCCCGGCCGCCTCGTCGACGTCGAGCGTCTCCCCGGCGTACAACGAGGAGATCTGCTCCTCACCCAGCTCCAGCTCGGACATGCCGGTCCAGGTCGGGTCGCTGGCCTGGCCGTGCCGGTACTCGTCGGCCCGCAGGCCCACCGAGGCGGCCTTGACCCGCAGCGGCATGTCCTTGCTGACCAGCGTGACGTCCCGCCCCTCCGCGGCGAGGTTGAGCGCCACGGAGAGGATCCGGGCGTCGTTGCTCTCGGTGCGGAAACCCGGCGGCAGGACCCCGTCGTCGGTGTGGTTCAGCTCCACCCGCAGGGTGCCGCCGACGTCGTTGGCGGGCACCGGCGTGTCCAGGCGGCCGTGCCGGATGCGCAGTTCGTCGAGCATCCGCAGCGACTGCCGGGCGAACCAGCCCAGCTCCGGATGGTGCCGCTTGCCCTCCAACTCGGTGATGACCACCAGCGGCAGCACCACCTCGTGCTCGGCGAACCGGTGGAACGCCGCCGGATCGGAGAGCAGCACGGACGTGTCCAGGACGAACGCCTGGCCTGCTGGTCGCGGCTCCTTGGGGTCGGCCGGCGCGGTCGCCGCCGTACGGCGGCTCCTGGTGGCACGGCGGGTCGTGGCAGTCGCGGCCGGGGTCTGATCGGCACCGGCGGTGGTACGGCGAGTCGTCACAGGCCTGCTCCGACGGATGGGCACCCGCCACCCGTGTTCCGCCTCCTCCGGTGCCCGGGGACACGGGGTCGGATGCGGAACCCCGTGTGCGAGGTCGCAGATCCGGGCGGACCGGCTGGCCCGGGAGAACCCCGTGCCATGCCTAGACGCTAGCGGCGGCGGCCCGTCGCGGCTAGAGGGCGACCGTGGATCTTCGGGAGACGAGCGGTGAACGCCGCGCACGCCGGTCGGGCGGGCGCGGCGGATCCGGCCGGGATGCATGCCCCCTGCGCGCATCCCGGCCGGTGGGGCCACCGTCACCGGTCTGACGTGACCCCGACGGTGCGTGTCCGCCGCGGACGACGCACCGCGATCATGGCGCCGGTCGGCGGGTCCGCGCTGGTGGCGGCCCGCCGGCCGGCTCAGCCGGTACGTCGAACGAGCGTGCCGGTCGGGTGCCGCCCGGTGATCGGGGCGGCCGGCGCGGTGAACGACGAGCCGGTGTAGGTGGTGCCGGGGCGGGCCACGGTGCCGGCCGAGCGCACGACACCGGCCGGGGAGACCGACAGGGCGGAGGCGATCGCCGCCTGGGCGTCGCGTCGCCGCCGGTTCCAGGCGCCCCGGTCACCGTCGAAGTAGCCCTGCCGGTAGCCGAAGCGGTAGCCGATGCGGTAGCTGAGCTGCCCGTGCAGCCGTCCGGCCGCGTAGCTGGTGGCGCCGAGCACCAGGACGAGGAAGACCGCGAGGAACGGGCTCATCGGGCGGCCCCGGCCCGGCCCGGTCGCCGGATCATCGCTCCTCCGGCTCGACGGTGGTGGGGTCCGCGACCAGCAACCGGTCCAGGTCGTCGGTGCTGACCTCCTCCACCAGTTCGACGCTGATCCGGCAGCCGTCCAGCACGACCTCGGCCACCGAGGACCGGCGGATCTCGCCGCCGGCGTCGTACACGCGGACGCTCAGCTCCGGGCAGCCGAGATGGGTACGCCAGGCGTTCCACTCGGTGCGGTCGCCGACGCTCAGCGACAGATAGCGGCAGCCTCGGGCGAGGTAGAGGCGCCAGGGGGCGGTCAGCCCGGCGGCGACCCCCTCGGCGATCAACCCGAAGGCCTGGGCGCGGGTGGCGAGCTCGGTCACCACACCCCCTCGGCACCGGGGGCGTGACGCATGTGAGCACCAGTCGTCTCATGCACGTGACACACCGTAGGTTGTCCCATGAGCGTGACAGTATCAGCTTTTCGTCCGTTTACCTTCACCACTACGGGCATCTATTCTGCCCGGGTGACACCCCTCAAGAGTGGCGCTGGATCGTTTACCGGAAACCCGAGGAACCCGTCACGTTCACGTGACAGTGGCGCGCCCGGGCGCGCGCCCGCCGCCGCCTCGCCGTACCGTCACGGGGTGACCGAGACGGCCAATGCGCGGAAGATCGCCTTCGCCACCTTCGTCCGGCGCGCGCTCGACGAGGCGCGGGCGACGCGGGCCTGGAGCGGCACCGAGGTGTCGCGGCGCACCGGCGTCTCCCGGCAGACCATCAACCGGTGGGTCCGGGGCGACTGGGCCAGCGACCCGGAGGCCGAACGGGTGGTCGCCTTCTGCGAGGGCCTGGGCCTCAATCCGGCCGCCGCCTTCGCCGCGCTCGACTGGGACCGCACCGCGACCGGCCCGCGCGCCGGCCAACCCGCCCCTCCGATGGACCCCGACGTGGAGGCGCTGCTGCGCCGGCTGGTCGACCCCGACGTCTCGGACGCGGAGAAGTTCCACATCCGCGAAACCATCAGATACCTCGCGTACCGCCCAACGTTGCCGGTCGATGTCCGAAAAAGAGGGAATCAAGCAGGGTAGTTCCTCAGATGGCGAAAGAACGCCTGGTCAGGTTCATTCGTTTCGCTCCGGGGCCGGAACGGGCACGCTAGCGTCCCTACTCGTACTGCTTGGGCTCGTCATCGGCGGGGGGACGGGACAAGGCCGAACCCAGCCCTGCGGGACAGAAGGAGGGGTCTGTCCATGACCCTGAAGTGGTTGGCAGTCGTGGTCGCAACCGTGTCGATGACACTGGGGGCGACCGGCAACGTGGTGACCCTCGTGGTCAATGGCGGGCAGCTTCCGCTGCTCGTCAACCTTCTCGTGCTCACCAGCGCCAGCATGGCGGTCATCCTGGCCGTCGTCGCCGAGCTGCACGAGCGCCTCAACGACCGGATCAGCGCACTCACCGAGTTCCTGGTGGCACGACTCAACGAGATCGAGAACCACACCGGGGACCGCAACACCGGCTTCGTGGAGGGCTACCTGCTGAGCCACGGCCAGGAGGCGGCGGTGGTGCCGTTCGGGCGTCGCGGACGGGGAGCCGCCGAACGGTGACCGTGAGCCGCCGAGCGCGTCCGCTCGGCCAGGAATGAGCCCCCATCGCCGGGGTACGCTGACGCGCGTGCCGCCGTTGAATCTGGGCAATCAGCAGCCGAGGACCCCGTTGAACGCCGACCAGGCCTGGCGAACCACCGCCGACCGGGCCGCCGGGACGGTCCTCTTCTTCGACTTCGACGGCACGCTCGCGCCCGTCGACGACGACCCGACCGCGGTACGCCCCGCACCGAAGGCGCTGGCCGCGATCGAGGCGCTGGCCCCGATCGTGCAACGGGTCGCGATCGTCTCCGCCCGACCGGTCGAGTTCCTCCGGGTACGCCTCGGCGGACTGGCCGGCGTGGACCTCTACGGCCTCTACGGCCTGGAGCACAGCCACTCCGGTGGCGAGACCGTCACCGAGCCCGCCGCGCTGCCCTGGGTGCCGACCATGGCCGAGCTGGCCGACCTGGCCCGTACGGAGCTGCCGCCGGGCACCCTCGTCGAGTTCAAGCGGCTCTCCGTGGCGCTGCACTGGCGTACCGCGCCGCAGCTCGGCTCGACCGTCCAGCAGTGGGGGCAGGCCCAGGCCGACCGCCTGGGGCTGCGGGTGCAGGCCGGGCGGATGGTGCTGGAGCTCAAGCCCCCGGTCGACCGGGACAAGGGCATGGTGATCGGCGAGGTCGTCCGGGACGCCACCGGCGCCTGGTATTTCGGTGACGACGTCTCGGACATCAAGGCGTTCGCCGCGCTGCGCGCCCGGGCCGCCGCCGACCCGCACTTCTTCGGCGTCTGCGTCGCGGTCGCCAACCCGGAAACCGGCCACGAGGTGGCCAACGCCGCCGACCTCACCATCGAGTCCCCGGCCGCCCTGGGTGACTTCCTCACCCAGGCGCTCACCCACCTGCCCTGACGGGCTCGGCTCAGGCCCCGTAGCGGCGCTGGCGCGTGGCGTACGAGCGCAGTGCCCGCAGAAAGTCGATGTGCCGGAAGTCCGGCCAGTTGAGTTCGCAGAAGTAGAACTCCGAGTGCGCGGACTGCCACAGCATGAAGCCGGACAGCCGCTGCTCACCGCTGGTGCGGATGACCAGGTCGGGGTCGGGTTGGCCGCGGGTGTAGAGGTGCTCGGAGATGTGCTCGACGTCCAGCACCTCGGCCAGCTCCTCGATGGTGCCGCCGGAGGCCGCGTGCTCCAGCAGGAGCGAGCGGACCGCGTCGGTGATCTCCCGCCGGCCGCCGTAGCCCACCGCGATGTTGACCTCCGCGCCGCCGCTGCGCTCGCGGGTGCGCTCCTCGGCGCCCTTGAGCGCCGCCGCGGTCTGCGCCGGCAGCAGGTCGAGCGCGCCGACGATACGCAGCCGCCACGGGTTGCCGTCCTCGGCCAGCTCCACCACCAGATCCTCGATGATCTTCAGCAGTGGATCCAGTTCACTGGCCGGGCGGCGCAGGTTGTCGGTGGCCAGCAGGTAGAGGGTCACGTGCCCGATGCCGGCCTGGTCGCACCAGCCGAGCACATGCTTGATCTTCGCCGCGCCGACCCGGTGCCCGTCGTTCGGGTCGACGAAGCCCATCTCCCTCGCCCAGCGGCGGTTGCCGTCGCACATCACCCCGACGTGTCGGGGCACCGGCTTACCCGCGAGCTTCGCCGTGAGGCGGCGCTCGTACACGGAGTAGATAAGGTTCCGCAGCGTCATCACCTAGCAGCGTAGCGACCCGCCAGCCGGATCACCGCCGGGGAGGCCGATCCCCGCCGGGCAGACCGGCACCGATCATGGCCAGGGTGCGGGCGGTAAGCCGCCCGTCACCCAGCCCCAATTCGACCACGTCGTCGAATACCCGGTCGTCGCGGCGCGCCGCCCGCACCGCCGCGTCGACCACCCTCCGTCGTCGCGCCAGCCAGGCGGCCACCGAGCTGTGCCGCAGATGGGTGCCGAGACGGCGGCGCAACCCGTCGGCATAGCGGCGCGCGGCGGTCTCGGGCGCGCGGGCGGCCGCCGTACCGGCCAGCGCCCCGGAGAGCAGCGCGTAGAAGATGCCCTCCCCGGTGAACGGATTGATCAGCGACAGCGCGTCACCGGCCAGCAGCGTCCGACCCTGCCCCGGCGCCGGCCGGTGGGTGGACAGCGGCAGGTGGTGGGCGCGCAGCGCGGTCACCGTCGCCAGATCGGTGCCGGGCAGCAGCGCGGCCAGCCGATCCAGCAGGTAACCCCGGCTCAGCGGCTCGCCGCGCAGCACCTCCCCGTACCCGACGTTCGCCCGCCCGTCGCCGATCGGAAAGGACCAGGCGTACGCCGGCCAGCGCGCCTGCGACGTGACGATGAGCTGCTCGGACGGGCCGGGCAAGGCCGGCGCGTACCCCCGGATGGCCAACGCCAGGTGCCGGTCGGGGTTCGGGCGGTGGCCGAGGGCGCGACGTACCACCGAGCCGGCGCCGTCCGCGCCGACCACCACCCGGCCGGACACCTCCCCGTCGAGCACCACCCGGTCCGCCCGGGGCTCGACCCGGCGCACGGCGTGCCGCCGCAACTGCGCGCCGGCGGCCACCGCAGCCGCCACCAGCCGCGCGTCGAAGACCTCCCGGGGCACGGTGTACGCCGGTCGGGGCAGCGCCCGCGCCACCGACCCGCCACCGGGGGCGACCATGCGCAGCGCGGGCAGCGGGGCGTAGCCGGCCATCGCCTCGGGCACCCCCAGCTCGGCGAGCACATCCACCGAGTGGGCCGCGATCCCGTCGCCGCACGCCTTGTCCCGGGGAAAGTCGGCCCGGTCCAGCAGCAGCACACTCGCACCG
>NZ_WBKR01000147.1 GCF_008868155.1 Micromonospora sp. ALFpr18c
GTTCTGGTCTTGCTGATCCATTGCTGCACGAGGCGCCGGTCGAGGTTGAGTTCGCGGGCGACGGCGGTGATCGGACCGCGGTGTCCGCTGTCGCGCAGGGCGGTCACCTGTTGGATGGTGGCGTCGATGAAGTCGTGGGAGTACTTGCGGGGGTAGGCCATCGGCTGGTTGTTCCTCGAACAGATGCGTCAGGGGCGGGAGTGAGTGACGGCAACCGCCTGGACAGCGCGGCACGGAGCCGGCCTGGCAGGGGCGGTCGTCCACCGCGACGATGGCGCCGCAGGTCGCTGGGCGGGTTCCGGGCGTGACTCTTGCTGGCGGTTCCTGCTATCTGGACCTCATCGCCGGCCCGCTGCTGGCGGGTTGAGAGCCATCTGGCCGGGGTGCGGCGGGGTGGGCGCGGTTACTGGGCCAGGTGCCAGGGCGGGAGCCGGGGTTGCGGCGCATGGGCTGCAGGACAGGCCCGTCGGGCAGGGTGACCGGCGGTCGTGGGTTGTAGCCGTGGCGGGTGTACAGGGTGTGGGCGTCGGTGGTGGTGTCGGTCCAGGAGGGCAGGTCGATGCGGTCGAGTCGGCTGCGGTGGTGGGTGAGCATCGCCGTCGCTCGCCCGGCGCCGCTTGCGTCGGGGTGTACGGCGAGGAACGCCAGGTGGTAGTGCGGCTCGGTGGGCCGCGACGCGGACAGCAGGGTGTCGAGCTGGTCGAAGCGGTCGACGTGTGGACCCGCGGCGTCGGCAAGCCTGCTGCGGTAGTTGGCCGGTGGTGGGATGGGTCGGTAGCGGTGGAACCCGACGGTGGCGGCGGTGAGGTCGTCGGTGACGTGGCTGTCGCCGTAGAACATGGCGTGCTCCACCCAGATCGCCAGGACGTCGGTCAGCACCCGGCGCCGCAGGGCCGGGTCGGGCACGAGCCACGCGGCGAGCGGCGTGGAGTGCAGGGCGGCGGCGATCAGCGCCGCGACGGGATCTTTGTCCGCCCAGCGGGCGGCGCGGATGCGCACGTCAGCGTCCATCAGGTCGGCCTCCTTGTTTTGAGCGCTTATCGGTAGGCGGCGGTGGCGAGGTCACCGACGGCGGCGTCGACGGCCGTGGTGATGTCGCGTACCGGCCGGTGGTGCTGCTCGGCGATAGCCCGCAGCTGACCGGTGAGAGCGGCGGTGTCCTCATCGAGGTAGAGGTGCTCTGTCAGGCCGAGGACGGCGACGAGGCCGGCGAGGGCGGCGGTGTGGTTGTCGGGCTGGTCGCGGCCGACGGCGAGGTAACGCAGCCGGGCCCGGGCGACGACCGCCCACTTGGTGTCGGTAACGAGGTAGCGGTCGGCGCGGGCGAGGCCGCCGAGTCGGCGGTGGGTGGTGTGGCGCAGGATGCCGCCGGCGTGCAGGCCGGCGCGGGTGCGTTCGTACAGGTCGTCGGCGAACCAGGTCAGCCATCCCCGCAGCGTCGGGGCGGGGTTGGCGTAGCGGACGGAGGCGATGGCGGTGTCGGCGATCAGGTCGGCGACGGGCTGGTCCAGGTGCAGCCACAGCCGCTGGTGCCCGCCCGGGCTGCCGTCGTCGTCGAGGGCGATCCGCCCGGCGAGGAACAGGTCGGTCAGGACCGCGCCGGCCATCCCGAGGGCGAGGGCTTGGCGGTGGACGTGGGGTTGGCCGGTGTCGTCGTTGTGGCCGAGCAGGAACAACTCGTCGCGCAGCGGCAGTTGCGGAATCGACGCGGTCATCGCCGGCCCCTATCGCAGTCCGGCCGCGTGCTGCCGCAGCCGGGCGTGCACCCCGCCGTAGGCGGCGGTCGGGGCCGGTAGCAGCGTCTTGTCGGCGGCGGCGAGAACGGTGTAGTTCGGGTCGCACACGTTGCCGATCGGCGCCCTGCCGGCCTGCGAGACGAGCTGGTAGGCGTCGAGCTCATCCAGGCCGGTGAGCGTGCTCGTCCAGCCGACCAGGTCGCGGTGGGCGATCCGGTAGGCGTCCTCCAAGGGCCTGGCACAGCCGATCGACATGATTTCCCGATCGGTCTCCACTCGGGGCCACACCGTCGCGGTTCCTTTGATGACCTCGATGATCAGGGTGGTGGTCGTGGCGATTTCCACCCCGACCCCGCAGGCCTCACCCTCACCCTGACGGGCGTGCCCGTCGCCGAGGGCCAGCATCGCCCCATGAACGTTCACCCCCAGATAAAGCGTGGCACCGGCACGCAGCTCGGGAGTGTCAAGGTTCCCGCCATGGGCGTCCGGAACGGTCGTGGAGCGGGCCTCGAACCCGCCGGGCGCGACCCCGATCGTGCCGATCATCGGATCCAGGGGCAGGTCGACGCTGTGGTCGCTGCCCGTGGCCTGGAAGCGGGCCGTCCCGGCTTCCCGGTCGATGCCGTACACCCATACCCGCTCCTCCAGCGCCGGCTGAAGGGTGGCGGTGTGGGAGGTGGAGGTCAGCGCCCCGAAGTGCGGGAAGGTCGATGACACACCCCAGTCACGGGCCGGCGTAATCGCGGCGAGGTGGATGGCGAGGGTGTCGCCAGGCTCGGCGTCCTCGACGAAGAACGGCCCTGACACCGGGTTCAGGTACGGCATGCGGCACACCCGCGACGGCAGGTCCGCCGGGCCGCGCACGAGGCCGCCGAAGCAGTCCTCGGTGAAGACCCGCAGCACGTCTCCGGAGCGGACGTGCGCCACCGGCATCCGCCCGCCGAAGGTGTAGGCCAGCTCGTCGCGGGCGGGACGGTAGGTGATCGTGTCCATGGCTGTCACACCCGCTCCACGTCGCGTGCTTGCGGCTGCGCGGGCGCCAGACCCGACAACACCGGCCGGCGGCCAGACAGGTACAGGCCGGCGAGCACCAAGACCCCGAGAGCGAGCCAGGCCAGGCCGAGGCGCTGCGCGGCGATGTTCGCGTTGACCACGACGTAGGCGAGGATCGCGAAGCCGATACCGGGCATGACCAGGTGTGCCCACCAGTTGCGACTGCGGCGGCGGACGAGGTGGTGCACGACCACGGAGACGTGCAGGACCAGGAAGGCGACCATCGCCCCGAAGTTGATCAGCGACGACAGCAGCGTGATCCCATCCGCCCGGGTCGCCATGTACAGGCCCAGCGCGAGGGACACAGCGCCGGTAAGCAAAGTGGCGTTGATCGGCACGTTGCGGCGGATCGACACCTTCGCGAGGAACGCGGGCAGTTGCCGGTCGCGGGCCATCGCGTACAGCAGTCGGGACGTGGCGACCTGCGCGACCATCGAGTTCGGCAGGCCCCAGGCGATGGCGGTCGCGACCGCGCACAACGTCGCCAGCCAGCCTCCGCCGGCCACGGCGGCGGCGTCGTAAAAGGCGGTGCCGTTCGGGTCACCGTTCGCCAGGAGACCGTCCGGGTCGGGCACGAGCATCGCGGCCAGCCACGTCTGGACGATGAACAGCACCCCGGCCAGGATCAGGACGGCGGCCATGGCGCGGCCGATCTGGCGGGAACCGCCCTTGGTCTCCTCGGCCAGCATGCTGATGCCGTCGAAGCCGAGGAACGACAGCACCGCGATCGACACCGCGCCCGCGACGAGCGACCAGGTGAAGGTGTCGGCGTTGTAGAACGCCTCCCAGCTGAACCGGCCCCTGCCCGAGGCGAGGGCCCAGCCGGCAATGGCCAAGAAGATCGCCAGGACGATCAACTCGCCGACGAGCATGACCCGAGTGACCACCGCGGTCATCCGGATCCCGACCGAGTTGACGACCGTGTTGACCGCCACGAACCCGAGCAGCCACAGCCACACCGGCACCGACGGGACCGTGGCGTGCATCGCCATCGACGCCACCAGGTACAGCAGGCCAGGCACGAGCACGTAATCGAGGAGGATCACCCAGCCGGCCAGGAAACCCACCGGCGGGCTGATGCCCCGACCGGCGTAGTTGTAGACGCTGCCGCTCATGGGGAACGCCTTGACCATCTGCGCGTAGGAGAACGCGGTGAACACCAGCGCCACCACGCCGATCGCGTACGCCAAGGCCACCATGCCACCGGAGCCGGCGTAAACGCTGCCGAAGATCGCCATCGGCGCGATCGGCACCATGTACACCAGGCCGTACGCGACCAAGTCTCGGAAGCGCAACCTCCGGGCCAACTCCTGGCGGTAGCCGTAGCGAGCTAATTCGTCCTGCTCGTACATCAGTGGTCCTCTCTATTGAGATCAACTACACGGACACGGCGCTTCGTTGCGGCGGTCGCGGGAACTTGGTTGAGCGCGACGTCATCCGCACCCGCATTGCGGCCGTTTCTGGATCGCGTGCCGCTAGGCAATGCCCTGTGAACAGGCGATCCGCGTTGTGATCGAGGGTCGCGTCCGGGGCGGGAAAGATCGACCCCCGTTGGTGGGGACCACCGACTCACCGGTACTCCACGGATCACGGGGAGTACTCGCGCGGATGGCTTCCGTCACAGCGATGGTGATCGCTAACGTGCAACCCACGGCGACCAGGAGGCGGAGGCGGGGGATGGCGAGAAGCGCACGTAGCTATCAGCGGGAGGCCGACGAGCTTCGCGCCAGCGGTTGGACGTACCGGCAGATCGCCTCGCATTGGCGGCAGCGGTACCGCTTCAACCCGCGAGTGGCCTTCCGCCTCGCTCACGGCCTGACGCAGGCCGATGTGGCGCAACGGTGGAACGAGCAGTGGCCCGACGCGGACGCGCCGAAGACCGCCAAGCAGATTTCTTACTGGGAGATCTGGCCGGGTTCGGCGGGCCGGGCCCCGTCGTTGGACACGTTGAACAAGTTGGCCTTCCTCTACCGGTGCGCCGCCGGCGAGCTGCTCGGCGGGGAGGACCACAGCCACCTCGATACGGCGGTCCTGGGCGCGAGCGAACCGGAGACACACGCCGGTCGGTCGACCAGCGAGCGCCCCACGGGCGCTCCGTTGCCCACCGGCGCGGTCCTGACCCGAGTCACCAATCGGATCGTTGAGGACTTCGAGATCCTCACCGACACCTACCGGCGCCTCGACTACCGAGAAGGCTCAGGCCGGGTGACCGCGGACGTTGGCGCTCACCTGCACCGGATGCTGGAGGTCAGCAACCGCACGACCAACACCAGCACCCACCACAGGCTGCTGCGCGCTGCCGGCGACGCCGCCCAACTCGCGGCCTGGTTCGCCATCGACGCCCAGCGCTACCAGCAGGCACACGGATACTGCCGCCTCACGATCTCGCTCGCGGAGAAAGCGAACGACCGCGCCCTGCACTCCTACGGTCTCGGCGTTCTCAGCCAGATCCACCTGCATCGCGGGGACGGCCGCACCGCCCTCAGCCTGCTGGGCACCGCTCGCGAGGTCGGCGGACAGGGCATCCCGGCCGCCGTGAATTCCTGGTTGGGTGAGGCCACCGGTGAGGCGTACGGATTCCTCGACGAGCCGCGCCGGGGCATGACCGCGCTGTCCGAGGCTGAACGGGTCTTCGACGGCGTGAGCGTTGACAACACACCTTCCTGGCTGAGCTTCTTCAACGCCGACTGCCACGCCGCGCGACTCAAGGGCCGATGCCTCACCCGGCTGAGCCGCCCCACCGAAGCGACCCGCTCCCTGTACGAGGCGCTGACCCTGCTGCCCGCCGACTTCGTCCGGGAACGCTCCGGCACGTTCATCGACCTCGCTGTCGCCTACACGCAAATGAACCAAATCGAGCAGTCCTGCCACGCCGCCACCCAGGCCGACATCCTCGCCCGACGCACCGGCTCCGAACGCAACCGCAAGCGCCTCCGCCAGCTCTTGGTCGACCTGCTGCCCTGGACCGCGCTCGACTGCGTGCAGAGCCTCTACCGGCAGGTGCTGATTAACTAGGACGCGTGCGCACGCCGACCCGTCACGACCCGCTGTGACCCGCCGCTCCTGGATCGAACTGGTCATCTTGTCCGCCCTCTGGGGCGCGGTCTATCCGCTCATCACCGTAGCCCTGCGCGACTTCTCGCCGACGCTCGTTGTCCTCGGACGGGTACTCCTCGCGGCGCTTCTCCTGCTTCCCTTCGCGGTACGTCGGGACGCCCTTCGGCTGATCTGGCGTAATCCTCGGGCGATTATCGAGACGGTGTTGGTGCAATCCACCGCGCCGCTGCTGCTGCTCACCTACGGGCAGCAGTACGTCTCGGCCAGCGTCGCCGGCATCCTCGTCGGCGCGCAACCACTGTTCGTCGCGCTCCTCGCCCTCCGCTACGCGCCCGACGAACGCCCACAGGGCTGGAAGGGCCTGACCGGCATCGTCCTCGGTCTGGTCGGCGTGGTCATGCTCTTCGGCGTTGACCTGCGCGGAGGCCGCATGGCGCTGATCGGCGGCACCCTCATCCTCATCGCGGCCGTGTGCTACGCCGCTGGCGCGATGTTGATCCACCGCCGGTACGCCGAGACCCCGTCCCTCGGCGTCGCCACTTCCGCCATGCTCGTCACCACCGCAGCCGTGGTCGTTCCGGCCTCCGCGACGATCCCGACGCGGCTACCCGGAGCGGAAGCGACCGGTGCGCTCCTCGTGCTCGGGATCGTGTGCACCGGCGCGACGCTCGCCCTGTTCTACGCGCTCATCACCCGCGTCGGCCCCGCCCGCGCCGCCCTGGCGTTCTACCTGTCACCCGCCTTCGCCGTCGCCTTCGGCGTGGCCTTCCTCCGCGAGCAGATCAGCGTGTTCGCAATCCTCGGGCTCGCAGCGATCGTCGTCGGGTCCGTGCTCGCCGCACACCGCAGAGAGCCGACACCACCGTAAAACCCTCTCCCAACCCTCGGTACAGGCGATTCGCCCCGCGTTGCCGGAGCCTCAGGGTATCGGTTGGCGCTGTCCTCGCATCTCGCCGCGGGACCGCTCGACGGGGAAGAATCGAGGGGTGAAGGGTGATCGCGAAGCGACCCACGGACGTCGGCCCGACCTCGTCATCTTCGACTGTGACGGGGTGCTCGTTGACAGCGAGTCGATCGTCGCGGGTGTGCTGGCGGAGCAGCTACGACAGCTCGGCGTGGAGATCACCGACGCGGAGTGCGAGCGGGAGTTCGCGGGCTTGACCCAGGACAGGGCCACTGATCGGGTCGTCGCGCTACTGGGCACCTCCGCCTCGGTGGGATGGTTCAACTCGCTCACACGCTCTGTTGACGAGGCCCTTCGTGCTCGGGTACGTCCGGTGCCCGGCGTGCTGGACGTGATCCGCCTGCTGGAATTTCCGTTCTGCGTAGCGTCGAACGGGCGGGCCGAGAAGGTGGCCCTCACGCTGCGGACGAGTGGACTCGCGGGCTACTTCGAGGACAGGATCTTCACCGCCGCCGACGTCATGCGGGGCAAGCCGGCCCCGGATGTCTTCCTCCTGGCGGCCGAGCGGCTGGGCGCCGACCCACGGCGCTGTGTGGTGGTAGAGGACAGCGAGTCCGGGATCGCCGCTGCTCGGGCGGCGGGTATGCGGGTACTCGGCTTCGTGCCGGCGAGAGATCGGACGCTCGATGGCGCTGACGCGCTCTTCAGCAGCATGGCGGACTTGCCGAGAATGCTCTTCTTGCCGACCAACTGACAGGTCCATCCACCGCTCGCCAAGGCCGACAAGGACATCGACCAGACTCGGCCGCGTAGTAATGTCGGGGTATGGGTTCTACGGCGCGTAAGGTCTCGCTGACGGGCATCAAGCCGACGGGCGAGCCGCACCTGGGTAACTACGTCGGTGCGATCCTGCCCGCGCTCGACTTGACGGACAGCTACGAGTCGATGTACTTCATCGCTGACTACCACGCGCTCACGACGGTCCGTGATCCTGCTCTGCTGCGGCATTACACCCGGTCGGTCGCGGCGACCTGGCTGGCCGCGGGCTTGGACCCGGACCGGACTACCTTCTACCGCCAGTCCGACATCCCGGAGATCTTCGAGCTGGCGTGGGTGATGTCCTGCATGTCCGCGAAGGGGCTGATGAACCGGGCTCACGCGTACAAGGCGGCGCGTGACCGCAACCGCGAGGCCGGTAGGGAAGACCTCGACGCGGGCGTGAACATGGGTCTGTTCAACTACCCGGTGCTCATGGCTGTCGACATCCTGATCGTCGAGGCTGACGTGGTGCCGGTCGGCCGCGACCAGCTTCAGCACGTCGAGTACGCCGCCGACATCGCGGGCTCGTTCAACAGCATCTACGGCGACCGGTACAAGCTGAAGATCCCGAAGCCCGTCGTGCCCGAGGAAGGGACCGCGCACACGCTGCCCGGCACCGACGGCCGGAAGATGAGCAAGTCGTACGGCAACACGATCCCGCTGTTCGCCCCGGAGCCGGCCCTGAAGAAGGTCATCCGTCGGATCACGACAGACAGCGTCCCGGTAGAGGCACCCAAGGAGCCGGACTCCTCTTCCGTGTTCACGCTCTTGGAGCGGTTCGGTGACCCCGCCGTGGTCGCCGAGACCAGGGCTCGGCTGATCGCGGGCGGAATGGGCTGGGGGGAGGTCAAGGCGCAGCTGACCGAGGCGTTGAACGATCGGTTCGCGCCGATGCGCGACCGGTACGAGGCGCTCGTGGCTTCGGGTAGCGAGCTTGACGACCTGCTGGCGCATGGTGCGGACAAGGCCCGCAAGCAGACCCGGCCGGTGCTTGAGCGGGTCCGCGACGCCGTCGGAATCAGCTGAGCCGACGTTCCTGTTCGAGGGCGTTGACGACGCGTTCGGCGCAGTGCCACGCGGTGGTCCACTTGCCGGGCACCGCGACGACCAGGTTGGGGGCTCGACTCCAACCAGCGGGGGGATCACGAAGATCCGCCACGAAGCTGGTCGGAGCAGCGCGAGTTGTCACAGGTTCGCAGACAGTTCCCCACTGCAGGCTGAGATCGGCATCTGACCGGTGCAGCCCGCGCCGGACGAGCGCCGTCCGGATCCGCGCGTACTCGATCTCGTCCGTGCCGTACTCGCCGTTGACGCTTGGCAGGCCGACGCGGGCGTCGGCGTGGTCGGGGCTGATGGCCAGTAGGTCTCCGTCGAGCCAGTAGGCCAGGGCATCCGGTTGAGCCCCGGCGTGCCGACCCCACGCGATGCGACGTTGCCGGAGCGTGTGCGCGACGCCCGCCCGAGCCAGCAGGTCGGGAGTGTCGGCACCGGCTGCCAACACGACCAGGGCGGGGCTGTCGCTGAGGTCGGGGACGGTCACCAGCGTCGTCTCCTGGTTGCGTCGCAGCGTGGCCCGGCGCTGCGACAGCAGCGACACCCCGCAGTCGTGGGCGAATGCTCTGGTGCGGGCGTGCAGGATGTCGAGGTTGACGCTGAAGTCCGGGATACGAAAGGCGGCGGCAGCGGGAAGATGAGCCGCGCTCGCGGGTGAGCGGTCCGGGCTGATCTCCTCGACATCGATGCCGATGTGCTGCCAGGCAGTGCGGTACGTATGCACGGCCGCGGTCTCGGCGAACAGGGCGTAGCCATGCGGCTCGCCTACCAGGGCGGGGCGGAGTAATTCGTCTGGCCAGTCGTTCCTGTACTGCCAGCAGGCCTCGGCGACGTCAGGTAGAACCGGTGCCAGGACAGCGCCGGAGTGCAGTTGTCCGAAGTTCGCCAAGGACGCTCCGGGACGGCCGTCGCCTACGCAAAGGACGTCGAACCCGCGCCGGGCGGCGGTCGTGGCGATAGCCAAGCCGCATAGCCCGGCACCGACGACCAATACCTTTCTCCTCGAATCAGGCATGAGGTGGCAAGCCTCCTCCGTCGGGACGATGGACGTCGCGGTCTCGGAGAACCGTGACGTGGTAGCGGTCGGCAAAGCGGCGGACGAGCTCCGCGGGTGCGAGGTGATGGTCGACTCGACGCCGGATGCGAGCTGGAGACCAGCGCAGCCGTCCGCGGGCGGCGCTCCGGTGGGCTTGCATGCTGTCGCGTTCGGTCAGCAGGCACCGGAGGTGAGCCATCAGCACCGAGGGCGTCGCTGCGCCGCCCCGCCCGTCACTCATGGCCGGGTGGTCACCGACAAAGCTGGGCACCTGGACGACGAATCGGGAGCTGAGCGGCGCACTTGCCGCCACATGCAGCTGGTGCGCGGCGTGGTCGTACGACCACAACGGCCAGCACGGTGACGCTGCCTCTTCCTCGCCCTTGCGCAACACGGGGAGCAGCAGTGCGACACCGGGTAGACCGGCGCTGGCATACGTGATGACCTGACGCCGTTTCGCCAGCCCGTAGGGCGTCTGGTACAGGCCTGGGGCGAGAACGGCGGTGGTGCTGGCAGCGACCAGGTGGGGCTGGGCGGCGCACTCCCGAAGCCGATCCCGCAACCGCAGCACAGTGTCGGTCGCGGCTCGAACGCTGCGCCGCATGCCCTCGACACCGCTGCGGTCGAGGACCAGGTCGATAACGGCCACCCGCTTCGGACCACCGCATCGCAGACCGACGGCGTTGACGACCCTCGTCTGGTCCGTACAGTTCGTGAGGTCAGCGGAGATCCACTCAGCGGCGCTCGGCTTGCCGATGCCGGGTGAGCGTGCCACCGCGATCGTGTCGATGCCAGCGGCCGACAGCAGCGGCACCAGCTGACGGCCCAAGCGCCCGGAGGCGCCGAGGAGCACCACCGCAGTTGTCACGAGGCGGACTGCTTCCACAGCGTGGCGTACCGGTTGAAGGTCGCACAGAACTCGGCTCGAATCTCGTGCCACGGGCCTGGCTGGGCCTCGCGGTGCGCGAACGCCTCGCGGGCGGCAGCGGCGGAGGTGGCATCCCACCCGCTGGCAAGCTCGATCGCGGAGAGCACCGCGGGTTGGCTCGTCTGATCGTCGCGCATCACCCGCTCGGCCACTTCGTGGGGCGACATGTTGAGGTGGATGCTCGACGCCGGAATGCTCTTGGACATCTTGGGGTAGCCGGCGAGCCCTTCGAGCACACGGAAGTACAGCGCGCCGATGTTCCCGGTCCAACCGAGGCCCAACTCGCGGGCGTTGGCCTGACGTTCGAGGACGAGGCGGGCGAGGTCGGTGAAGTACGCCTCTTCCATGCCGGAGACCATGAGGACGTGCTTGGCGCCGTGGTCGAAGGGGCCGAGTACGTCGGCCACGGTGTACAGCGAGTCGGTGACCACTCCGATTTCGCTGCCGAGCAGGCCGTGGTCGGCGTACAGCTCCAGCAGGCTCTCGCGGTGCTCCTGGAAGTCGGCCCGGGAGAGGTATCGGGCGATGCGTCCGGCGCGCACGAGGTTGGCGTGGTCAAGGTGGGACCGCAGGTCGGTGGCGTCGCGGTCCAGCCCGAGTGCGATGAGGAAGGCGAACATCTGGTCGCGGACCTGGACCAGGGTCGACCAGGCGACGTTACGGGAGTTCCACGCGCCGAGGTCGGAGATGATGACCGTCATCGGCGCGTGTAGCTGCCGCTGAAGTTCCACCGCGCCGAGCATGACCGACAGGGTGCCGGCGGTCGGCGCGTTCGTCGGGCCGAATCCGGTGACGATGGCCATCGAGTCGCGTACGTCAGGGTCCAGGACCGGTACGGCGCCGTCGTTGTGGGTGAAGCGGATAGCGGCCGGTCCCAGGTGTCCGGCGACGGCCTCGGTGGTGTGCTGGTCCATCGATATGGCTGGCATCTGCCCTCCTTGATGTGGGGTTATCGGCTCTCGGACAGCCTCGTGAGCAGGCGCATGGCTTCACCAGATCGCCGGGCGTGCCGCACCCGCTGGAGCGAGTCCTTGGTGGCTGCACCGGAGTCGACGATGAGCGCGGCGTTCAGCTCGACAAGGCGGGTGGCGGGTGTGTCGCCGGCGGGTGCGAGTGCTTCGGCAGCGAGTGCGGCATTGCCTGCGTGGGTCGGTCGATGAGCAACGGCGGCGCGCCACTCCCTCGTGGGAGCATCGTTCGCGCGGATGGTCGCGCTCAACAGTCCGGAGGTGATGCGTGCGAGGTGCGCGTTGCCGACGCCGCAGTACTCGTCCACGGTCTCGCCGTCGGTGAGGTCGGTCGAGACGACCGCCCCGGCTGGGATGTCGGGCCGGATGCTCTGAAGGGCGCGTGCTGACAGTTCCACGTCGGTGTGGGCGAGGCCGAACAGGAAGCGGGATGCCCGCACGCACAGCGTCGCCACCGGCATGAAGAAGCTCGCGGGGTTGATGGTGTCGAAGACGCCGTCATACCTGGCCGCGTACCGGGGGCAGAACAGCGGGTAGGAGACGAAGGCGATGTTGGTCTTCCGCATCGCGTCCGGGATGCTCGCCAGGTCAGCCACGGGCCTGATCCGGAGGACGTCGAGGATGTCAGCGGCGCCCGAGATCGCGGACACCGACCGGGAGACACCCTTGACAACGGGGGTGCCGGCTGCGGCGGCGAGGATCGCCGCAGCGGTGCTGACGTTGAAGGTCTTGAACTGTTCCTTGCCGCTGCCGGCGACGACCACCGTGTCGTCTGGCACGTCGATGGGTCGCGTGACGTGTCTGCGGAGCACAGGGTCGAACTCGACAACCTCAGTCCACCAGTCGAGCAGATCCGGCGCGCTGAGGTGAGCGTCCCGGATCAGTCCGGTGCACCATCGGCGCCATCGCTCGTTCGAGGTGGGCGACCTGTCGTGGAGGAAGGAGCGGAGCACGTCCCGGCTGTATCTGGGCGCGGTGCCGTCTGTCCCTGCGGTGGTCTTGGCTGCCGTGGCGCTGGTCATCTGCTATCTCCCGTCGAGGGGCGGCAGGACTGACGAATGCACGGGGTCGGGCCACCTGACCCGTCGCATGTGACCACCACATCCGTCGATCAGTAGCCTCGCGCCAACGGAGCGTGAGAGGGGCGGTGCCGGTGTCAGCCGGTGTCAGCCGACGCTTCTGCCCGGACAAGCAAGGACACCGATGGCTGATTTAGGGTGATGCCATGACCACGGACGCCCGACGGGCCAGCGAGTGGACGATTCACGGCGAGCGCGTCATCGACGACACGCGACGCGCGGTACTCAGCGTCGCGGACGTGGAGTTACCGGACGGCGTGCGTTTCGAGCAGTACGTACTGCGTGTCCCGGCTGCCGCGATGGTGGTTGTTCTCGACGACGCCGACCGGGTCCTGATGATGTGGCGGCACCGATTCATCATCGACCGCTGGGTGTGGGAACTTCCCGGCGGTTACCTCGACCCGGATGAGGATTCGGCCGTGTGCGCAGCCCGGGAGGTCGAGGAGGAGACAGGGTGGCGGCCGAAGAGCATGGAGCCGCTGGTCGCCTTCCAGCCCATGGTGGGGACCATCGATCAACCGAACGTCGTCTACCTCTCCCGAGGTGCCGAGCCCACTGGCGCGGCGCCGGACATCAACGAGACCGAACGGCTCGGATGGATCCCGCTGTCGGAGGTTCAGCAACGCATCGACGCGGGCGAGATCGTTGGCGCGGGCTCGGTCACCGGTCTGCTCGCCGCTCT
This sequence comes from Micromonospora sp. ALFpr18c, assembly GCF_008868155.1. Lineage (GTDB taxonomy): Bacteria > Actinomycetota > Actinomycetes > Mycobacteriales > Micromonosporaceae > Micromonospora. The sequence continues at coordinate 13,316 of NZ_WBKR01000147.1, forward strand.
GCTCGCCAAGGCATCCGGGCGAATCTAGGCCGATCGCAGAAGCGGCTGGACCCGCTCGTTGAACTCGTTGACGGCAGATAGCCCCTGGTAGGGGCTGAGCCGATCGGCTAGGTCGGCCAGGTAGTCCCGCGCTCGGCGAGAGCTCAACTGCTCTGCTGCCGTAGCCGCCTGCACACCTACGACGGCAGCCTGTTCGGGTTCGCCGGACTGCACGCGAGCCACCGCCAGGAGCGCGAGATTGAATTGGCGTCCGCGGGCGTAAGCCTGGCCGTCCATGTCGAGCGAGCGGACCGCGAAGCGTGCCGCTGTCTTCCCCTGCCCCAGGGCGGTGAAGCAGTGCCCGAACTTCGCCGAAAGGTACGCCTCGTCGAAGTAGCCAATCCACTGCGGGCCGCTGCCGCACTCGGCGCGGTCGAAGGCGCGCTCGGCCCGGTCGAGCGCGGCGGCGCACGCCGCCTCGTCGCCCCCGACCGCGTGGCCCTGCGCCTCAAGTACCGCCGACTCCGCCTCAATCGCCGTGATGCCGGCCTGAATCGCCATCAGCCCGGCCGCACGAGCCAGATCCACCGCCTCCGACGAGGCACGGAGGTAAGCCGCCTGGTGACTCATCGCCGCCAGGATCTCCGCGCCCAGCGGTCGATCACCCGCTGAGGCGGCCAGTCGCAACGCCTGCACCATGTATCGCTGCGCGAGCCCGTGCATGCCGGCGTCGTACGACGACCAACCGGCCAGCTGCGTCGCTTCGGCAGCAGCGGACATCAGGGCTCGGCCTGTTCGTTGGTCGTATCGGCCGCGTAGCAGCCCAGCCACCTCGGTGTCGAGAAACCGCACCACACTGTCTCGGACCCGCGTCCCGCCGTACTGGTTGTCCAGCGACCGGTAGACGCCGGTAATGCGCCGCACCGCTTCGATTTCCGGTTCCCCGACGAGGCGCTCGCCAGCGCTTGAGGGTTGCTCGTCCAATGGCGCGGTCAGCCAGCGCACGGCTGGTGAAAGATACGCCGCCGCGCTGAAGCCGACGCCTCGGAGCAGATTCCGCCGTTGCATATCGTCCCGCCACAGCTCGGTCGCCACGGCAACACCGCGTTGCCAATCCGCTGCGAACTCTAGCCCCGGGATAACGGTCGGACCGGAGGTAACCGCGGCTGCTGACGACTCACCAGCGTCGGCTGACACCACCGATGCCAACGCGAGTAGCTCGCCGCCCGCGCCCAACGCCGCCTCAAGAAGCGCCAGCACGGATGGGCTCGGACGCTTCAGACCGGCCTCCAGATCCCAGAGGTAGCCGTGAGAGCAGTGGATCTGCTGACCAAGCCGACGAAGCGACAGGCGCCGCTTCAACCGCAGCGCCTTCAGACACGTCCCGAACGCTGGATCGATCGCTTGCCGCCCAGGCATGGCATGCAACCCCCGAAAGTCGGTCGGCTGGACACGTGCGGCTACATCACTTCAATCGATGGACGCTACCTCTTCGGACAGCGACCGCGCGAAAGCAATCGGTTACCACCCCGCCAGGCGTGGACCTGGCTCGGCCGACCCACCTTGCCGTACGGCCCGAACTCCTATCGAAAGGCTCCATCTGCGATGTCCGCAATCATCTGCTCGAACGGGTCAGCAAACCTCGCTGACCCATCCGCACCTGATCGTCTCCACATGGACAGCAACGGGCTTGACCTCCCGTTGCGGGTCCTGCTGGGTGTCCCACTTGGCGTCCCGCTTCAACAGGACCCCCGAACGGACCCTTCGGTTCGGCTCACAGCCCAGGTCAGGGCCGCTGTCAGCAACGTCTGTCGTGATGCGACAGACCCTCCGACTGGGTCTCTCCCCCCGGGGATGGTGATGGCGCATGCCTGATCAGCTGCTTCGTGTGCAGTCCCAGCTCACCGGCCGCGACCTCGTCCTGCTCGGCTGGCTGGCCGATCACGGTGTTCTCACCTCCTTCCAGATCGCCAATGCCCTTTTCCCCTCGGTCGATTACGCCCAGGAACGCCTGCGGGCCCTGATGCAGAAGTTGGGGGTAGTGGACCGGTTCCGGCCGCAGAAGCCCGACGGCGGCTCCTACCCGTACCACTACGTACTGGCGCAACTCGGCGTCGAGGTCGTCGCCGCGCAGCGCGGCGACGACCTGCCGCGCAGGGACCAGGCCCGGCGGAAGCGTTGGCACCTGACGAGGCGGGCGAACCTGCCGCATCTGCTCGGGGTCAACGGCTTCTTCACCGCCCTGGCCGGTCACGCCCGCACCCATCCCGGCAGCGAGTTAACACGCTGGTGGCCGGCTGGACGTTGCCAGCAGACGGGGGCCTTCGCCGAGCCCGACGACGACGTCGCGGCCCGCGCTTATACGCCGAGGTCGCGGCCAGATGGGCACGGCATCTGGGTCGAAGGCGACCGCAGGGTGCCGTTCTTCCTGGAGTACGACCTCGGCACCGAACGGCCGCTTTCCCGACTGGTCGACAAGATCGACGGCTACCGGGAACTCGCGCACGCCACCGGCCGGATCTGGCCGGTCTTGTTCTGGCTGCACTCCCCGGAGCGGGAGCGGCACCTGCATCAGGAACTCTCCGCCGCCGGGACCATCTACCCGGTGGCTACCGCCGTGCACGCCGAGGTCACCGGCGTCAACCCAGCCGAGGCGATGTGGTGGCTGCACCGCTACCACGGGGCGTCGATGCGTTTGGCTGACCTCCCTGTCGGAGGCAGCCGCAGCGAACAGGCCGGCTGACCCACAGCGGCGGACCCATCCCCGGTGACCGGACACGCGCCCACACAGGCGGCGACAAGGGCCACCCCGCCGTTGACCAGGCGGCCCCGCGGCGCGCGTGCGAGCGGTAGCTGTCCGCGCCTTTCTCCCGTCGAGGAAGGGCGGACGGTACCTCTGCTCTCGCCACGACAGCAAGCCTTCGAAACTGTCAGCCGCTCTCCGACCCCTGCGTGAGTTGTCGTGAGTCGCTGACAGTTCGAATCGTCTGCCGGTGACAGCGCTGCGAGCTATCGTCCGCGCCCCTCACGCCCACGGGCGTTTCAAGATCATCTTACGGTGGGTAGTGGTCACCACGTCGGCGTGTCGAATGGGGACGAAGCTCCGTTAGGACGAGGTCTTCTCACGGATCTGGTCCACCCGGAGCTTCGTCATGGCGCAGTCTGTCATCCCTGCTGTCGATTCGGTGCCCGCGCCGCGGGATGGTGGCGTGTCGTTCACGCCGTCGTGTCG
>NZ_WBKR01000148.1 GCF_008868155.1 Micromonospora sp. ALFpr18c
CGCCATGACGAAGCTCCGGGTGGACCAGATCCGTGAGAAGACCTCGTCCTAACGGAGCTTCGTCCCCATTCGACACGCCGACGTGGTGACCACTACCCACCGTAAGATGATCTTGAAACGCCCGTGGAGGATGGCCTGACATTCGCCCAGGACGGGCGCCAGGTGTCGGCGGGGAGCGGCGCCAGGCTCGCGACGTGGTCGATGACCGCCCGCAGGCCGGGGTGCGGGTTCGTCCGGCGCAGGATGAGCGAGAGAGGGTACGCGAGCGTACCGCCCGCTTCCGTCAGGCCAGCGGCACCTGCGCCGACCGGTCTCCGTCGCCGGCCGCGTGGGCGCCCTCGGGCGCGGTGATCGGGGCGGTGATGATCCGGCTGGGCAGCACCGGCGCGTCGCGCCCGGTGCCCCGCCGGTCGTCACCGCCGGACGACTGCTCGTGGTAGTCCTGCTCCACGTTGACCGACCAGACGTCGTGCGCGCTGCCGGTGGCGATGTTCTCCACGGTGAGCATCGCGGTCAGCATCGAGTGGTCCTGGTTGTTGTAGCGGTGCATGCCGTTGCGCCCCACCGGGTGCACGTTCGGCACCGCCTCGGCCAGCCAGGCCCGGATGACGTCCACATTGTGCTGGTAGCGCTCGTCGTACACCGGGTAGGCCTTCGGCATGCGCACGACGTAGCCGGCCTCCACCACGCCGGGCCGGACCAACCCCAACCGCTCCAGCTCCGCGGTGGCCAGCGCCACGAGGTCGGCATCCGGGGTACGCCACATCTCGTCGTCCTCGAACACGAAGTACTCCAGGCCGAGGCAGGTGCGGCCGTCCTTGACGAGGTACGGCGACCAGGAGCCGAAGTTCTGGATCCGGCCCACCCGCACCCCCGGGTCGTGCACGTAGATCCAGTTGTCCGGGAACGAGAACTCCGCCGGCACCACCAGCGCGACCGTCAGGAAGTCGCGGTAGCGCAGATCGACGGCGCAGGCCAGCACCTGCGGCGGTGCCGGCGGGCGCAGCGCGGTCACCAGCTCCGAGATCGGCATGGACGAGATCACGTCGTCGGCCGCTTCGGTGCGCTGGCCGCCCGCACCGTCGACCGTCACGCTGATCGCCCGCCGCCGCTTCGGGTCGCGGTGCACGGTGGTCACCCAGGTGCCGGTGGACAGCTGCCCGCCACGCTTGCGGACCTGCTCGGCGCAGCGCTCCCACATCATCCCCGGCCCGAACTTCGGGTACTGGAACTGCTCGATCAGGCTGGTCACGTCCGTGCGGCGGCGGCCGGGCAGCAGCGCGTTGCGGATCGCCGTGGCCAGCGACAGGTTCTTGATCCGCTGCGCGGCCCAGTCGGCCTGCAACCGGTCCGCCGGCATCCCCCAGACCTTCTCGGTGTACGTCTTGAAGAAGATCGAGTACAGCCGCCACCCGAACCGGGCCGACACCCAGCCCTCGAAGTGCGACTGGTCCCGTGGCGGGCGCAGGCGGGCCCGCGCGTACGAGCCCAGGCACCGGGCCGCCTCCGGCAGCCCGAGGTTGCGCAGCGCGTTCACCGCGCTGAGCGGGTAGTTGAACAGTGCGCCCCGGTAGAAGATCCGGCTCATCCGGGGCCGGGTCAGGAAGTCCTCGTCCGGCAGGATCTCGTGCCAGAACGCCTCGACCCGGGGCACCTTCGTGAAGAACCGGTGCCCGCCGATGTCGAAACGCCAACCGTCGCGCTCGACGGTCCGGCTGATCCCGCCGACCACCTCGTCGGCCTCGAAGACCCGGACCGGCCGGCCGTGCCGGAGCAGCTCGTACGCGGCCGTGAGCCCTGCCGGGCCCGCGCCGATGACTACCGTGCCGTGCTGCTCGCTCATGCCGCCGTACTCCCTGGTCACCGCGATGGTTGAGGCGCGCCGCGTACCCGTTGTGCCCGGAATGTCACCTCCCGGTCGTGGTGATTTCCGCTCCGGCGGGGCGTGCGGCGGCGTACAACCAGAAGGGCGACACCCCCGCGCGGCGGGTGGGCCGGGGGAGCGGGGCGGATGCACGGGTGGCGGAGCGGCGCGGCGGCGCTGGCCACCCGGCTGACCGGTGCGGGCCTCGCCGGCACCCGGCTAGCCCGGCGGGTGCCGGCACCCTGGCCGTACGTGATCGGCCTGTTCGTCGGCGCGAAGGTGCTGCTCACCCTGGTCGGGTTGCTGGTACTGCACGCCTGGGACGGCGTTCCCGGCGCCCCACCGCCCGACGAGGCGGTGATGTGGGCGCAGCAACGGGACGTGTCCGGGCACCGGTGGATCTCCTTCTGGTTCGCCTGGGACGCGCTGCTCTACCTGCGGCTGAGCGAGCTGCCCCTGACCGGGCGGCCGTGGGGAGACTTCGGCTTCCCGCTGCTGTATCCGTTCCTGGCCCGGCCGGTCGGCGCGCTGCTCGGCGGCGACAACGCCCTGGCCCTGCTGCTGATCAGCAACGTCGCGTTCCTGCTGGCCCTCGCCTACGGCTACCGGCTGGCCGGGCTGCTGCTCGGCGACGCGGACGCGGCCCGCCGGTTCACCCGGTACCTGGTGCTGCTGCCGACCGCGTTCCTGTTCCAGGCCGCGCTGACCGAGTCGCTCTTCGTCTGCCTCGCGCTCGCGGCGTTCTACCACGCCGAACGACGGCAGTGGCTGCTGGTCGGCGTGCTCGGCTACTTCCTCGCGATGAGCCGGTCCGTCGGCCTGCTCGTCGCACTGCCCCTGGCGCTGGTGCTGCTCCGCCAGCACGACTGGCGGCTCGGCCCGCGCGCGCTGCTCGGGTACCTGCGGACCGGCTGGCCGTTGCTGCTGCTGCCCGCCGGATGGTTCACCTTCATGGCGTTCTGCCGCTGGCGGGGCGGGGACTGGTTCGCCTACCAGCAGGCCCAGCGGACCGGGTGGGGGATCGAGCTGCAGAACCCGGTGCCGGTGCTGCTGGGCGGCCTGACCGGGGAGCCGCGCGACGCCGCGCGGGTGTGGTTCGCCGTGGCCGTGCTGGGTGTGCTACTCGCCGGGTTTCGCCGCCGGGAGCTGCCGTACCTGGTCTACGGCGTCCTCATGGTGCTGGTGCCGCTGTCGATGGGCCCGGCGGTCTACAAGAGCCTGCTGCGGTACCTGCTGGCCGCCTTTCCGGTGGCTCTGGTGCTGGCCCGCTGGGCCCGCCGCGCCAGCGTCGACGTGTGGCTGACCGCGGCGTTGGCCGTGGTGCAGGGCGCGCTGTTCGTGCTCTGGCTCAGCTACTGGACCCACATGATCATCTGATGGGGTCGCCGGGGCGTGGCCGGCCGGCCTGTGCGAGCCTGTCAGCCGTTGACGCACGCGCACCTTCGTGGAGGCCCGGTGTTCGCCCTGCCGCTGACCGAGGACGTCGAGCTGCGCCCGCTGGAGCCGTGGCGGGCCGAGGAGTTCCTCGCCCACCTCGACCGGGCCCGCGAGCACATCCGGCCCTGGGTGTCGCCCTCGTTCGTCGCCACCGACCTGCCCTCGGCCCGCGCGGTGTTGCAGCGGTACGCGGACCGCTGGGCCGACGACGCCGGCGGCATCTGGGGGCTGTGGTGGCGGGGCACGCTGGTCGGCGGCGTCATGCTCGTGTCGTTCGACGTCGCGCTGGGCGTCTGCGAGGTCGGCTGCTGGGTGGAGCCGGCGGCGCAGGGCAGAGGCATTGTCGCGCCGGCGGTCCGCACGATCGTCGACTGGGCCGTGCGCGAACGCGGCATCCACCGCGTGGAGTGGCGCACCAACGCCCGCAACGCCCGCAGCAGGGCCCTCGCCGGCCGGCTCGGCCTGCGCCTCGACGGCACGCTGCGCCAGCTCTACCCGAGCCCGGACGGGCGCATCGACCTCGAGGTCTGGTCGGTGCTGGCCGACGAGTGGCTGGCCCCGCCTTCCGCCCCGGCGCCGACCGTCCACTGACGACGGCGGATTTCTGTCGTACCCGAGCGGCACCATGCATCCATGGCCGTCCCCGCGCTCACCCCGCACGCCGACCCGCCGCGTTCCGTGCCGCTGCGCGAGGCGCGCACCCGGTTCAGCCAACTCGTCGCGCTGGCCGAGTTGACCGACGCGGTCACCGTCGTCACCCGCGACGGCGATCCCCGTCCGGTCGCCGCGATCGTCCCCGCCGCGGCCGCCCGCAGCGGCGCACAGGCCCGCGCCGACGCTGATCGGCTCGCCGCGGTCACCGCCGGCTGGGCCCGCCGCCTCGACGAGCAGCACCGGCGCAGCAGCCAGCGCCATGCCGCCGAGCTGGGCGCGGTCCGCGCGGCGCTGGCCGAGGCGTGGGCCGAGCTGGACCGCCGAGTCGTCCCGGGCAGCGACCCGGGGCTGGCCCGGCTGCGCGCCGCACACGCGGACCTGCTCGCCGGCTGACCGCCCGCCGCCCCGCTGCCCGCCGGGGCCGGCTGCGCTCGGGCGGGCCCTCGCGGCTCGGGCTCTAGCGGGCCTCGTGGCTTCGCGCCTTCGCGGGCTTCGCGCCTTCGCGGGCTTCGCGCCTTCGCGGGCTTCGCGCCTTCGCGGGCTTCGCGGGCTTCGCGGGCTTCGCGGGCTTCGCGGGCTTCGCGGGCTTCGCGGCGAGCGTGTGGCGGGGCGTCAGGTCGTGGCCGGGTAGGCGTGCGTCTCGGCCGCCTTGACCGCCACCCAGACCCGCTGACCGGGGATGAGCCGCAGCTGGGCCGCCGCGGCCGGCGTGACGTCCGCGGCCACCCCGATCGGCCCGTCCAACTGCACCCGCACGTTGTCGCCGTGGCGCTGGACACCGGCGACGGTTCCCGCCCAGCTGTTGCGCGGGCTGCCCTCCGGTCGGGCCGGATGCAGGGCCACCGCCGCCGGGCGGAACGCCACGAACGCCTCGCCGTCCAGCCGGTCGGCGACGGTGAGCGTCAGATCCGGCGCGACGCGTACCCCGTACCCGTCGGCTCGGCCCCGGTAGAGGTTCAACCCGACCAGCCGGGCCACGTAATCGGTGCGGGGGCGGGCGGTGACACTCGGCCCGTCGCCTTCCTGCACCACCCGCCCACCCTCGACGATGACCAGCCGGTCGGCCAGCGCCAGCGCGTCCAGGGGGTCGTGGGTGACCAGCACGGTCGCCCCCGGATGCGCGGACAGATGCCGGTGCAGCTCCGCGCGGGTGTCCAGCCGGGTGCGGGCGTCCAGCGCGGCGAGCGGTTCGTCCAGCAACAGCAGCGCCGGCGCGACGGCCAGTGCGCGGGCCAGCGCCACCCGCTGCGCCTGCCCGCCGGACAACTGCCGGGGTCGGCGCTGCGCGTGCCCGGCCAGCCCCACCCGATCCAGCCAGTCCCGGGCCGTGGCCCGTGCCACCTGCCGGTCGACGCCGTGCCGGCGCGGCCCGAAGGCCACGTTGTCCAGGGCGCTCAGGTGCGGAAAGAGCAGGTAGTCCTGGAAGACCACGCCGATCGGGCGACGTTCGGTGGGCACCCAGCGGCCCTCCGCCGGCCGGTCCAGGTCGGTACCGTGGAGCGTGACGTGCCCGGCCGTGAGGGGATGCAGCCCGGCCAGCGCGCGCAACGCGGTGGTCTTGCCGGCGCCGTTCGGCCCGAGCAGCGCCACCACCTCGCCGGGGGCGACCCGCAGCGGCACGTCGAGCCGGAAGGCGCCCCGGTCGACGACGATCCGGGCGTCGAGCAGCGCGGTGCTCATGCGTTGGTCATCCAGCGGTCCCGCAGGGCGACCAGGATGCCCACCGAGACGACGAGCAGCACCAGGCTGAGCACGATCGCGGACTCCAGGTCGGTCTCCAATGCCAGGTACACGGCCAGCGGCATGGTCTGCGTACGGCCGGGATAGTTGCCGGCGAAGGTGATGGTGGCACCGAACTCACCCAAGGCCCGCGCCCAGCAGAGCACCGCCCCGGCGGCCAGTCCCGGCGCCACCAGGGGCAGCGTGACGTGGGTGAACGTGGTCCAGCGGCCGGCGCCCAGCGTGGCGGCGGCCTCCTCGTACCGGTGGTCGGCGGCGCGCAGCGCGCCCTCCACGGCGATGACCAGGAACGGCATGGCGACGAACGACTCGGCCAGCACCACGCCGGCGGTGGTGAACGGCAGGGTGACGCCGAACGTGGCGTCCAGCCAACCGCCGAACAGCCCCCGCCGGCCGAAGACCAGCAGCAGCGCCACGCCACCGACCACCGGAGGCAGCACCAGCGGCACGGTGACCAGTGCGCGGACCAACCGCCGGCCGGGAAACTCGACCCGGGCCAGCAACCAGGCCAGCGGCACCCCGAGCAGCAGGCAGAACACGGTGGCCAGCGTCGCCGTCTGCACCGAGAGCCGCAGCGCGGTCAGTGCTCCGGGCTCGGTGAGCCTCTGCGGCAGCGTCGTCCAGGGCGCCCGGAGCACCAGCCCGGCCAGCGGCAGGACGAGGAAGAGCAGCCCCAGCCCGGCCGGGATCAGCAGCGCCGCCGGCACCCGTCCGCGCCGCCGGGGTGCGGCGGTGTCGAGGGTACGACTCACGGCGCCTGGAACCCGGCGTCGGCGAGGACCGCCTGCGCCGGCGCGGAGCGGACGTACGCCACGAAGGCCCGCGCGCCGGCGGGGTTCGGCGCGTCCCGCAGCGCGACGATCGGGTAGTCGTTGACCGCCCGCGCGGACTCGCCGAACTCGACGCCGGTCACGTCGGCGCTGGCCGCCCGCGCGTCCGTGCGGTACACCAGGGCCGCGTCGACCTCGCCGAGGCGCACCTTGGCCAGTGCGCCCTTGACGTCCTGCTCCAGGGTCACCGGCGTCAGCGCGACGCCGGCCGCGTCCAGGGCCGTCCGGGCCGCCGCTCCGCAGGGCACCTGGTCGGCGCAGAGGGCCACCTTCACCCCCGGGCGGGTCAGGTCGGCCAGCGCGGTCACGCCCTTCGGGTTGCCGTGCGGCACCGCGATCACCAGTTGGTTGCGGGCGAAGACGCTCGGCGTGCCGTCGGCGTTGCCGGCCTCGGTCACCGTGGCCATGTTCTTCGGCGCGGCCGAGGCGAAGACGTCCGCCGGCGCGCCCTGGTTGATCTGGTTGGCCAGGGCGGAGCTGCCGGCGAGGTTGAGGGTGACCGTGGTGCCCGGGTGAGCGGCCTCGAAGTCCTTCCCGATGCGGGTGAACGATTCGGTCAGCGAGGCGGCGGCGAACACCGTCACCGTGCCGGTGACCCGGCCGTCGGCGTCGGCGCCCCCGGACGGCGGGTCGCCGCCGCAGCCGGCCGTCGCCAGCGCCGCGAACGCCGCCACGGCGGCCAGGGTCGTACGCCTGCCCCGCCCGCTCATCGGTCGGCGCCGGTCCGGGTCGGGGCGGCGGATGCGGCCCGCTCCACCACCACCGTGGTCGACTTGATCACCGCGACGGCCACCGAACCGACCCGCAGGTCGAGGTCGTCGACGGCCTCCCGGCTCAGCAGCGACACGACCCGGAACGGGCCGGCCTGGATGTCGACCTGGGCCATCACCGTGTCCTTGCGGACGTCGACGACGATGCCGCGCAGCCGGTTGCGCGCGGAGGAGAACCCGGTGCCGGCGTCCGGGTCGGCGGCCTGGGCGCGGGCGAAGCCGGCCAGATCGACGCCGTCGATGATCCGGTGGTCGTGCTCGTCGCGCCCGGCGGGCAGCCGCCCGGTGTCCACCCAGCGGCGGATCGTGTCGGCGCTGACGCCGAGCACCTCGGCCGCCGCGCCGATCCGAAAGGTCGTCACCGGCTCACCTTAGCGCCGCAGGTGCGAGCGTTAAAGCACCGTTCCGGCCGCTTCTGCGTACTCGAATGGGCTTTTGGGTTTGCAGATGAGTGCGGCGGGGTGGGCCCGCCCCGCCGCGACCCGGTTCAGCAGTTGCGCAGCTCGGGGGACTGGTTGAGCAGTTGACCCCGGGTCGACACGAAGTTGCGGTAGCGCTCCCCGTCGACCGCCGACGGGCGGAACGCGGCGACGCGGTGGCAGTTCTGGAAGGCCAGGCGTACGCCGAAGTGCCGTTCCAGGCCGGCCCGGATGGCGTCGCTGGCCAGCGCCCGCAGCAGTTGGCCCCGGTCGGCGTCGGTGGGTGGCGGGACGACGTTGTCGGCCAGGTCGGCGTCGCCGGCCTCCAGGTCGGCCACCACCCGGCTGACGGTGGTCCAGGCGTACGGCAGGGAGTCGCGGACGCAGGCGATGAACGCCTCGTCGTCGACGGGGCCGCGTTCGGCGGCGTCGAGCAGGGCGGGCGGGACGGTGAGTGACATGGTTCTTCTCCTCCGCTTCCAGCTAACGATTACCGTTTCCATTAACGGCGTCGGAGTGAGCACACCATGCCGAACGGGTGACGTCAACGATGTCGCGGCGTGCCGCGCGAACGAGCGCAGCTCAGGGCCGGCGAGGGTGACCCTTGAGGTGCCGGCCCAACTCGCGGGCGATCTCCCGGTTGGCGTCCCGCTCGGCCAGCGTCTGCCGCTTGTCGTAGGAGCGCTTTCCCTTCGCCAGGGCCAGCTCGACCTTGGCGAAGCCGTTCTCGAAGTACATCGACAGCGGGACCAGGGTCACCCCGCCCTCGCGGACCTTGTCCAGGATCCGGTCGATCTCCGCGCGGTGCAGCAGCAGCTTGCGGTTGCGCCGGGGTGCGTGGTTGGTCCACGTGCCGTAGGCGTACTCGGCGATGTGCAGGCCGTACAGCACGATCTCGCCGTCGCGCTCGTGCGCGAACGCGTCCACCAACGAGGCCCGCCCCTCGCGTAGCGACTTCACCTCGGTGCCGACCAGGACGATGCCCGCCTCGTAGGTGCGCAGCACCGTGTACTCGTGCCGGGCCTTCTTGTTCGAGGCGATCAACCGACGTTCGGGCTGCTTCGACGGGCTCACCCGGCGACGATATCCGGCCGGGCCTCAGCCGGTCGCCGGGCGGTCGGCGCGCAGCCGTGCCATCAGGTCCCGCACGGCCAGGGCGAACGCCTCCTGCGACTCGCACGGCCAGTGCCCGAGGATCGGTGGTGGCACGCTGTCGCTGGGCGGCGCCACCACGTCCTCCGGATCGGTCAACCGGCGGTCGACCGTCGCGGCCGGCCCGGTCAGCGTCTCGGTGTCCCCGGGCCGGTGCCCGGCGAAGATCCAGCCGCCGATCGGGTCGGTGTCCCGCCACAGGTTGATCCACCGCCAACCCACCCGCTCACCGACCTCCCGCAGTGCCGCGTCATCGGCGTACCCGGGGAACAGTCGCGAGTACAGCCGGCACAGTGGCGAGCCGTAGGTCAGCAGGGCGACCCGGTCGGTGATCCGGGGCGGCAGTTGCAGCACCGTCGCGGCGAGCAGCACCGAACCGTGACTGTGCCCGGTCAGCAGCACCTGCTGACCCTGCTCCACCAGGTAGGAGATCCGCTTGGCCAGCTCCGGCACCGCCCGCTCGGCGTAGCAGGGCGGCGCAAAGGGATGCGCGGCCCGAGGCCAGAAGGTGCCCAGATCCCACAGCACGCCCACGTACCGGCGGAATCCGGCCGTCCGGTACGCGAAGATGCCACCGATCACCAGCCCGAGCACGAGCAGGGCGATCGTGTAACTGCCCATGCCGAGGAAGAAGTTGACCGCGTTCACGGGCACACCGACGTACTCCTGGAGCACGTCACCCGGATAGAGCTGCAGCAGGCCGAGCAGGCTGGTCGCCAGCCCGAACGCGGCCAGCCCGGCGTAGACGACGGTGAGCGGCTCCAACCGTTCGGTGAACCGCGCCCGGGCCACCGCCTGCTCGACCCGGCGCAGCCGGTCCGCCGCTTCCGGCGGGGCGTGCGGGAAGTCGGCGGCGACGATCGCCCGCGCGGCCCGCCACCGACTGCGGTGGGTCACCACCGTGACCACGCCGCCGACCAGCAGCGCGGTCACCACCGCCAGGAAGAAGCCGAAGATCGCCCACTTGTACGCCAGGGGCGGCGCGTATCCCAGCCGCTCGGAGGGCACCCCGTGGCGGTCCAACACGTCCGCCATCCGGTAGACCAACTCGGCGGAGAAGGCGACCGCGAGCCCGGCGGCGATCGTGACGAAGACCGGCGCTCCCAGCGCGCGCAGCCGCCTCGGACGGGGGCCGCCTTGCCGGCCGCCCCTGCGCACCCGGATCACCACCACGCCGAGGAGGCCCACGAGCACGGTCTGGCTGACGAACAGCCAGGCGATGGTCGCACCGTAGGCGGGCAGCGCGCCGCTGCGCGGCCACGGCGTCGGGCTGATGACCGTGTACACGACCACCAGGATCGTCAGGCCGACGGTGATCGTGCGCAACCCTCGGGTGACCCCGTCCACCCAGGGCACCGGACCGGGACGGTTGATGATCTGCACCAGGGTCAACAGGACCAGGCAGGCGAGCAGCACCGCCCCGCAGGCCGCCAGCAGCACCACCATCACCCACGACGTGCTCGCACTGACCCGGGCGGCCAGCAGGCTGCCGTCCAGCGTGGCGAACGCGGCCGCCACGTGCACCGACCGCAGACGGCCGACCAGCGGAGCGCCGTCCCACTGGCCGACCCCGCTCAAGCTGTGCACGGACTCGGCCTGCGGCGATCCGGTGTGGAACGCGTCGAACGAGTGACCGGGCCGGCCACCCAGCCACCACAGGAACCCGATGGCGGCCGCCGGCAGCAACGCCAGCACACCCAGGCGCAGCCCGACCGGACGCCCGCCGAGCCAGGACAGCCAGCTCCGCTCGGCCAGGCAGGTCGGGTTGCCCATGCACCTCCAGGCGATCAGATCCAGCGCCACCCCGACGATGGAGAGCACGTAGAGCATGGTGAGGGTGAGCGCGAGCACCCGGCACAGCGCGGTGATGAAGGGCTTCGCGCCGAGGTTCGCCGGGCGCATCCAGAGCGCCACGTTGCAGAGCATGAACGGCAGCAGGAACACCAGCGACAGCGTCCGCACGGCCGTGCCGGACGGCAGGTCGCCCCAGCGGTACGCCTCCAGCGTCACCCCGTCCGTCCCGGTCGAGTCCGGGTAGCCCGGACGCGGCCGGTAGAACCCGCCGCTGCGGTCGCCGGCCACCTGGTGCACGTTCGACCGGTTCAACACCTGGTCCGCCCCGGCCCCGGAGACGCCGTGCACCCGCAGCTCAACGATCCCGCCCGACGTCGTCGGTCCGGTCGGCGACGCGTCCGCCATGGGCCCCCCGAGATGTATGCGGCAGCCGGGCGGGTCGGTCGCACGACCGCCCGCGCGGCGCGGTGGCTTACCCGGGATGGCGCCGGTCAATCGTGCGTCGCCCACCACGCGATGGTGCGGTCGACGCTCGTCAGGTGGTTTCATGGGCGCCATGGCAAACCCGGTGATCCTGAGCGTCGACGACGACCCCGTGGTGTCCCGGGCGGTGGCCCGGGACGTTCGGCGCCGCTACGGCGACCGCTACCGGGTGCTACGTGCCACCTCCGGGCCGGAGGCGCTGGAGGCGCTGCGGGAGGTGAAGCTGCGCGGCGAGCAGGTGGCGCTGCTGCTGGCCGACCACCGGATGCCCGAGATGACCGGCGTCGAGTTCCTGGAGGCCGCGATGGACATCTTCCCGGCCGCGCGCCGGGTGCTGCTCACCGCGTACGCGGACACCGACGCCGCGATCGAGGCGATCAACGTGGTCGACCTGGACCACTACCTGCTCAAGCCCTGGCACCCGCCGGAGGAGAAGCTCTACCCGGTGGTGGACGGGCTGCTGGAGGCGTGGGCGGCGACCCCGACCGCGGCGAGCGCCGAGATCCGGGTCGTCGGGCACCGGTGGTCCGCGCCGTCGTTCAAGGTCCGCGACTTCCTGGCCCGCAACCTGGTGCCGTACCGGTGGCTGCTGTCCGACGATCCCGAGGGCGCCCGGCTGCTCGACGCCGCCGGCGCCACCGAGGCGGACGTGCCGTTGGTGGTGACGACCGAGGGCAAGGCGCTGGTCGCCCCCAGCGAGGCCGAGCTGGCGGCCCTGGCCGGGTTGACGGTGGTGCCGGCGTCGGACTTCTACGACCTGGTGGTGATCGGTGGCGGCCCGGCCGGCCTGGGCTCGGCGGTGTACGGCGCGTCGGAGGGGCTGCGCACGGTGCTCGTCGAGCGGCGGGCGACCGGCGGGCAGGCGGGGCAGAGCAGCCGGATCGAGAACTACCTGGGTTTCCCCGACGGTGTCTCCGGCGCGCAGTTGACCGACCGGGCCCGGCGGCAGGCGGTGAAGTTCGGTGCCGAGCTGCTCAGCGCCCGGGAGGTGGTCGGCCTGAGCGAGGCCGGTGGCGCCCGGCTGCTGCGCTTCGGCGACGGGACCGAGATCGCCGCGCACACCGTGGTGCTGGCCACCGGCGTCTCGTACCGGGTGCTCGACGCACCCGGGCTGGCCGACTTCACCGGCCGGGGCGTCTTCTACGGCGCGGCCGCCACGGAGGCGCCGAGCTGCGTCGACCAGGACGTCTACATCGTCGGTGGGGCCAACTCGGCCGGCCAGGCCGCCGTGCACTTCTCCCGGTACGCGACGCGGGTGCACCTGCTGATCCGGGGCGCGGACCTGACCTCCTCGATGTCGCGCTACCTGATCGACCAGCTGGAACGGATCGACCGGATCACCGTGCATCCGCACACGGCGGTGGTCGGCGGGTCGGGGGACGGGCACCTGCAATGCCTCTCCCTCTGCGACACCCGTACCGGGCAGGGCCGCACGGTGGACACCTCCTGGCTGTTCATCTTCATCGGCGCGGAGCCCCGCACCGACTGGCTCGACGGTGTGCTGGTCCGCGACGGGCGCGGCTTCATCGTCACCGGCCCGGACCTGCTGGCCGGCGGGCGACGACCGGCCGGCTGGTCGCTGTCGCGCGACCCGTACCACCTGGAGACCAGCGTGCCGGGGGTGTTCGCCGCCGGGGACGTGCGGGCCGAGTCCGTCAAGCGGGTCGCCTCGGCCGTCGGCGAGGGCGCGATGGCCGTGTCGCTCGTGCACCGTTATCTGGAGGCCCAGTGAGCGCGAGGAGTGAGCCGGGTTTGCGAGCCCCGCAGTCGCGATCGGAGGAGATCCAGTGAGCGCGAGGAGTGAGCCGGGTTTGCGAGCCCCGCAGTCGCGATCGGAGGAGATCCAGTGACCAGCGATGCGGATCGGCTGACATCTGAGCAGTTGCGCACCCTGTTTCTGTTCGAGGCGCTCGACGACGCACAGCTCGACTGGCTGGCCGAGCGCGGCCGGGTCGAGCAGCGTGCCGGCGGCACCCTCGTGTACGGCGAGGGTGAGCCCGCGACCTGCTTCTTCGTGCTGCTGCGCGGTGCCGTGGCGCTGAGTCGGCAGGTCCGCGGCGACGACGTCGAGGTCTCCCGGACCGACCAGCGCGGGGTGTACGCCGGTGCCACCCAGGCGTATCTGGGTGACCGGGTCGAGCAGATCTACCTGCACAGCCTGCGGGCCCTGGTCGACTCGGACTTCTTCGTGCTGCCGGCGGAGGACTTCGCGGAAGCCCTGCGGACCTGGTTCCCGATGCCCATGCACCTGTTGGAGGGCCTGTTCTTCGGCATGCGGGACAGCCAGACGATCGTCGGCGAGCGGGAGCGGCTGCTGGCCCTCGGCTCGCTCTCGGCGGGGCTGACCCACGAGTTGAACAATCCGGCCGCGGCGGCGGTGCGGGCCACCTCGGTGCTGCGTGACCGGGTTGCCGGGATGCGGCACAAACTCGCGATGATCGCCGACGGTCGGCTCGACGGCGGCGCCCTGCACGGCCTCGTCGCGTTGCAGGAGGAGGCGGTGGCCCGGGTGGCCACCGCGCCGAAGCTGACTCCGCTGGCGACCGCCGACGCCGAGGACACGCTCACCGACTGGCTGGAGGAGCACGGGGTCAGCGGCGCGTGGGACCTGGCGCCGATCCTGGTCGGTGGCGGGCTCGACACGGCCTGGCTCGCGCAGGTGAAGGCGGCCGTCGGCGCGGCCGACCTGGAGGCCGCCGTGCGGTGGCTCACCTACACGGTCGACACCGAGTTGCTGATGCGCGAGATCGGCGACGCCGTGACCCGGATCTCCGGCCTGGTCGGTGCCGCCAAGCAGTACTCCCAGCTGGACCGCGCGCCGTACCGGGTGGTGGACGTGCACGACCTGCTCGACGCCACGCTGGTGATGTTCAAGGGCAAGATCCCCGCCGAGGTCAAGCTCGTCCGCGAGTACGACCGCAGCCTCCCGCCGGTGCCGGCGTACGCCGCCGAGCTGAACCAGGTGTGGACCAACCTGATCGACAACGCGTTGGGCGCGATGGGGGACAAGGGCGTGCTGACCGTCCGGACCGGTCGCGCCGACGACCTGCTCGCGGTGGAGATCACCGACACCGGCCCGGGCATCGCGCCCGAGGTGCGTCCGCGCATCTTCGAGCCCTTCTTCACCACCAAGCCGGTCGGGTCGGGCACCGGGCTGGGCCTGGACATCTCGTACCGGATCGTGGTGCACAAGCATCACGGCGACATCCGGGTGGAGTCCGAGCCCGGGCGGACGACCTTCCGGGTGCTGCTGCCGATCACCGAGGGCCCGACGGACGAGCCACGCGACGCGCCGATTACCTAGAGACAGCGATTGGTTGCTGGCAGTAGTCTCGGGGGCGGCGTTCGTGATCCCCGCCCCCGAGGAGGGTCCGTGGAGTCGGTGGCCCGCCAGCGCACCGCCATTGAGGACGACGACCAGCCGGACGATCCGCCGGCCGGCACGATGTTGCCGGAGTTGGAGGATCGCGACTGGATGCACCACGCGCAGGAGTTCGCGCACACCAGCTTCTGGGCGGTGGCCCGTCGGCTGCCCCGGCTGGTCCGCGAGGCGGTCGGCCTGGCCTCGGCCACCAACCGTCGGGACACGGTCGCCTCTATCGGCCTGAACATCGCCGCCGGGGTGATGACCACGTTCGGGCTGCTCGCCACGACCAGCGTGCTGCGCGAGTTGTTCGCCGCCGGCCCCACCCCGGACCGGGTCCGCTCGGCCCTGCCAGCGCTGATCGTGGCCGCGGCGGCGGTGTCGGCCCGCGGTGGCCTGACGATCGCGGCCGGCTGGGCGCAGGCCCGGCTGACCCCGCAGATCAACTATCAGGTGGAGTTGCGGCTGTTCGAGGCCACCACGGCGGTGGATCTGGCCGCGTTCGACGACGCCGGCTTCGCCGAGGAGATGGACCGCGCGCGCGACCGGGGGATGGCCGAGGCGGCGTGGATCGTCGACCACACCGTCAACCTGGTCACCGGCGTGGTCGGGATGCTCGCCACCGCCGTCGCGGTGACCGTCATCCAACCGCTGCTGCTGCCCTGCCTCCTGCTCGCGGCGGTGCCCCAGGCGGTCACGGCGGTGCGGATGGCCCGCCGGGAGTATCTGGCGATGCTGGCCCGCATCACCCGGCGGCGTCGCATGTGGATGCTGGCCCACCTGATGGCCAACCGGCGCACGGCCGCAGAGGTACGCGCGTACCAGATGCGCGACTTTCTGCTCGCCGAGTACCGCGGGGTGATGGCCGTGGAGACCCGCGCCCAGCTGCGGCTGGTCCGCTCGCAGACCGGCACCCGGGTCATCGGCGCCACGGTGGCGGGGCTGGCCACCTTCGGGGTGTACGCGGTCCTCGGCGGGCTGCTGCTGGGCGGGATGGTCGCCCTCGCCGCCGCGGCGACCGCGCTGCTCGCCCTGCAGTCCGCGCGGACCAGCATGGGCGTGGCGGTCATCGCCACCAACTCGCTGTACGAGGACGCCCTCTATTACCAGGACTACCGGGACTTCCTGGCCCGCGCCCACGCCCGGGTGCCGGTTGGCGGCAACCGGTCGACCGACGGCGTCGACGTGATCGAGCTGGACGAGGTCAGCCTGCGCTACCCGGACACCGACACGCCGGCGGTGGACCGGGTCAGCCTCACCGTCCGCCGGGGCGAGGTGATCGCACTCGTCGGCGAGAACGGCTCCGGCAAGACCACCCTCGCCAAGCTGATCGCGGGCCTGTACCAACCGACCGGCGGGATGATCCGCTGGGACGGCGTCGACTCCGCCGAGCTGGACCCGCGCGCCCTCGGTGCGCAGGTGGCCGTGATGACCCAGGAGTGGTGGAAGTTCCCGTTCACCGCCGGGCAGAACATCCGCGTCGGGCGGCACGACCGACCGCCGGACCGGCCCGGCCCCACGGTGCGGGAGGCGGCCCGGTCGGCCGCCGCCCACGACATGATCGTCGGCCTGCCGAACGGCTACGACACGTTGCTCGACCGGGAGTTCAAGGACGGCCACGAGTTGTCCGGGGGCCAGTGGCAGCGGTTGGTCGCCGCCCGGGGCCTCTACCGTGACGCCGCCCTGCTGATCTGCGACGAGCCGTCGGCCGCCCTGGACGCCCGCGCCGAACACGCCCTGTTCCAACACCTGCGCCGCCACCCCGACCGGGCGGTCGTGCTGATCACCCACCGGCTGGCCAACGTCCGGCACGCCGACCGGATCTTCGTGCTCGACCAGGGGCGACTCGTCCAGCACGGCAGCCACGACGAGCTGATGGCGGCCGGCGGCCTCTACCGCGAGCTGTTCGACCTCCAGGCCAGCGGCTACCTGTTGGGTGCCGACAACTCCCAGTCCCGCTGACCCC
>NZ_WBKR01000149.1 GCF_008868155.1 Micromonospora sp. ALFpr18c
GGCGCGGAACGTCCCGCCGCGACCCGGTACGGCTCGGCCCGCCCCCGAGAGCACGACCGCCCCGAACCCGCGCACCGACCGGCCGGCGTGGTCCGGCACACCGAGACCGTGCACGTCACCACCCGACACACCGTGGTGGACGGTGGGCCGCCGGAGACCGCCGCCCGGTACGGCGGCGGGTACGCCGGCCAGTGGACCCCGCCGGCGCAGGAGTGGACCCGGGGTGGTGGCGCGGACGAGCGCCCCCGTCCGGCCGACCGCCCGCGCGGCGAGGCGGAGGACCGCCCCTGGTCCGGGTACGCCGACGACCGGGGCCGCGCCGGCTCCGGTTGGAGCGCCGACCGGGAGGGGGCGGACGTCGCCGCCGAGCCCGGGCGGAGGGCTCGTCGTGACGAGCCGGAGTGGACCGCTCCCCGCGACGCGTACGCCCCACCCGACGAGCCCTCCTGGGGTTCCCGACCGCAGCGCGACGAGCGCGGATGGTCGGAGCAACGCGAGCCGGACCGGGGCAGCGCGGCCGCACCACAGGCCGGGCCGCCGCTGCGGGCCGACGACACCGGCGAGTTCTGGTCCCAGCTGCGCGCCGGTGACCGGTGGGCGGCGGTCCGCGACGACGAGAACGGCCGTGAGCTGCACGTCGGGGAACGCCGGGCCGAGGTGCACGCCGACGCCGCCGGCACCGAGTACCGGATGGCCGACCGCTGGGCCTCCGTCCGACACGACGAGCCGCGCCGTCACGAGGACGCGGGCCGCTACGAGGACGCCAGCCGCTACGAGGACGCCGGCCGGTACGACGAGCGCGACCCGTACCACCGGGACGAGCCGGCCCGGCGGCGCGACCACGACGGCGGCTGGCGGGACGAGCGGGGCGAACCGCCGGGCCGGCCGGCGCTGCCCGTGGGCGGCGTGCCGGTGCCCGACGAGTGGCGCCCGCCACGCCAGCGGGGCTACCAGGCGGAGCCGGAGCGGATCGGGCGGCGACGGGTCGACGAGCGGTACGGCTACCCGCCGCAGGACGACGTGCCGCGCGCCGGCGGCACCCCGCCCGGCGACCGCTGGAGCTGACCGCTCAGGCGGCCCGCGTCACTTGTCGATGTCGCCGACCACGAAGAACATCGAGCCGAGGATGGCGATCAGATCCGGCACGAGGCAGCCGGGCAGCAGGGTGGCCAGCGCCTGCACGTTGGCGTACGAGGCGGTGCGCAGCTTCAACCGCCACGGCGTCTTCTCGCCCCGCGACACCAGGTAGTAGCCGTTGATGCCGAGCGGGTTCTCCGTCCAGGCGTACGTGTGCCCCTCCGGTGCCTTCAACACCTTCGGCAGCCGGGTATTGATCGGCCCGGTGAGGCGGTCCACCCGGTCCAGGCACTGCTCGGCGAGGTCCAGCGAGGCGTACACCTGATCCAGCAGCACCTCGAAGCGGGCGTGGCAGTCCCCGGCGGTGCGGGTGACCACCGGCACGTCCAGCTCGTCGTACGCCAGGTACGGGTCGTCGCGGCGCAGATCCAGGTCGAGCCCGGACGCCCGAGCCACCGGCCCGGACGCGCCGAACGCGGCGGCGTCCGCCGCGGAGAGCACGCCCACGCCCACGGTGCGGGCCAGGAAGATCTCGTTGCGCCGGATCAGGTGGTCCAGGTCGGGCAGTCGCCGACGTACCTCACCGATCGCCGCCCGCGCCCGCCCGGTCCAGCCCGACGGCACCTCCTCCTTCAGGCCACCCACCCGGTTGAACATGTAGTGGATCCGCCCGCCGGAAACCTCCTCCATCACCGCCTGGATCGTCTCCCGTTCCCGGAAGGCGTAGAACACCGGCGTGATCGCGCCGATCTCCAGCGGGTAGGAGCCGAGGAACATCAGGTGGTTGAGCACCCGGTTCAGCTCCGCGAGGGCCATCCGCAGCCAGGTCGCCCGCTCCGGCACCTCCATGCCCATCAGGCGTTCCACCGCGAGCACCACACCCAGCTCGTTGGAGAACGCCGACAACCAGTCGTGCCGGTTGGCCAGCACGATGATCTGCCGGTAGTCGCGTACCTCGAAGAGCTTCTCGGCGCCCCGGTGCATGTAGCCGATGATCGGTTCACAGGCGACCACCCGTTCGCCGTCGAGCACCAGCTTCAGCCGCAGCACACCGTGCGTGGAGGGGTGCTGCGGGCCGATGTTCAACACCATGTCGGTGCCGAGCTGCTGATCGCCGGTGCCGGCGACCAGGCCGGCCCCGGTGCCGACGGTCAGTTCACGGAGGTCCCCGGCGTCGGTGGTCATGCCCGTCATCGTGCCACGGCCGCATCCAGCCCGATGCCGACCGGCTGGCGCAGCCACCAGTGCCCGCCGAGCCCGGCCGGGTCGGTCAGCTCGGCCACCGCCGACGCGGCGGCCAGCGCCCGCACGTAGCCGGCCGGGTCGGTGCCGGCCAGGCTCAGCGGCGGTCGGCCGCCGTCGGCCCCGAGCGCCCGCAGCGCCTCCCGCTGCGAGACCAGGGAGTACGCACACCGGGCGACCGCCGCACCGGCGGAGGCGACCGAATCCATGGCCACGTGTGCGGTCACGTCACTGGACCCGTCCGGCACCGCAGGCACCTGCCGCCCACCCCGATACCCGGCCAACGTCCCGTCGAACGGCCGATCCTCCCGCAGATGCCCGTAGTCGACGGCGACCGCCAGCCCTCGGCTGATCTGTCGCACCGCGTTGGCCCAGGCCGCATCTCTGCTTCGGCCGATCTCGGCTCGTCGGTGGTCACTGCTGGGGGTTGCCCGGAAACCCGGCTCGTTCTCGCTGGTCGCGTCCGTCCAGGTCAACCCGAACCCCGGGCCGCTGTCCACGCTGGCCGGGCTCGCGGGACTGGGCCACCACGTCGTCAGCCAGTCGAGGTCGTCGGGGCTGACCGGCTCGCCGATCGTCTCCACGCCGCTGTCGGGGTCGACCAGCACATATCGCCAGCCCTCGGTGGTGTGCGCCGCCACGTCCAACGGCACGTTGTCCAACCACTCGGTCGCCAGCAACAGCCCGTTGATCTCGTTGGGGATCTCGGCGGTCCAGTTGATCTCTGCCGGCAGGTTCTCGGGGCGGTTCGCGTACTCGACTGCTGTGAAGCGGACCCGTTCCGCGAGCGACGGGCGGACGGCGACGGGCGACGGATCGGTCCGCAAGGAGCGGGCGGAGGCCGTGGGAGTCAGGGTTTCCGGGGAGCCCGCCCGCGGGGGGATCAAGCCTGACCGCCCGGAGCGGGCGGGCTCCCCGGTAACCCCCACCGCAAGCCCGACGAGAGCCTGCAGCAGCTCCCCCCGCCCCGCGCCCACGTCAACGACATCGAGGCGGGCAGGGTGGCCGAGGGCCGAGTCCACCTGTTCGAGAAGGCGCAGCAGTGCGGTGGCGAAGGCTGGGGATGCGTGCACGCTGGTCCGGAAGTGGTCGGCCGGCCCGGTGCCGGCGACGAAGAAGCCGCCCGGCCCGTACAGCGCGTGACTCATCGCGTCCCGCCACAGGATCGGCATCAGTTCACTCCAGGTAGGTGTGTCACCGTGCCGACCCTACGGTCCGGGCTGCCGTTCGTGGCTCATGCCCGGAATAGTGCCCTTCGTCCAGGTCGGCGATCAGGCCGGGGTGGGTGGGGATCCAGCCCGACAGCTCGCGTGTGATGGCGGACGACGTCGGATTGTCGATCTGCGCGAATGATCCGAGGAAGCCGAAGTAGTCGATTGGCCTCGTCGGAGCTGATGCTTCGGACCGGGATGTCGAGGTTGCGGGCATCCACCCCAGGGCCGTTGACGAAACGTAGCGCCCGGCACCACGGTCTTGACGAAACCCGAGGTAGCGTCAGTGGCGGCAGGCCCGCCGGTTGTAGCGGTCGGCGGGCCGCCCCAGACCGCTACCTGGGAGCCCGACCATGCCCGCGCGCATCCGAACTGTCGTCGACCCACGATTCCCTGTCGAACTCGCCCGCTTCCGCACTGCCCGCGGCCTGTCCCTGCGCGACCTGGCCGCCCTCGCCCACTGCGGGAAGTCGTACCTCGGCGACCTGGAGAGCGGACGCACCCGACCCACCTGCGAGGCCGCCACCCACCTGGACGACCTGTTGGGCGCGGGCGGTGTCCTCGCCGCCATGGTCGTGGACGCCCCGCCGGTGACCACTCCCGACGACGATCAGCGGCTCGCGCACGTCATCGCCCACCCCAACCGTCTCGACGGTGAGAGCGTGCGCCTGCTCGCCGACGTCCTGGCCGCGCAACGGCGACTCGACGACGCCCTGCCCGCGCCGATGATGCTGCCGTGGTCGGTGCCGCAGTGGCGCACCGCGCACGACCTCGCCGTCAACGCCCGAGGTGCCCACGCCGACGCTCTGCGTGAGGTGGCCGCCGAGTGGACCCAGTTCGTGGGCTGGCTGCACGCCGAAGCCCGCAACGACACGGAGGCGGTCCGCGTGCTGGCCGAGGCCACCGAAGAGGCAGACGCGCTCGACTCCGGCCTGCTGGCGGCGCAGGCGTTGAACTTCCGGGGCTACCTGGAGCGCCAGCGCGGCAACCCGCGCGGCATCGTCCGCTACTTCCTGGCCGCCTTCCACACGCCGGGCGCGTCGCCGTTGCAGCGGGTGGGGGACGCAATCCAGGCCGCCCACGGGTACGCGCTGCTGGGCGACCGGACGACCGCCGTCCGGCTGCTCGGCGAGGCGAGCGACCTCACCGAGTCTGCCGAGGATGCGGAACCGCCGGGCGCCGCCTACTGGCTGTCGCCCACGTTCAGCCGGATGGGCCTCGGGTTGGCGTACCTGGCGCTCGGCGATCGAACCGCCGCCGACAACCTGCGGGCCGGCCTGGCCGGGCTGCCGGCGGACCAGCGGGACGCGGAGTGGACGCACGAGTACCGGCGCGCCCTGGTGTCCGCCACCGGCTGATCCTGTCCGCCACCTTGTTCCCGGACAGCCTCATCGTTCCGACCTGGACTAACGCTTCGTAGCGTCCTGTTCACGGGACGGCGGTGGCGAACATCCGAACCCGACGCGATGTGTGCGACCGTCGCCGCCGTCCCGCCAAGAGGCGGGGGGCGTCCGCGCCAACGACGACCGGGCGCCCTCCAGCCATCCGACGTCAGGGGGACGCGCGATGATGGCCGAGGTACCAACAACCGTACGGGCGGCGCGGGCAGTACAAGCCGAACGATCCGTGGCGGCACTCGACGACCGGATGGGTGGCGAGCACCTACCCCGACGTCCGCAGTGGGACTGCCTGGCGTGCGGGCGTGAGTGGCCGTGCGACCCGGCGAGAGTGCGCCTGGCCGAGGCGTATGGGGACAGCCGGATCAACCTCGCCATGTACGTGGGGTCGCTGCTGTTCGTGGCCACCGCCGAACTCTCCGACGCGGACCCGGCCGAACTGCACGAGCGGTTCATTGCCTGGACGCGGTAACCCGCCGCTGTGGGCACCATCCACAAGGGCGACGAGGGTTCCACCACTGCGACCAGTCGCACCGCTGGTCTGGCGGTCCGGCGGACGATGCCGGGCAGAAAGCCTGGCAGGCGGCGCTCAAGGCGCACATGGAAGACCACCGGCGCGGCAAGGACGTGAGAACGCCGGCCACCCCGAGCAAGGCCCTACCGTGACCGCGGACCACGGCGTGCATCGCTCCGGCAGCAACCGCAAGCACTCCAGGCGCTACCGGTGGTGCAAGGGCTCGGGAAAGCGGTGGCACATTGGGCGGCGGATCTGGAACCGAATGCGGCAGAAGCACCGCGAGGCGCACTGAGTAGCCCGGTGTCAGCCAGCCGACATACGGGTCGATCGCGCTCGGCGGAGACGACACGATCCAGGCCATGGCTGACATAAAGAACTCCGACAACGCCGCGGTCTGGCTCGGCTATAGGCCGAGAAGCACACGAGTGACCACGAGAAGCGCCTCGCCCTCGCACAGATGGCCACGGCGTACGCCACTCTCGTTCACCCTGCCCGACGGCACCGCCTGGTCGCCGTGCACCGATCCGGGTGACGGCCCGCAGGTGGAGGGGACCGTGGTGGACCCTGTTCCAGGGGCCCCTGGTCGCGGCCGGGAACGGCGACGAGGGGCCCTTGGGCGGTGGTGAAGGTTTTCACACATGCTTGTCCCGGTTCGGCGGGCCGGGCGCATACTTGCGATCGACCGGTACCCCTTCTCGAGGACTGGATCGTCGTCATGAGCGCACCGTTGCGCCCGCGTCCGGCCGCCCCACCGGGGCCTGCCGCATCGTGGGATCGCGCCGTTCCCGGCGCCCGCGCCACCTCCCGTCTGCTCACCGTCGGTGTCGTCGGCTCCGGCCGGGTCGGGGCTGTGCTGGGTGCCGCGCTCGCCGCCGCCGGGCATCACGTGGCCGCCGTCACCGGTGACTCCGGGGCCAGCCGTGCCCGCCTCGCCCTGCTGCTGCCCGAGGTGCCCCGCCGTCCGGCCGCCGCCGTCGCCCACGCCGCCGAGCTGCTGCTGATCGCCGTGCCGGACGACGCGCTGGCCGGGGTGGTCGCCGACCTCGCCGAGCGGGGCGCGTTGCACCCGGGTCAGGTGGTCGCGCACACCTCCGGCGCGCATGGTCTGGCCGTCCTGGCACCGGCCGCCGCGGTCGGCGCCCGGCCGCTCGCCCTGCACCCCGCCATGACCTTCACCGGTACGCCGGACGACCTGGCCCGGCTCGACGGCATCTCGTACGGGGTGACCGCCCCGGCGGAGCTGCGCGCGCTGGCCGCCCGGCTGGTCGCCGACCTCGGTGGCGTGCCCGAGTGGGTGGCCGAGACGGACCGTCCGCTGTATCACGCGGCGCTGGCGCACGGGGCGAACCATCTGGTGACCCTGGTGAACGAGGCGACCGATCGGCTGCGGGACGCCGGGGTGGCCCGGCCGGAGAAGGTGCTGGCTCCGCTGCTGCGGGCCGCCCTGGAGAACGCGCTGCGCCTCGGCGACGACGCGCTGACCGGCCCGGTGTCCCGTGGCGACGCGGGCACCGTGCAGCGGCATCTGGCCCGGCTGGCGGCCACCGCCCCGGAATCCGTTCCCGCGTATCTGGCGTTGGCCCGTCGTACCGCCGATCGGGCGATCGCGGCCGGTCGGCTGCGGCCGGTGGACGCGCAGTCGCTGCTCGGCGTGCTGGCCGACGGTTCTCGGGAGGTGGCCACATGACGCTGCTGGTGCACACGCGCGCCGAGTTGGCCGAGGCCCGGGCCGGGCTGAAGGGCACGGTCGGCGTGGTGATGACCATGGGTGCCCTGCACTCCGGGCACGAGACGTTGCTGCGCGCGGCCCGGGAACAGGCCGACCACGTGCTGGTGACGATCTTCGTGAACCCGTTGCAGTTCGGGCCGAACGAGGACTTCGACCGCTATCCCCGGACTCTCGACGCGGACCTGGAGGTGTGCCGCCGGGCCGGTGCGGACGTGGTCTTCGCCCCGTCGGTCACCGATATGTACCCCGACGGTCAGCCCCGGGTGCGCCTCGACCCGGGTCCGCTCGGCGCGGAGTTGGAGGGCACGAGCCGCCCGGGCTTCTTCCACGGTGTGCTCACCGTGGTGCTGAAGCTGCTCCAGCTCACCCGGCCGGATCTGACGTTCTTCGGCGAGAAGGACTATCAGCAGCTCACCCTGGTCCGGCGGATGACCCGGGACCTGGACGTGCCGGTCGAGGTGGTCGGCGTGCCGACGGTCCGGGAACCGGACGGGTTGGCGCTGTCCAGCCGCAACCGCTACCTGAGCGAGTCGGAGCGGGCGGCGGCGCTGAGCCTGTCCGCCGCGCTGCGGGCCGGCGCCCAGGCCGCCGACGAGGGCCGGGACGCGGGTGCGGTGCTGACCGCCGCGCACGCCGCGTTCGGCGCGGGTACGCCCGGCGCCCGCCTCGACTACCTGGTGCTCACCGATCCGGAGCTGGAGCCGGGGCCGGTGTCCGGGCCGGCCCGGCTGGTGATCGCCGCGTGGGTCGGCGCCACCCGTCTGATCGACAACGCGGGGATCCACCTCGCGCCCCGCCCCTGACCCGGCTGCTCACCACCTCCACCATTCCCGCGAAAGGCCACCCCGATGCTGCGGACCATGCTCAAGTCGAAGATCCACCGGGCCACGGTGACCCAGGCCGACCTGCACTACGTGGGTTCGGTGACGGTGGACGAGGATCTGCTCGACGCCGCCGATCTGCTCCCCGGCGAGCAGGTCGCGATCGTGGACATCACCAACGGCGCCCGCCTGGAGACGTACGTGATCCCGGGTGCGCGGGGCAGCGGCGTGATCGGCATCAACGGTGCCGCCGCGCACCTGGTGCACCCCGGTGACCTGGTCATCCTGATCTCGTACGGGCAGCTGGACGACGCCGAGGCCCGGTCGTACCGGCCGCGGGTGGTGCACGTGGACGCCGACAACCGGGTGATCGAGCTGGGCACGGACCCGGCCGCGGTGGCCCCCGGCACGGCCGGTGACCCGGTGCCCAGCCCGTTGGCCGTGTCCGCTGTGTGATCCCGCGCGACGCGATTCCGGTCTGTCACCGGAAGGTCATGTGCGGTTACCCTTGGGTACTGGCGTAAGCCGGTCGGTGGCTGGGGGAGGCCGCGATGCGCCGTGCCATGACGACCCTGTTCGCCGCCGCCGTGACGGCGGTGTTGCTGGTCGGCTGCGCCGGTTCCGGCGGCCTGGACGGTGACCTGACCGACGACTGGGCCGCGCTGGCGGCCCCGTCGGCGTTCACACCGGCCGCCGGTGTGTGTCACACCGCCGATTTCACCGACGTGGTCACCCTGGCCAGCTACGAGCCGGTGGACTGCGCGGGTCCGCATCGGCTGGAGACCGTGCACGTGGGGGCGTTCCCGGCCGAGCGGGCGACCGCGCCGGCGGGTGGCTCCGCCGAGCTGCGGGGAGCGTTCGCCGAGTGCGACACCCGGGCCTCCGGGTACGTGGGGGACGACTGGCGGGCCGGGCGACTACGGCTGTCCGTGGCGCTGCCCTCCGGGCCGGGCTGGGTGGCCGGCTCCCGCTGGTTCCGGTGCGATCTCACCGAGCTGACCACGGTCGAGGCGGCGGCGACCGTGGTGGTCCGCTCGGGCAGCCTGCGGGACGCGTTGAAGGGGGCTGCCTCCGGTCTGCGGCTGGGCTGCCAGCAGACCCGCGGTGCGGCCGGGCGGGTGCAGACGCTGGTCCCGGTGGAGTGCGGCAGGCAGCACGACGCCGAGTTCGTCGGGGTGTGGCGGGCACCGGACACGGCGTACCCGACGCGGGACGCCGACTGGGCTCCGCTCTACTCGGGCTGTCGGAGCGTCCTCGGCCGCTACGCGGGCGTACCGGACGACGCCGAGCTGCGGTTCCGTAGCGGCGTGGTGGTCCGTCCGCCGGGTGCGGGGCGGTGGCGGGTCGGTGACCGGGGCGTCCGCTGCTACCTGTGGCTCAGCGACCGTACGGTGACCGCCTCGCTGAAGGGCGCGGGCCCGGCGGGTCTGCCGGTGCGGACGAAGTGACCACGGCCTGAGGGCGCGCCCGGGACGGGGTAGCCCATACCACTCGTCCCGCCCCCGCCGCCCCCGGCGAGGATCGTTCGGGTTGACTGGGGGGATGGACCTTCCGACCGTCGACCTGCCGGCCCTGCCCTCGTTGCTGGCCGCGCCCGAGCCCGGCTGGGTGGAGACCACCGACGTGATCGTGGTGGGGTCCGGGGTGGCCGGACTGACCGCGGCGCTGCATCTGCGGGAGGCGGGTCTGCACGTCACGGTGGTCACCAAGGTCAACATTGATGACGGCTCCACCCGTTGGGCGCAGGGCGGCATCGCCGCGGTGCTCGACCCGGCGGACACTCCGGCGGCGCACGCCCGGGACACCGAGGTCGCCGGGGTGGGGCTCTGCGACCCGGCGGCCGTGCGGATGCTGGTCGAGGAGGGTCCGACCCGACTGCGGGAGCTGATGCGGATCGGTGCCGAGTTCGACCGCCATCCGGACGGCTCGCTGATGCTGACCCGGGAGGGCGGGCACCGGGCGGACCGGATCGTGCACGCCGGTGGGGACGCCACCGGGGCCGAGGTGCAGCGGGCCCTGCATGCGGCGGTGCAGCGCGACCCGTGGATCCGGCTGGTCGAGCACGCCCTGGTGCTGGATCTGCTGCGGGCGCCCGGTGACGGCCCGGACGGGCTCGGCCCGGCCTGTGGGATCACCCTGCACGTGCTCGGCGAGGGCAGCGAGGACGGTGTCGGCGCGCTGCTGGCCCGTGCGGTGGTGCTGGCCACCGGCGGGATGGGGCAGGTCTTCGCGGCCACCACCAATCCGGCGGTCTCCACCGGCGACGGGGTGGCCCTGGCGATGCGGGCCGGCGCGGCGGTGACCGACGTGGAGTTCGTCCAGTTCCACCCGACCGCCCTGATCACCCCGTCCGGCGCGGGCCTGCCCGGCGCCGGGCACGCGCAGCAGCCGCTGGTCTCCGAGGCGCTGCGCGGCGAGGGCGCGTACCTGGTGGACGCGGACGGCAGGCGTTTCATGGTGGGTCAGCACGAGTTGGCCGAGCTGGCGCCCCGGGACGTGGTGGCCAAGGGCATCCACCGGGTGCTGCTGGCCACCGGCGCGGACCACGTCTTCCTCGACGCCCGGCACCTGGGCGGTGACTTCCTGGCCGCGCGGTTCCCGACCATCGTGGCGTCCTGCCTGGCGATCGGCGTCGACCCGGCGACCGATCTGATCCCGGTGGCTCCGGCCGCGCACTACGCCTCCGGTGGCGTCCGGACCGATCTGCGCGGCCGTACCTCCATCCCCGGCCTGTACGCGTGCGGTGAGGTGGCCTGCACGGGTGTGCACGGCGCGAACCGGCTGGCCAGCAACTCGCTGCTGGAGGGTCTGGTCTTCTCCCGCCGGATCGCCGAGGACATCGCGGCGGGCCTGCCCGAGCAGGCGCAGCCGGCGGACACCGGCGCCTGGCGTGGCGGCGCGGGTTGGGTGCTGCCGGCCGAGGCGACGCCGACCCTGCAACAGGCGATGACCCGGGGGGCCGGGGTGCTGCGTTCGGCCGCGACGCTGGCCGGCACGGCCGGGACGCTGA
Source organism: Micromonospora sp. ALFpr18c (assembly GCF_008868155.1). GTDB lineage: Bacteria > Actinomycetota > Actinomycetes > Mycobacteriales > Micromonosporaceae > Micromonospora. Next base: position 11,005 of record NZ_WBKR01000149.1, read on the forward strand.
CCGAGCTGGGCGCTGCCCGGGGCCGGCCACGCACCGCCGACTGGGAGGCGACCAACCTGCTGACCGTGGCGTCCACGCTGGTGGCCGCCGCGTACGCGCGCGGCGAGACCCGGGGGTGCCACTGGCGGGAGGACTTCCCGACGGCCGACGAGCGGTGGCTGGGCCACCTCGTCGGGGCGGTCGGGGCGCAGGGCCGGATGACGCAGCACTGGGAGGGGAACAACTCATGACGGAGTCGACGCGAGCGGCGTTGCGGGCGGCCGGACTGGACCCGGAGCAGGTGCGGCGGGTGATCGAGACCGCGCTGGTCGAGGATCTGGGGCCGGATTTTCTGGACGTCACGAGCGTCGCCACGATTCCCGCGGAGCAGATTGACACCGGCGACCTGGTGGCCCGCGCCGACGGGGTGCTGGCCGGCACGGCCGTGGCCGCCGCCGTGTTCGAGCTGGTGGGCGAGGTGACCGGCTCTGGTCGTACCGTCGAGGTGTCGGTGCTGGCCCGCGACGGCGCGCGGGTGGCCCGCGGCGACGTGCTGGCGACGGTGACCGGCCCGACCCGGTTGTTGCTCACCGCCGAGCGGACGGCGCTCAACCTGCTCTGCCGGATGTCCGGGGTGGCGACCCACACCCGGGCTTGGGCGGACGCGCTGGCCGGCACGAAGGCGATGGTGCTGGACACCCGCAAGACGACGCCGGGCCTGCGGGCGTTGGAGAAGTACGCGGTGCGGGCCGGCGGTGGCACCAACAAGCGGATGGGCCTCTACGACGTGGCCATGATCAAGGACAACCACAAGCTGGCGGCCGGGGGCATCACGGCGGCGTACCGGCGGGTCCGGGAGGCGTTTCCGGAGGTGCCGGTGCAGGTCGAGGTGACCACGGTCGACGAGGCGGTGGAGGCGGTGGAGGCCGGCGCGGACTTCCTGCTCTGCGACAACATGACGCCCGAGGTGCTGGCGCAGGCGGTCGCCGCGGTGGGTGACCGGGCGGAGCTGGAGGCGACCGGTGGGCTGACCCTGGAGGTGGCGGGCCGGTACGCGGCGACCGGCGTCGACTTCCTCTCGGTGGGTGCGTTGACCCACTCGTCGCCGATCCTGGACATCGCGCTGGACCTGCGCACGGAGTAGTTGTCTAGGCTGCGTGCGTGCTGCTCTGCATCGACATCGGAAACACCAACACCGTGCTGGCGACCTTCGACGGCGACAAGCTGGTGCACTCCTGGCGGATCAAGACCGATGCCCGTTCGACGGCGGACGAGCTGGGTCTGATGTTCCGGGGTCTGCTCGCCGGGGACAACGTCGAGATCACCGGTGTCGCCGCGTGCTCCACGGTGCCCGCCGCGCTGCGGTCGCTGCGGACCATGCTCGGCCGCTACTACGCCGACCTGCCGAGCGTGATCGTCGAGCCGGGCGTGCGGACCGGAGTGCAGTTGGCGATCGACAACCCGAAGGAGGTGGGCGCCGACCGGGTGGTGAACACCCTGGCCGCGTACACCCTCTACGGCGGGCCGTCGATCGTCGTGGACTTCGGCACCACCACCAACTTCGACGTGATCAGCGGGCGGGGCGAGTTCCTCGGCGGCGCGTTCGCCCCGGGCATCGAGATCTCCTTCGACGCGTTGGCCGCGCGGGCCGCCCAGCTGCGCAAGGTCGAGGCCACCAAGCCGCGCTCGGTGATCGGTAAGAACACCGTCGAGTGCCTGCAGTCCGGCCTGTACTTCGGCTTCGCCGGGCAGGTGGACCGGATCGTCGAGCGGATGACCGAGGAGTTGGGTGAGGTGCGGGCGGTGATCGCCACCGGCGGCCTCGCCTCCCTGGTGATCAACGAGTGCCGCAGCATCACCCACCACGAGCCGATGATCACGCTGATCGGCCTGCGGATGGTCTACGAGCGCAATCTGTGACGGTTCAGCGCCGCCGGGCGCGCAGCACCAGCGTCCGGTACGGCAGCTCGACGGTCTCCCGGCCGGCCAGGTCGGGGTGGGTGGCCAGGAGGTCGGTCAGCTCCCGCTCGACCCGCTGCCGATCGGTGTCCGAGGCGGTGAGCCAGTAGGAACGGGTCCTGATCATGCCGCCTACCTCGTCCGGGGTGAGGGTCGTGCGGTGCGTGAACTCGCGCCCCTCGATCGCGCCGAACGCCGGACCGAAGTCCGCGTACTTCACGATGACGTTGCCCGACTTGTCGTCGAGGTGGGCGATCCGGCCCAGCTCCGCCACCCAGTCCACGCTGTCGTCCCGGATGTTCCAGATGGGGGCGAAGGTGCCGCCGGGGCGGAGCACCCGGGCGATCTCGGTGTGCGCGGGTTCCCGGTCGAACCAGTGGTACGCCGTGCCGGCCAGCACCGCGTCCGCCGCCGCGTCGGGCAGCGGCACGGCCTCGGCGCTGCCCGCCAGCGCCGTCGTGCCCGGGGTGCTGTGGGCGAGCTGCGCCCGCATCGCCGGATCCGGCTCGACGGGTACGACCTGATGGCCCAGCGCCTGCACGGCGCGGGTCAGGATGCCGGTGCCCGCGGCCAGGTCGACGACCTGACCGTTGCTCAGCCCGTCGACCGCCCAACGGACCGCAGCCTCGGGATAACGTGGTCGAAACCGGTCGTAATCGCTCGCGGCGGCGCCGAACGAGAGGGCATGAGTGTGATCGACCATGACGGGCAGGTTATCCGGTAACAGCCGCCGGAGCGCTTGAGTACGCTCGGGCCTGACCCCCTGTATCTCCCGTGACGAGGAAGCGTGCCGTGAGCGAGCAGAATGCCGTGCCAGTGGACCCCGCCGACGACCTTCCCGAGCAGATGAAGGTCCGCCGGGAGAAGCGGGACCGGATGCTCGCCGAGGGCGTCGAGCCCTACCCGGTGGGTTTCTCCCGCACGACCACCCTGGCCGAGATCCGGGAGCGCTACGCGGAGCTGCCCACCGACACCGCCACCGGCGACCAGGTCTCGGTCACCGGCCGGGTGATCTTCGTACGCAACACCGGCAAGCTCTGCTTCGCGACCCTGCGCGACGGTGACGGCACCGAGCTGCAGGCGATGCTCTCGCTGGACCGGGTCGGCCCGGAGCGCCTGGAGGCGTGGAAGCGCCTCGTCGACCTCGGTGACCACGTCGGCGTCACCGGTGAGGTGATCACCAGCCGTCGGGGTGAGCTGTCGGTGCTGGCGCAGCAGTGGGAGATGACCGCGAAGGCCCTGCGGCCGCTGCCGGTGGCGCACAAGCCGCTCTCCGAGGAGGCGCGGGTCCGTCAGCGCTACGTCGACCTGATCGTCCGGCCCCAGGCCCGACAGATGGTGCGTACCCGGGCGGCGGCGGTCCGCAGCCTGCGTGATTCGCTGCACGGGCAGGGCTTCGTCGAGGTGGAAACGCCGATGTTGCAACTCCTGCACGGCGGCGCCGCCGCTCGACCGTTCGTGACCCACAGCAATGCGTTGAACACCGATCTGTATCTGCGAATCGCGCCGGAACTGTTTCTCAAGCGCGCCGTGGTCGGCGGCGTCGACCGAGTCTTCGAGATCAACCGCAACTTCCGTAATGAGGGTGTCGACTCTTCGCACTCGCCCGAGTTCGCCATGCTGGAGACGTACCAGGCGTACGGCGACTACGACACGATCGGCGAGCTGACCCGTAATCTCGTGCAACAGGCGGCGATCGCGGTCAGCGGTTCGACGGTGGTGACCCACGCCGACGGCCGGGAGTTCGACCTGGGCGGCGAGTGGCGATCGGTCACGCTGTTCGGGGTCCTTTCCGAGGCGCTCGGCGAGGAGGTCACGGTCCGCACCGAACGTTCCCGCCTGGTCGAGTACGCGGACAAGGTGGGATTGGCCGTGGACCCGAAGTGGGGCCCCGGCAAGCTGGCCGAGGAACTGTTCGAGGAACTCGTCGTCCCCGGCCTGCAGGCGCCCACCTTCGTCCGCGACTACCCGGAGGAGACCAGCCCGCTCACCCGGGGGCACCGCAGCGAGCCGGGGCTGGCCGAGAAGTGGGACCTCTACGTGCTCGGTTTCGAGCTGGGCACCGGGTACTCCGAGCTGGTCGACCCCGTGGTGCAGCGGGAACGGCTGGTGGCCCAGGCGCAGCTCGCCGCCCGCGGCGACGACGAGGCGATGCGTCTCGACGAGGACTTTCTCCGGGCGATGGAGTACGGAATGCCGCCGGCCGGGGGTATGGGAATGGGAATCGACCGGCTCTTGATGGCCCTGACCGGGCTCGGAATTCGGGAAACGATCCTCTTCCCGTTGGTCCGCCCCGAGTAGTCGCGGCCGGCTCCCACCGAGTCGTAACCGCATCCTATTGACGGGGCGCGCGGCGCGGGGGTTATTGTGCTCTCGTTAGCAGGAGTGCCCTGCTCGAAAGGAATGTGGGACGTGGCCAAGCAGATCATTCACAAGCTGGTCGATGACCTGGACGGTGGGGATGCGGACGAGACCGTCAAGTTCGCGCTCGACGGCGTTCAGTACGAGATCGACCTGTCGAGTTCCAACGCCGCTAAATTGCGGGAGGCTTTTGCCTCGTACGTGGGCGCCGGCACGAAGGTGGGCCGGGGTGGCGTCGTGATCGGTGGGCGGGCCGCCCGTGGCCGTGGCGGCGCGACCGCCGACCGCGAGCAGAACAAGGCGATCCGCGAGTGGGCCAAGAAGGCCGGCAAGGACATCTCGGACCGGGGCCGCATCCCCCAGGAGATCGTCGACGAGTTCCACGCGAAGCGCTGAGCCGTCAACAGAGTGGTGGCCAGGTGCCACCGAAGGCGACACCGACGCCGGACCGGAGCATTCCTCCGGGCCGGCGTCGCCGTATCCGGGCTGCGCTCGACGGGTCCGCGGAGCCGGGAAGGTTCCGGCCCGGACCGGCGTTGTCCACAGGCAGTGGAGTAGCTGTCCACAGCCTGTGGACAACCGTCCCCCAGGTTTGCGCGCGGTGCCCGTACGGCGGCGAACCGCCCTTCCGGAGGCTTCCGAAGCCCGGAGAGGGCCTCCACCGCCCCAGTCGGATTTCGCTCTGCGCGTAGCGACAGGGGTACCGGAACACCTCCTGAGCGCGGACGGTTGTGCAAAACGACGTGGAACCGACCCACGCCGGAGACACACGACCTCAGCTGAGTCGGTCAGCGACGATAGAGTAAGGAGGCACGGACGTCCGTCCCGGACGTTCGTGCACCGGCCCCGCCAAGATCTTGACCATCAAGGCGCACGGCACGTGAGGAGCACGAGGGCATGTTCGAGCGGTTCACCGACCGAGCGCGACGGGTTGTCGTCCTGGCCCAAGAAGAGGCCCGGATGCTCAACCACAACTACATCGGTACGGAACACATCCTGCTGGGCCTGATCCACGAAG
>NZ_WBKR01000150.1 GCF_008868155.1 Micromonospora sp. ALFpr18c
TGTTAGGGCGCTAGGTGGGAGCGGATGAGGAAGCGGAGGCCTTCGGGGGCTTCCAGGGAGAAGCCGCTGCCTCGGCCGGGGACCACGTCGACGGTCAGTCTCGTGTGTTTCCACAGGTCCCACTGGGCGGTCGACATCCAGAACTCGACCGGCTCGGACACCCCGTCGACCGAGAGCGAGGCGAGCAGCACGTCCGACGAGCCGGTGCGGAACTCGCCTGCCGGGAAGCACATCGGGGCGCTGCCGTCGCAGCAGCCGCCGGACTGGTGGAACATCAGCGGCCCGTGCCGCCCCCGCAGCGACCGGATCAACTCGGCCGCTGCGGGGGTGAGTGAGACGACGGACATCAGAAGAATCCGAGCTTCTGGGTGGAGTAGCTGACCAGCAGGTTCTTGGTCTGCTGGTAGTGCTCCAGCATCATCTTGTGGTTCTCCCGGCCGATGCCGGACTGCTTGTACCCGCCGAACGCGGCGTGCGCCGGGTACGCGTGGTAGCAGTTGGTCCACACCCGCCCGGCCTGGATGGCCCGCCCGGCCCGGTAGGCGGTGTTCATGTCCCGGGACCACACGCCGGCGCCCAACCCGTACAGGGTGTCGTTGGCGATCTTGACGGCGTCGTCGAGGTCGGCGAAGGAGGTCACCGAGACCACCGGGCCGAAGATTTCCTCCTGGAAGATCCGCATCGAGTTGTCGCCCTCGAAGATGGTCGGCTCGACGTAGTACCCGCCGGACAGGTCGCCGCCCAGGTCGGCGCGCGACCCGCCGGTGAGCACGTGAGCGCCCTCCTGCCGGCCGATGTCCAGGTAGGACAGGATCTTCTCCAACTGGTCGTTGGAGGCCTGCGCGCCGATCATCGTGTCGGTGTCCAGGGGGTGCCCCTGCGTGATCTGCTCAGTGCGGGAGACCGCGGCGGCCAGGAAGTCGCTGTAGTGGCCCTGCTGGATCAGCGCCCGGGACGGGCACGTGCACACCTCGCCCTGGTTGAGCGCGAACATGGTGAAGCCTTCCAGGGCCTTGTCCAGGAAGTCGTCGGAGGTGGCGCTGACGTCGTCGAAGAAGATGTTCGGGCTCTTGCCGCCCAGCTCCAGGGTGACGGGTTTGATGTTCTCGCTGGCGTACTGCATGATCAGCCGCCCGGTGGTGGTCTCGCCGGTGAACGCCACCTTGGCCACCCGGGCCGAGGACGCCAGCGGCTTGCCGGCCTCCACCCCGAAGCCGTTGACGATGTTGAGCACGCCCGGCGGCAGCAGGTCCGCCACCAGCGACAGCCAGTAGTGGATGGACGCCGGGGTCTGCTCGGCCGGCTTGAGCACCACGGCATTGCCGGCCGCCAGAGCGGGTGCCAGCTTCCAGGTGGCCATGAGGATCGGGAAGTTCCACGGGATGATCTGCCCGACCACACCGAGCGGCTCGTGGAAGTGGTAGGCCACGGTGTCGTCGTCGATCTCGCCGAGCGAGCCCTCCTGGGCCCGGATCGCTCCGGCGAAGTACCGGAAGTGGTCGATGGCCAGCGGAATGTCCGCGGCGAGGGTCTCCCGGACGGGTTTGCCGTTCTCCCAGCTCTCGGCGATCGCCAGGGACTCCAGGTTGTCCTGCATGCGGTCGGCGATTCGGTTGAGGATCAGGGCCCGCTCGGCCACCGAGGTGCGCCCCCAGGCGTCGGCGGCGCCGTGGGCGGCGTCCAGGGCCTTCTCGATGTCCGGGGCGGTGCCCCGGGCCACCTCGGTGAAGGTTTGGCCGGTGACCGGGGTGGGGTTCTCGAAGTAGCCACCGCCGTGCGGCTTGACGTACTCGCCGCCGATGAAGTGGTCGTAACGGGACTGCCAGTGGGTGGGCGCGTCGTAGCGCGTCATGGTTACCTCCGCCGTCGTGGTGCGGGTGTGCCGACGGCGACGCTAGTTTCCAGAACGTTGCAGCCACGTTGCGCGCGTGAGGTCGTACTCCCCGGCAAGCTGGTCGATGCGGGCCAGGGCGAGCGGCCGGCGGGGCGTGCCCACTGGCAACGCCCGCGCCAGGGCCTGCCAGGCGGCCAGGTCGTCGGCGCCGGCGGGCGTCGCGGTCCACGCCGTGAGCAGCGCCGGGTCCGCGGTGGCCAGCACGGCCGCGCGGAGCTGGCCGTCGATCAGCCGGCGCAGTCGCGCCACTCCCGGCGCGTCCGATCCGGGCAGCAACGGCCCGGGGTACGCGTCGAGCGCGCCCGCGACATCGCCCTGGTCGAGCCGTGCGGCCATGGTGGTGAAGTCGGCCCGGATGGTGCCGCGCAGCCGGTACGGGCGGGAGTCGAGCAGCTCCGGCCCGAGCACCCGGCGCAACCGGGACAGCTCCGCGCGCAGGGTGACCGGGTGCAGCCGGTCGTCGCCGTAGAGGTCGAGGCCGAGCTGTTCGCCGGTGCGGCCTTCGGGGTGGTGCAGCAGCAGCACCAGCAGCTCGCTGTGTCGGCGGCCGAGTCGGATGCGTCGCCCGTCGATGCGCAGTTCCGCCTCGTCGCGACCGAGCGCGGTCACGACGGCGACGCCCGGCTGCACCGGTCGGTCCCCGGCGAGTTGCGCCTCGGCGGCGCGGGCGGTGGCCCGGACCAGCGCGAGGCTGTGCGGGTTGGCCAGGTTGTCGCCGCCGGTGATGTCGACCGCGCCGAGCAGCAGCCCGGTGGCCGGGTCGTGGATCGGCGCGGCCGCGCAGGTCCAGCGCTGCACCGGCCGGCTGAAGTGCTCGGTGGCGAAGATCTGCACGCTGTGGTCGACGGCCAGCGCGGTGCCCGGGGCGTTGGTGCCGGCGTGGGTCTCGTCCCAGCGTGCGCCGGGCACGAAGTTCATCCGCTCGGCGTGCCGGAGCACCCCCGGGTGCCCCTCGACCCAGAGCAGCCGCCCGTACGCGTCGCACACGGCCATCAGGTGCGCGCCGTCCTGCGCGATGCCGCCGAGCAGGTCCCGGAAGAGTGGCAGCACGCGGGCCAGCGGATGCGCGGCCCGGTACGCGGCCAGCGCGTCGTCGGTCAGGTCGACCGGCGGGGTGGCCTCCGGGTCGAGTCGCGCCGAGCGTTCCCAGGATCGACGGACCACCTCACGGACCCGGTGTGGCGCCGCGCCGGCGGTGAGGAACGCCTCGTGGGCGGCACCGACCTGCGCGATCCGCTCGGCCGGATCGACGCCGAACTCCAGGGCGAGCCACGGGTCAGCCATGGGGCGACCTCCTCGACCCCCATCGTGACGCAGCTCACCCTCGATCGCCAACCGTCGGGTCCGGCGGGACGGAGGTGCGGAGAGTGTCGGCTGCGGCTGAACGGTAGGGCGCTCCCGTCCGTACCACGCGGTGAAGAACACCATCGAGGACGGGAGCGACGGGCGATGAGGGTGCAGCGCAAGCACGTGCTGGCGGCGACGGTGGCGGTGCTCGCCACGGCGGGTGTGGCGGTGGGGACCGGGTTCGGGTTCGCCGGCACCGCCCCGGCACGGTCGTCGGTGTGCTCCGGCTCGGTCACCTTCTCGGCCGAGGGCGGGGCCCCGGCGGCGACCAGCGACCGGTTTCCGGTGGGTACCCGGCTGCGGGTGACCAACCTGGACAACAACCGGGCCGCCACGGTGACGGTGACCGGTCCGTCGGGCAGTTGTGTGCTGCTCAACGCGGCGGCCATGGACCTCGTGCGGGAGCCGGGCAAGAACGTGATCCGCCGCAACGTGGTGGAACGCCTCGACGCCGCGCCGCCGGCCGCCGACGCGCCGCCCGCCGGCACGGTACGCCCCGGTGCCGCGTCCCCCGGTGCGCCCGGCCCGGCGCCCCGCTCGGCGTGCCCGGGTGCGATCACGTTCTTCGAGGAGGCGGCCGGGCCGGCGGCGACCAGCGGTCAGTTCCCGGTGGGCACCCGGCTGCGGGTGACCAACCTGGACAACAACCGGGCGACCACGGTGACGGTGACCGGCCCGTCGGGCAGTTGCGTGCTGCTCAACTCGGCGGCGATGGACCAGATCCGTGAACCCGGCAAGAACCTGGTCCGCCGCAACACGGTGGAGGTCGTCCGCTAGGCGTCAGTCAGGTCTCCCGAGGGCGCCGTCGAGGATGTCGGCGCCCCGGGTGAGCTGCTCGTCGGAGATCACCAGCGGGGGCAGGAAACGCAGCACGTTGCCGTACGTGCCGCAGGTCAGGGTGAGCAGGCCGGCGGCGTGGCAGGCCGCCGAGATGGCCGCCGTGGCGACCGGGTCGGGGACGAGGGTGCCCGGCTGCACCAGCTCCACGGCGAGCATCGCGCCGCGCCCGCGTACCTCGGCGATCCGGGGATCCCGTTCGGCGACGGCCCGCAGCCGGGGGGCCAGCACGGACTCGATCCGGCGGGCCGCGCCGGCCAGGTCCAGCTCGTGCATGGTGTCGATGGTCGCCAGCGCGGCGGCGCAGGCGATCGGGTTGCCGCCGTACGTGCCGCCGAGACCGCCCACGTGCACCGCGTCCATCAGCTCGGCCCGCCCGGTCACCGCGGCGAGGGGCAGGCCACCGGCGATGCCCTTGGCCAGGGTGACCAGATCCGGTTCGACCCCCTCGTGCTCGCAGGCGAACCAGTCGCCGGTACGGCAGAAGCCGGTCTGGATCTCGTCGGCGACGAACACCACCCCGGCGGCCGTGGCCCAGGCCCGCAGCGCCGGCAGGAACCCCGGCGCCGGCACCACGAAGCCGCCCTCACCCTGGATCGGCTCGATCACCAGCGCGGCGACGTTCTCCGCTCCCACCTGCTTCTCGACCATCTCGATCGCCCGTGCCGCCGCCTCCGCCCCGGAGAGCCCGCCGTCGCGCAGCGGGTACGACATCGGCACCCGGTAGATCTCTCCGGCGAACGGCCCGAACCGGTGCTTGTACGGCATGTTCTTCGCGGTCAACGCCATGGTCAGGTTGGTCCGGCCGTGGTACGCGTGGTCGAAGACCACCACCGCCGGACGACCGGTGGCGTGTCGGGCGATCTTGACCGCGTTCTCCACCGCCTCCGCGCCGGAGTTGAACAGCGCCGAGCGTTTCTCGAACCCGCCCGGCGTCAGCGCGTTGAGCTGCTCGCACACCGCCACGTACGACTCGTACGGCGCGACCATGAAGCAGGTGTGGGTGAACCGCTCCACCTGGGCGCGGACCGCCTCGACCACCTTCGGGGCGGAGTTGCCGACGCTGGTCACCGCGATGCCGGCGGCGAAGTCGATCCACTCCCGGCCGTCCACGTCGGTGATCGTCCCGCCGGACGCGGTGTCCACGTACGACCCGATGACGCTGCCGACACCCCGGGCGACGGCATCGCCCCGGCGCTTGTGCAGCTCCTCGCTCGAGGGCGCAGCGCCGCTCTTCGTTCGCGACTGCGGGGCTCGCAAACCCGGCTCACTCCTCGCGCTCACGGGTCAGCCCTCGATGTTGTGCATGACGTGCTTGATCCGGGTGTAGTCCTCCAGGCTGTAGACCGAGAGGTCCTTGCCGTGCCCGGAGTGCTTGAAGCCGCCGTGCGGCATCTCCGACACGAACGGGATGTGCGTGTTGACCCAGACGCACCCGAAGTCCAGCCGGCGGGTCATCCGCATCGCCCGGCCGTGGTCGCGCGTCCACACCGACGCGGACAGGCCGTAGTCGACGCCGTTGGCCCAGCGCACCGCCTCGTCCTCGTCGGAGAACCGCTGCACGGTGATGACCGGTCCGAACACCTCGTCCTGGATGATCTCGTCGGCCTGGCGCAGCCCGGAGACCACCGTCGGCGCGTAGAAATAGCCGCGCTCACCCTGCCGGGAGCCGCCGGTCTGGATGGCGGCGTGGTCCGGCAGCCGGTCGACGAAGCCGCTGACCCGGGCGAGCTGGTTGGCGTTGTTCAACGGACCGTAGAGCACGTCGGCGTCGTCCGGAGCACCGGTCTTCGTGCCGCGGGCCTGCTCGGCGAGCGCCGCCACGAAGTCGTCGTGGATGCCCGGGCCGGCCAGCACCCGGGTCGCCGCCGTGCAGTCCTGCCCGGCGTTGAAGTAGCCGCCCACCGCGATGGCCCCGGCCGCCGCCGCCACGTCCGCGTCGTCGAAGATCACCACCGGGGCCTTGCCGCCCAACTCGAGGTGGGTCCGCTTCAGGTCGGGGGCCGCCGCGGCGGCGACCTCCATGCCCGCGCGGGTCGAGCCGGTGATCGACACCAGCTGCGGGGTCGGGTGCGACACGAGGGTACGACCGGTGTCCCGGTCGCCGCAGACCACGTTGAACACACCCGGCGGGAAGAACTCGGCGGCGATCTCGGCGAGCAGCAGCGTCGACACCGGCGTGGTGTCCGACGGCTTGAGCACCACCGTGTTGCCGGCGGCGAGCGCCGGGGCGATCTTCCAGACCGCCATCATCAGCGGGTAGTTCCACGGGGTGACCTGGGCGCAGACGCCGATCGGCTCCCGCCGCACGTACGAGGTGTGCCCGGCCATGTACTCCCCGGCGGACCGCCCCTCCAACATCCGGGCGGCGCCGGCGAAGAAGCGGAACTGGTCCACCGCCGGGGGCAGTTCCTCCTCGGCGGTGAGCTGGCGGGGCTTGCCGGTGTTGCGCACCTCGGCGTCGACCAGCTCGGCCGCCCGCGCCTCCACCGCGTCGGCGAGCTTGAGCAGCGCCTTCTGCCGCTCGGCGGGCGTGACGTCGCGCCAACTCTCGAACGCGGTGGCGGCGGCGCTCATCGCCGCGTCCACGTCGGCGGCCCCGGAGACCGGGGCCTGGGCGAACACCTCACCGGTGCAGGGGTCGATCAGGTCGGCGTACCCGCCGTCGGCCGGTTCGACGGAGGAGCCGTTGACGAAGTTGCGCAGCTGCTGCTGATCACTCATGAGGGGATCTCTCCGAGGGCCGGGGTTGCGGTCTGCGGCGGTTATCGCAATCTGTCTGCCATCTTGGCTACTGAATTCGCGGCAGACAAGGGCTACGGCGACTGTTTCCGTCGACCGCTGTCTCGTCTACGCTGCTCGGCGTGGAGCCCGCAGCCTTCTTCGTCGCGTCCCGCCCCGCCCACGGCGAGGGTGAGCTGACCGTCCACCACCCGTACGACGGCCGCCCGGTGGGGCGTACCACCCTCGCCACGCCCGACCAGGTCGACGCCGCCGTCGCGGCAGCGGCCGGTGTGGCCGCGCAGGCCGCGGCCCTGCCCGCGCACGCCCGCGCGGCGGCCCTCGACCACGTGTCCCGGCGGCTCGCCGAACGCGCCGACGAGGTCGCCGCGCTGATCACCGCCGAGAACGGCAAGCCGGTGAAGTGGGCTCGCGCGGAGGTCGGACGCGCCGTCTCCACCTTCCGGTGGGCCGCCGAGGAGACCCGGCGCTTCTCCGGAGACCTGCAACGACTCGACACCGACCCGACCGCCACCGGCCGGATCGCTCTGGTCCGGCGGGTACCGAAGGGGCCGGTGCTGGGCATCGCGCCGTTCAACTTTCCGCTCAACCTCGTCGCGCACAAGGTGGCGCCGGCCATCGCGGTCGGTGCCCCGATCATCGTCAAGCCGGCGCCGGCGACACCGCTGTCCGCGTTGCTGCTCGGCGAGCTGCTGGCCGAGACCGACCTCCCGGCCGGCATGTTCTCGGTGCTGCCGCTGCCCAACGACCGCGCCGCCGAGCTGGTCAGCGACCCCCGGCTGCCGGTGGTGTCGTTCACCGGGTCCGGTCCGGTCGGCGCGGCCATCCGCCGTCAGGTGCCGGAGAAGCACGTCACGCTGGAACTGGGCGGCAACGCGGCGGCCGTGCTCTGCGCCGACTGGACGTCGGACGACGATCTGGACGTCGCCGCGCGGCGGATCGCCACGTTCGCCAACTACCAGGCCGGCCAGTCGTGCATCGCCGTCCAGCGGGTGTACGTGCACCACACGGTGTATGCCGACTTCCTGCCCCGGCTGGTCGCGGCGGTACGCGCGCTGCGCACCGGCGACCCCACCTCCGAGTCGACCGACGTCGGCCCGATGGTGTCCGAGGACGCGGCCCGCCGGGTCGAGACGTGGGTGGCCGAGGCCGTCGCGGCCGGTGCCACCGTCGAGGTCGGCGGCGACCGCGACGGCGCCACGTACCCTCCGACCGTGCTCACCGGCGTGCCCGCCGACGCCAAGGTCGTCGCCGAGGAGGTGTTCGGGCCGGTGCTGGTGGTCGCGCCCGTCGCCGACGACCAGGCCGCGTTCGCCGCGGTCAACGACTCGGCGTACGGGCTGCAGGCCGGCGTGTTCACCCACCGTCTGGACGTGGCCTTCTCCGCCGCGCGGACCCTCGACGTGGGTGGGGTGATCGTCGGCGACGTGCCGTCGTACCGGGCCGACCAGATGCCGTACGGCGGCGTCAAGGGCAGCGGCGTCGGCCGGGAGGGACTGCGCAGTGCGATGGACGACTACACCGAGCCGCGCGTCATGGTGCTGACCGGCCTCGCGCTCTAGCCGGCCTGCCAGGTGCCGTCGTCGCGGACCCGGGCCGGCGCACGGCCGAGCAGCAGGGTGGTCAGCGCGGCGTCGATCGTGTCGCCGAGGAACCACTCGCCGGCCTGATCGAGGGCGAAGACCCGGCCGCGCTCGTCCACCGCCAGGATGCTGTCCTGCTGCTCGGTGCCGATCGGAAAGAGCCGGACGCCGAGCACCGCGCCGAAGTCGGCGAGCGTGTCGGCGGTGTGCGCGATCGTGTGCGGGCGGATGTCGAACCGGGAGATCCACACCTGCTCGCCGGGGCCGCGCCGCGCGCCGACCAGGCTGGGGAACGCGGTCAACGCCTCGATGGCGGCCGGGAAGACCGTGTGCCGGTGGGCGCGCCCCGCCACGGCGGTGACGTCCCGCACGGCGGCGGCAGCCATGATCTGGTCGCCGATGTGCGGACGCCAGCCGGCCGCCACCAGCGCGTCGGCCACCTCGCGCGGGAAACGGCCCGGGTCCGGGTCGGGCGCCGTCGGCGGCAGCCAGGTTTCGGTGTACGCCCGAGCCGACTCCGGCAGAACGTTCGCCCGCACCAGGAAGTTGACGCACGAGTCGCAGGGCCGATCGGCCGCGCCACCGGCCGGATCGCCCGGCTCACGCATCCGGAAAATCTCGAACCGCGCGCCGTCCAGCAGTGCCGCCGCCTCGGCCCGCCCCATCGGGGCGATGCCCTCGGCCGCCCGCAGGTGGTCGTACTCGTGCAGCACGTCGGACACCACGATCAGCTCGGCGTGGCCCTCGCCGCCGCGGACCAGCTCGCCCGGGGGCAGCCGATCCAGGTAGGTGCGCACGAGCGGGTGATGGTTGAGCGGGACGTCGCCCTTCGTGCCGTGGGCCGTCCAGATGCGACCGTCGATGGTCAGATGGGCGGTGGTGTTCGGGGTGGCGACCCGGCTGATCTCGCGGACCAGCAGGCTCGACTGGTCCACCGTGCGGGCGGCCGTCGGCCCGGTCGGCTGGCTGCGCCGGTACATGTCGGCCACCACGTCGCTCGGCACCCGCGGCCAGGTGGTGACCTTCCCGGTCTGCTTGTCGATGACGGTCGTCGGCAGGTCACCGGGGACCGTCCGCGCCTCGGTGGGCACGATGGACGTGATGACGTAGCCGAGATCGAACTCGTCGACCATCGGTGTGCACTCGTGGCCGAGACGCTGCGAATCACGGCGAGCCCAGGTGGCCGCGAGCTGCTCGGCCTGTTGACGGTCGATCACACACCGAAACTACCGGATTACGCGGATCGATGGCGGCCGGTATGGTTCGGCCTACCGACGGTGACGGGAGGAGCGGCGGTGAGCGAACGCGTGGACCGGGACGCCAATCGCGAGCTACGGGCCCGATTCGACGACGTGTACGGGCAGTATCAGCAGCTCAGGTCCAATCTGGACGAGCTGCGAGCCCGACTCGCCGCGGTCCGGGTGACCCGGCGGTCGGCCGACGGGCAGGTCACCGCGACCGTCGGTGCCCGGGGCGAGTTGGTGGCCGTCGACCTCGACCCGGCCATCTATCAGGCCCGGGACGCCGAGGCGTTGAGCCGCACAATTACCGAGACGATCCGGGCCGCCACGACCGCCGCCGGCGCCGCCACCCGGGAGTTGGTGGCCGAGCACGTGCCGGCCGGCGCCGGCCCCGTCGAGTTCCTGCGCACCGGAGATTTCGGCGCGCTGCTCGGGCGCGCCGAGGCCGTACTCGGCCGGGGCGAGGGGCCGGCATGACCGACGGGCAGCTCTGGCTCGATCCGTCCCGAGCACGCCGGGGCGGTGCCGACCTCGCCCTCGCCGGCGACGCCGTGACCGCCCGACGGGCGGCGGAGGGCGGCGAGATCGAAACCGCCAGCGGCGCCCGCCCGTGGGGCCGCGACGACATCGGCGCCGCGTTCGAGCGCAGCTACCGAGGCTTCGAGCAGACCGTCCTGCGGGCCTGGACGGGCATCGGCCACCGGCTCACCGAGCTGGGCACCGACGTGGTCCAGGCGGTCGACGCGAGCGTGCAGACCGACGGCAGCAGCGCCGCCCGGCTCGACCGGGCCGCCGACCGGCGCTGACAGCGGGGCGATCCGGATGAGCGTGCTCCCCAGCCCGATCCCGCACCCGCTCGACTACGCACCCTGGGACGTGCCCGGCTGGATCTACGAGGCACTCGACTGGGTCGTCGGCGTGCAGTGGCCGGAGGGCGACGAGCGGGCCGTCTGGGACGTCGCCGACCGGTGGTACGCCGTCGCCGCCGTACTCGCCGGGCCGCACAGCGACGCCGCCGCGGCCGCCACCGAGGTACGCGCCGGATACGGCGGCGTCGGTGCGGTCGACGCCGCGTTCGAGGCAGCCTGGCGGGGGATCGCCGAGGGCGCCGACGCACCGCTGCCGGTGCTGCTCGCCGTCACCAGCGACCTGGGCCGACTGGTCGAGGAGTGCGGCTGCGACATCGAGGGTGCCAAGCTCGAAGTCTGGATCGAGCTGGGCATCCTGGTCATCGAACTGCTGACGGTGGCGGTGGCGGCGGTGCTCACCGCCGGTGCCGCGTCGCCCGCCGCCGGAGCGGCGATCACCGCGACCCGCCTGCTGATCCAGCAGATCTTCAAACGTCTGATGGGGCAACTGGCCAGCAAGTCCCTCAAACACGGGCTGAAGGAGGCCGGCGAACGGGCCGCCAAGGAGGTCGCCCGTGGCGGCGTACGCGGGCTGGCCACGCGCGCCACCCGGGAAGGACTGGAGGAGGCGGCCGAGGAGGCCGGGGTCACCCTGGCGACCCAGGCGTACCAGAATTCCACCGGCCGGGCACACGGCCTGGACCTGACCGACCTCGGCGCGTCGGCCGTCGGCGGCCTCGCCGGCGGGGCGGTCGCACCGCTGGCCGGCCTGGGGCGGCGCGCCACCGGTCGGGCCGCGCGGGTCGGTGAACACCTGGGCCGGGAGATGACCGGTGAGGTGCTCGCCGAGGCTGCCGCCGGCCTGGCCACCGGGCAGGGCCTGACCTCGATCGAGGACGTCGCCCGCGCGGCCGCCTCCGGGGCCACCGGCTCGGCCACCGCACAGACCGACCACGCCCTGCACGCCAAGCTGGACGCGCAGGCCAACGCCCTGGCGGGAGCCTCGCTCGCGGGCCAGCCGCTGTCTCCGGCGTCCCCTCTGGCCTCTGCATCCGGCTCTGCCTCGGCGTCGGGCGCGGCGGCTTCGGTGTCCACCGGGGTGGCGTCTACGGTGTCGGCGTCTACGGATGCGGCGTCTTCGGTGTCGGCCGCCTCGGGTGCTGCCGCTTCGGGCGCGGCCTCCTCGGCGTCGGTGTCGGTCTCTGCGGAGGCGGCCGGGCCGGTGGTCGGGTCGCCGGTGGTTGCGGCGCAGGCGGCGCTCGGCGGGGCGGACACGCTCGCGTCGCCGGTACACGACCAGGCGGGGTCGGTGCGCGACGCGGAAGCCGCCGTCCCGCACGGCCCGACCCAGCCCACCGCCTCGGACCTGAGCCTGTCGTCGGCGTCGCCGCTGGCCGGCGACGCGCCGGGTCGTCCGGTGCTCTCGACCGAGGCGGCCGTGTCATCCCCGGACGGGCACGGCCCGGCCATCGCGGACCGGCCCGGCCCAGCGCACCCGATCGCCGCCGACCCCACCCTCTCGTCGGTGGCCGCGCCCACGGCCGGCGCCCTCTCGTCGGTCGCGGTGCCCACGGCCGACGCCCTCTCGTCGGTCGCGGCGCCCACGGCCGGCACTCTCGACCAGGCCACGCCACACGGTGGTTCGGTTGCCCCGGGTGTCACCGGCCCGTCCGGGTGGTCCCCGCCGGCCACGAGCCCGCCCAGCACCCCGGCCACGTCCCGCACCCCGGCCACGACCGTCGGCCCGGCACCGCTCGCCAGCCCGGCCTCGCCCTTCGCGATCCGGGAGGCGTTCGCTCCGGGACGCGTACCCGCCCACCCGGCACGCGGCCGGGCGTCGATCCCCACCGACCTGTCAGCACCCTCGCAGTCCGAGATCGAGGACAGCGACTGGTACGCGGCCCGGTGGGCCGCCGAGGCGGAAGCCGCCGAGCGGCGACGCTACCGGGGCTACTACGAGTCGCGACGCAACGAGTTCGAGAACAGCCGGCGGCAGGCCGAGGCCGACCGACTGCACGCCCTGGCCGCCGAGCACGACCGCAGGGCCGTCGAATACGCCACCTACGCCCGGCAACTGCACCGGACCGGCCACCCCCGGTGGGCCGACGGCTGGCAGCGGGCCGCGAACGACGAGACGCGCGCGTACACCCAATGCCGTGACCTGGCCGACGCGGTGCTGGCCGGCACCCGGGCACCGCAGGTCGTCGACATCGGCGACGCCGCCTTCCGGCAGGCCAACAAGGACGTGGGCGCGCTCGCCCTCGGCGCGGTGGAGACCGCCGGGCCATCCCGGCTCACCGGCGACGACGTACCCCCGCCGATCGACGACTCCCGGCCATACGGACAGCCCGGCGGACTGCGCCCGCCGCTGGCCCTGCACCAGGTCGACGTCGAACGGCAGATGCCCCGCGACCCGGACGGCAACGTCACCCGCACCGCCGACCCCCGCCGCGGCGCCTGGTTCCGGCTCTTGAACGACGGCGGTCCGATGGCCGACGCCACCCGGGGCATCAACTGCCTGGACTGCACCCTGTCGATGTTCGAGACATGGGTGCACGGACGGCCGCGGGTGTCGGCACCGCGCACCTTCGACGGCTACCTCGACGGCGACACCCGTCGCCCGATCCGCGGCGAGGCCGGCGGGCCCGGCCGGGTGGAAGACGTCACCGGTGGTCGTTTCCAGCAGGTCCTCGCCCCGCCGCCCGGCCAACGGCTGCACCCCGCACACGCGCGGCAGGCCGCCGACCGCAGCTACCGCAACCTGCACGACCAGTTGCTGCTCGGCGGCCACGGCAGCTACGCGTTCCTGGTCACCGAATGGGCCGGCGGAGGCTCGCACGCCTGGGTGGCGCTCAACCAGAACGGCACCGTCCTCTACGTCGACCCGCAGACCGGCCTCATCCGCGACCGACCGCTGTACCCCGACGTGGTCGGCATCGACGCGCTGGTGCTCGACGGAGGCGGCCGCCCCATGCCGCTCGGCGGACTACCCCGAGGCCGGTTCAGCGAACGGCCCGACCTGCCGCACCACCCACCGGTACGCGACGACGGTGGCCACGGCGACCCGTACATCAACCGGATGTACCTGCTCCTGGACGGGCCGGGCGCGGCCTCGTCATCGCCGGACGGCGATCGGTCGCCCGGCGCTACGTTGGATCAGCCCTCGCCGCCCGCTGACCCGGCCCGCGCCGTCACGCTGGCCGAAAGTCTGGACCAGGTCTTCGCGGCCGGGGTGAGCCCCGTTGAGTTCGCGTCAGTGGTCGATCCGCCCACCCTTCGTCGGCTCCTGCCGGAGCTGGACGAGGCGTCGGCCCGGGATCTCGTGCGGTTGTTTGCCGACGATCGGGTCCGCGACATGCTCGACCACGCCCGGCGGGAGCCGCCCTCGAACGAGCCGGCCCTGGCCGAGAACCTGGTTCGGCAATTGGTGCGGCGGCCCGATCTGGCCCGCATGATCGAGTCCACACCGGAACTCGGGAAGTCGTTGACCGCTCGCCCGCTGACCCTCTTCCACCTGGCCAGCCACCAGCAGGCCATCGACGTCCTCGCCGAGGTCCTGAACGATGTCGCCCAGCAGGAGGTTGCGGGACTGCAGGCGGCGGGACAGAAGAACGCGACCAACAGAAGAGATGTGGACCAACCACAGCCGACGCCGCTTACGGATGATCAGCGGCGGATCAGCCGGAGTATCCCGATGCCCGATGATCCGCCCTTCCAACCGGGCTTTGACAAGCGTCGTCAAGCCGACGGGGCATATCGGCGGCAATACCTCGACGACCTCTACGCAGCGGCGGCCGTCGCCCAGGCGGAGCTGAATCAATTGGCGGTCTCGCTCGCACACGTAGACGGTCAGCAGGTCGGCGAGCCCGGCTGGCGGTCTCAGCCGAAACAGCGACGCCGAGCCGAGGACAAGGTGAACAAGCACCAGGGCGACGCGTCGAAGCTGCTGGACCTGGCCGCCGCCAAGGTCGAGTTTCGTAGTCTCGATGACATCTACGCGGCGCTCGGACGAATACGTGACGACCCTGACGTCGTGGTCGTGAGCTGCCAGGACCGGTTCATCTCTCCCGAGGACAGCGGCTACCGGGACCTGCAACTCGTACTGCGAACGCGGAACGGGCACCTCGCCGAGTTCCGTCTGCACCTGGCCGCGCTCGATGCGATAGCGGTCTGGGAACATGCGCTGTATGAGGTGCGCCGTGACGTGGATGCCCTGGCCCGAGCCGAGGGCCGAGCCTTGACGAGGCGCGAGGGAGCGATCGCAGACGGGATCCTCCGTCGCGAGCAGCAATTGTTCTGGAATGCACTGCAGTCGACCTACAGGGGGAATGCTTGATGGTTCAAATGCCAGGTCTAATGCTGCCCTCTTACTACCTCTACTACCAGTCGCCGGTAAAGATCGTGGAGACGCCCGAGGGTGGTGCCAGGACATGGCGGGTTTCCATCGACACCGGCGGCTGGCAGGAGGAGAACGATCTCTTCAGCGAAATTGTCTTCGATGTCGGGGGTGAAATTTTTCGGCGCACCCCAGAGGACTTCGTTCAGGAGGTGGAACGCTTTCGGGCGCACTATCTCGAGGGCGACGGGCCGATCTTCGCCCTCTACGAGACGATACAGGCGCTTCGAGATGCGGCGACGGCCGAAGACCGCCACCTGACGCCCAGAGAGCGAGCCCTCATTCGTGGAATCCGCCAGCGGACGTTCGTGATGTTCGAGGAGCAGCTGCGCCTCGCTGGCGACCCTGGCGCGGACCCCGATATCGCCGGCCGGACTGTTCGTGACTGATGGGGGCTTGGGGTAACGCGATCCTGTGGGAGCACCGCAGCCGAGGATGGGCTTTCGATCCCGACCTGGTCGAGCGATTCGATCCAGATGCCCAGTACGAGTTGAGGAGGTCGACATGACCCGGAGATCCGGGTCGGACGCCGAGAGCAGGGCCGAGCCTCACATCTCCGGCGGTGAACCCACGCGGGTCTTCGGCTGGTCGACGATGTTCGTTCATTCGGGCGACGACCCGCGCTCGGGCGGCAATTTCGCCGATGAGCGGACCGTCCTCGTCGAGTTCCTGCGCAACCAGCGCCTGACGCTGGAGCGCAAATGTGACGGCTTGGACGCCGAGCAGTTGGCCCGCCGTTCCGTCCCGCCGTCGACGATGTCGCTGCTCGGCTTGATCCGGCACTTGGCGGAGGTGGAGCGGGGGTGGTTCCGGCGGACGATGGCTGGCCAGGAAGCGCCCCAGATCTACTGTTCGGATGACGATCCCGACGGGGACTTCGACGGCGCGTTAGCCGATCCGGCAGTGGTCGACGAGGCACGACGCGCCTGGCGGGCCGAGGTCGAGTTCGCCGAGCGGTTCGTGGCCGAGGCTCCGGACCTTGAGGTGCAGGGGCGGCAACGGAAGGGCAACGTCGTCGTGCTGCGCGAGCTGTTGGTGCACATGATCGAGGAGTACGCGCGCCACAATGGCCACGCTGATCTGCTGCGCGAGCGGATCGACGGAAGGGTCGGCCTGTGATGGTCGCAAACTTTGTCGCCGGCCCTTCAGGGCCGCCGCCCAGCCCACGGCCGTTTCATGATCACGATGTGAGGCCGAGGATGGTGAATGGCCTGGTCATGTTGCGGGCTGCCCAGCGGGTGGCTTCGGTGATGTCGGGTCGGCCGGCCAGGCGTAGGGCGTTGATGGCGAGGTTGCGTAGCGAGGCCAGGA
>NZ_WBKR01000151.1 GCF_008868155.1 Micromonospora sp. ALFpr18c
GGGTTACCGGGTGGGTCAGGGGATGCCGCGCAGCACGGCGGCGCCGACGGCGGCCTCGGTGTGCCCGACGAGTTCCTTCAGGGGGGCCGGCAGCGCGGGGATGAGGACGTTCAACCGGTGGTGGGCGCGGGGGCCGGCGCTCCACAGAACCTCGCGGGTCAGCCCGGCGGCCACGACCAGGCCGAGCAGCAGCGCGTCCGGCACGCTCGGCGGGTCGGGCCGGTCCAGCAACGCCCGCAGCCGGGTGGCCGGCCAGGCCACCGCGTTGAGGTCGATCGGCAGGTAGGTGACCGAGGTACGCAGCAGTCGGCGGCTCTCCTGGCGGCGGAGCACCCCGGCGCGGGCCAGCCGCTCCCCCACCGAGGTCGTCGCGCTCTGCGCCAGGAAGCTGAGCCAGGTGTTGACCGCCTGGTGCTGGGACTCCCCGATCAACTGATCGAGGACGGTGTGCGCCAGCGCGTCGGCCGGGGGACGCCGGTCGATGACGGTCACCTGTCCACCCACGACGGTGATGTGTCCATACAGGATCAGCTCGCCCAGGAGGCCGCCGGCCAGCCCGAGCCCGGTCGCCGCCGGGTGCAGTTTGGCCTTGCCGCGGCTGTCGTTGTGAGCGATCAGGAAGAACTCGTCGGCGATGAGCAAACGGTCCTCCCGCACGGGTGTGTCCACAGTGATCGCAACAACCGGGAAAGGATGCACCGACAGCTACTGCAATGCAACTCCCAGATTTGAAAGTTGCACTCCGTGCAGGCGCGACCTGCGAATCTCGTCGTGCCAGACTCGGACGGTGACCGCCACCCCCGCCATCCGACCCACCGCCAGCCCGACCGTGCGCCGTCGCCGCATCGCCAGAGAGCTCCGCCAGCTCCGGGAACGGGCGGGCATGACCCTCGATGTGGCCGCCCGCCAGCTCGACATGTCCAAGAGCAACCTCTCCCGGATCGAGACCGCGCAGATCGGCATCAAACCCCGTGACGTCCGCGCGGCGCTCGCCCTGTACGAGGTGACCGGGGCCGACGCCGAGGCGTTGATCGAGATCGCCCGGGGCGCCCAGCAGCGCGGCTGGTGGCAGAACTACAGCGACGTGCTGCCCGAGTGGTTCGAGTTCTACGTGGGACTCGAGGCCGAGGCGGCGGCGCTGCGCACGTACGAGGCCGAGTCGGTGCCCGGGCTCCTACAGACCGAGGCGTACGCGCGGGAGATCTACCGACGCACCGCGGGCGAGGACGGCCTGGAGCGCAAGGTAGCCGCCCGGCTGCACCGGCAGGAGGTGCTGCGCCGCGACGACCCCGTCCACCTGTCGGTCGTGCTCAACGAGGCGGTTCTGCTGCGCCCGGTCGGCGGCATCGCCGTGATGGCCGAACAGGTGGACCACATGAGCCGGGTCGCTCAACTACCCAACGTGACAATCCAGGTACTTCCGTTCGCGGCCGGCGGGCACCCCGCGATGAGCACCCCGTACGTGATCCTCAACTTCGCCGACGCCGCCGACGCCTCCGTGGTTTACCTGGATAACCTCACGATGGGATTGGCTCTGGAGGATGCCGACCAGGTGCTCGGGTATAGCCTTCTGCACGAGGAGCTGTGCCGGATGGCGCTCGATCCGGCGGCGTCGATGACCCGTCTGGAGCAGGCTTCTCGTAACTTTGCGTGACCGCGTCTGCGGCACGCCGACGCAGACGAGAGGTTCCGCGGATGACGGCGCACGACCGGACCGGGGCGGACTGGCGCACCAGCACGCGCAGCAGTGGCAACGGCAACTGCGTGGAGGTCGCGACAGTCCACGGTCAGGTCGCCGTCCGGGACAGCAAGGACCGCTCCGGCCCGGTGCTCGCCTTCGCGGCGTCGTCCTGGCGGAGCTTCGTGCACGGCGTGGGTGACGTCCGCCGCCGGTGAGGCGTCCGGGCCGGTGCGAGACTGGGCCGTGCTCTCCGACGTAGCCCTGGACCTGCCGGTCCGTCCGGTGCTGCCGGCGCTTGTCGCGGCGCTCGACGCGGCCGGCGCCGGGGTGCTGGTGGCCCCGCCCGGCACCGGCAAGACCACCCTGGCGCCGCTGGCCGTGGCCGACCGGGTGACCGGCCGGGTGGTGATCGCGCAACCCCGTCGGGTGGCGGCACGCGCCGCCGCCCGCCGGATGGCCGAGCTGCTCGGCGAACGGGTCGGCGAACGCGTCGGCTACGCGGTCCGCGGCGAACGACGGGTCGGCCCGTCCACCCGCGTCGAGGTGGTGACCACCGGCCTGCTGGTCCGTCGGCTGCACCGCGACCCGGAGCTGCCCGGCACGGGTGCCGTGCTGCTCGACGAGTGCCACGAACGGCACCTCGACGCCGATCTGGCCCTGGCGTTCACAGTGGAGGCGCGGGCCACCCTCCGGCCCGACCTGTGGTTGCTGGCGATGTCCGCCACCCCGGACACCGACCGGTTCGCCGCGCTGCTCGGCGGCGACACCCCGGCCCCGGTCGTCCGGGCCGAGTCGGCGCTGCACCCGGTGCGGCGGATCTGGGCGCCACCACCGCGGCCGGTCGCACCGCCCGGAGCGGGACCGGTCGACCGGGCTCTGCTCGACCACGTGGCGGCCACCGTCCGGCGGGCGTTGCGCGAGCACGACGGCGACGTGCTGGTCTTCCTGCCCGGCGCCGGCGAGATCGCGGCCGTCACCGGTCGGCTCGCCGATCTGCGGGACACCGTCGCGCTGCTGCCGCTGCACGGTCGCCAGCGCGGCAGCGAGCAGGACGCCGCCCTGCGGCCCGCGGACCGACGGCGGGTCGTGCTGGCCACCGCGTTGGCCGAGACCAGCCTGACCGTCCCGGGCGTGCGGGTCGTGGTGGACGCCGGGCTGTCCCGGGTGCCCCGCATCGACCTGGCGCGTGGGCTCGGTGCGCTGGTCACCGTGCCGGTCTCCCGGGCCGCCGCCACCCAGCGGGCCGGCCGGGCCGGCCGGGAGGCCGCCGGTGCCGTCTACCGGTGCTGGTCCGCCGCGACGCATGAGCGGCTGCCCGCCCGCGCCGAGCCGGAGATCGCCACCGCCGACCTGACCGGCTTCGCGCTGGAGCTGGCCGCGTGGGGCCGGCCGGACGGCGTGGGGCTCGCGTTGCCCGACGCGCCACCGGCCGCCGCGCTGACCGTGGCCCGGGACACCCTGAAGACGCTGGGCGCGGTCGACGCCGACGGTCGGATCACCGCGCGGGGGCGGGCGATCGCCGCCGCCGGCGCGCACCCACGGCTGGCGCGGGCGCTGCTCGACGGCGCGGTCCGGGTCGGCGCGGACCGGGCGGCCGAAGTGGTGGCCCTGCTCGCCGAGGAGAGCGCGGTCGGCCCCGGCGACGACCTGGTCGCCGGGTGGCGCCGCCTGCGCGCCGGCGTCGACGCGGGAGCGACCGCCCGCTGGCGCACCGAGGTACGCCGGCTGCGCGCCGTCCTGCCCGTCGACGCCCCGTCCGAGGGGCGCGGCGGAGCCGATGCGGCGGCCGGCCCGGGAACCGCGGGACGGGCGGGATCCGCCGAACTCACCGACGATCTCGCCGCCGGGCTGCTGGTCGGCCTGGCGTACCCGGAACGGCTGGCGCGGGTGCGACGACCGGGCGGGTCGGCGTACCTGATGACCGGCGGGACCGCCGGGGAGCTGGCGGCCGGGTCGGGGCTGGCCGGTTCCGACTGGCTGGCGGTCGCCGTCGCGGACCGCAGGCCCGGCGCGCCGTCGGCGCGGATCCGCCGGGCCACCCCGGTGGACGAGGCGACGGCCCGGGAGGCGGCCGGCCCCCTGCTGTCGACCCGCCGGGAGGTCGGCTGGGCCGATGGGGACGTGGTGGCCCGGGAGGTGACCCGGCTGGGTGCGATCGAGCTGCTCCAGCGCCGGCTGGACCGCCCGGACCGCGCGGAGGTGGCCGAGGCGCTGCTGACCGGCCTGCGCCAGGAAGGGCTGACGCTGCTGCCCTGGACGCCGGCCGCCCGGTCCCTGCGGGAGCGACTGGCGTTCAGCCGGCAGCACCTCGGCGCCGAGTGGCCGGACGTCGGCGACGAGGCGCTGCTCGACGCCGCACCGACCTGGCTCGGCCCGGAGCTGGCCAGCGCCCGACGCCGCGCCGACCTGGCCCGGGTGGACGTGGCCTCGGCGCTGCGCCGGCTGCTGCCGTGGCGGCAGGCCGCCCGCCTCGACGAGCTGGCCCCGGAGCGGATCGAGGTGCCCAGCGGCTCACGGATCCGGGTCGACTACACCGATCCGGCGGCGCCGGTGCTGGCGGTGAAACTCCAGGAGACGTTCGGCTGGCCGGCGGCTCCGCGCATCGCCGACGGTCGGGTGCCGGTGCTGCTGCACCTGCTCTCCCCCGCCGGGCGGCCGGTCGCGGTCACCGCCGACCTGGCGTCGTTCTGGCGCACCGGCTACCCGCAGGTGCGCTCGGAGCTACGCGGACGCTATCCGCGGCACCCGTGGCCGGAGGACCCGGGCACCGCGACACCCACCCGGAGGGTCACGCCGCGCCGGCGTTGAGCGCCGGTCACTCCTCCACCACGTCGGCCACCACCACGGTCACGTTGTCCGGTGCGCCCGCGTGCAACGCCAGGTCGATGAGCTTGCCCGCGCAGGCGGCCCGGTCCGGGTAATCGGTGAGCACCTCGGTGAGGGTGTCCGGACGGACCACGTTGGAGAGGCCGTCGCTGCACAGCAGCCACCGGTCGCCGGCGCGGGGCACCATCGTCGCGTACGACGGGGAGACGTCCTCGCCCTGCAACGCCTGGGTGACGACCGCCCGGCGGGGATGGCTGCTGGCCTGGTCCGCGGTGATCACGCCCTGGTCGACCAGCAGCTGGACGAAGGTGTCGTCGCGGGTGACCTGCTTGAGCACACCCTCTCGGAACAGGTAGGCCCGGGAGTCGCCGACGTGGGCGAGGGCCAGGCAGCTGCCGGTACGGGCGAAGAGCAGGGCGGTCAGTGTGGTGCCCATGCCCTGGCGCTCGGGATCCTCGTTGACCGCCTGCCGGATCCGGGTGGTGGCCAGGGCGATGCCGCCCTGGAGCGCGGCCACCAGGGCGTCCTCGGGTGTCTCCACGTCCAACGGTGCGACCGCGTCGATGGTGAGCGCGCTGGCCAGGTCGCCGGCGGCCATCCCGCCCATGCCGTCGGCGACGGCGACGAGCCAGGTCCCGGCGTGCAGGGCGTCCTGGTTTCCGCTGCGGATCAGCCCACGGTCGCTCGTTCCCACGGAACGCAGCTTCAGGGTCATGGGAGGCAGCCTGCCAGGCGGAGGGCGCAGTTGTCTCTAGGAGATCAGGACGACGGTGCGTGGCGCGGTCAATCTCACGTCTCGCATACCGCCACGTCGCGGTCCTCCGGGCCTCGTCACACGGCACATTCCATCCAACCAGATCAATTGACATGATGTGCCGTCGCTGGAAATATCGAGCCGACTCCTGGGAGCGCTCCCAGCATTCGGTCACCACCACCGCCCCACGTCCCGCCCCGGAAGGACTCCCCGTGACGACATCCCGACGCCGCCTCCTCCTGGCCGCGGCGACCGCCCTGGCCCTCACCGGCGCGGCCCACGCCGACCCACCACCGGACGCCCCCGAACAGATCGACAACGGCGACTTCAGCGCGGGCGTGAGCCCCTGGTTCTCCTACGGCACCGGCGCACTCGCGGTCACCGACGGGCGGCTCTGCACCACCGTTGCCGGCGGGCTCGCCAACCCGTGGGACGCCGGCATCGGCCAGGACGCGGTGCCGCTGGTCGCCGGCGCCGAGTACACCCTCGGGTTCAGCGTCTCCGCCACACCCGGCACCGCCGTCAAGGCCGTGCTCCAGCTGGGCAGCGCCCCGTACACCACGTACGCCGCCGTGGACGCCGCCGCCACCGGCACCGCCCAGCGCGTCGAGCAGACCTTCACCGTCCCGGACGACAACCCCGGCGCCCAGTTGATCTTCCAGGTCGGCGGCTCCCCCGAGGAGCAGACCGTCTGCCTCGACGACGTCTCGCTGCGCGGCGGCGAGCCGCCCGAGCCGTACGAGCCGGACACCGGGCCACGGGTGCGCGTCAACCAGGTCGGGTACCTGCCCGGCGGGCCGAAGAACGCCACCGTGGTCACCGACGCCACCGAGCCGCTGCCCTGGCAGCTGCGTACGGGCGCCGGCGCCGTCGTGGCCAGCGGCACCACCACCACGCGCGGTGTCGACGCCGCCTCCGGGCAGAACGTGCACTCGGTCGACTTCTCCGGGTACCGCACCCCGGGCACCGGGTTGACGCTCACCGTCGACGGCGAGACCAGCCACCCGTTCGACATCTCCGGCACCCTCTACGACCAGCTACGCTCCGACTCGTTGCAGTTCTTCTACGCGCAGCGCAGCGGCATCGCCATCGACGGGGACCTGATCGGCGACGAGTACGCGCGCCCCGCCGGGCACCTCGGCGTGGCACCCAACCAGGGCGACACCAGCGTGCCCTGCCAGCCGGGCGTCTGCGACTACTCGTTGGACGTGCGCGGCGGCTGGTACGACGCCGGCGACCACGGCAAGTACGTGGTCAACGGCGGCATCGCCACCTACCAACTACTGAACACCTTCGAGCGGACCAGGACGGCGGCCACCGCCGACGGAGGCGCCGGGCTCGCCGACGGCACGCTGCGGGTGCCCGAACGCGACAACGGCGTGCCGGACATCCTCGACGAGGCCCGCTGGGAGCTGGAGTTCCTGCTGCGTATGCAGGTGCCGGCCGGCAAGCCGCTCGCCGGCATGGTCCACCACAAGATCCACGACCGGAACTGGACCGGGCTGCCGCTCGCCCCCCACGAGGACCCGCAGCCGCGCGAGCTGCACCCCCCGTCGACCGCGGCCACCCTCAACCTGGCCGCCACCGCCGCCCAGTGCGCGCGGCTCTTCGCACCGTACGACGCGGCGTTCGCGGCCCGCTGCGGCACCGCCGCGAGCACCGCCTACGCCGCGGCGAAAGCCCACCCGGCGGTGTACGCCAGCCCGGCCGACGCCACCGGCGGCGGCGCGTACGACGACACCAACGTGACCGACGAGTTCTACTGGGCGGCGACCGAGCTGTACCTCAGCACCGGGGCGCAGACCTACCTGGCCGACCTGAGCGACTCGCCGCACCACACCGGCGACGTGTTCGACAGGCGCGGCTTCGGCTGGCAGAGCACCGCCGCGCTGGGCCGCCTCGACCTGGCCACCGTGCCGAACGGGCTACCCGCCGCCGACCTGGCCCGGGTCCGCGCCTCGGTCACCACCGCCGCCGACGCGTACCTCGCCGAGCTGCGTCGTCAGGCGTACGGGCTGCCGATGCCCGGTGACGCCAACAGCTACTTCTGGGGAGGCAACAGCAACGTCATCAACAACGCCGTGGTGCTGGCCACCGCCTTCGACCTGACCCGCGACCCCGTCTACCGCGACGGCGCCGTGCAGGCGATGGACTACGTGCTCGGCCGCAACGCCCTGAACATCTCCTACGTCACCGGGTGGGGCGAGCACGCGGCGCAGAACCAGCACAGCCGCATCTTCGGCCACCAGCTCGACCCGAGCCTGCCCCGCCCGCCGGCCGGCTCGCTCGCCGGTGGCGCGAACGCCGCCCTCCAGGACCCGTTCGCGGCACAGTTGCTGGCCGGCTGCACGCCGATGTTCTGCTACGTCGACGACATCAACTCGTACGCGACGAACGAGGTGGCGATCAACTGGAACTCGGCGCTGGCCTGGATCTCGTCGTTCCTGGCCGACCAGGGTGACGCCGGCGCGGTGCCGGCCAGCACCTGCTCGGTGGACTACACCAACTACGGCGCCTGGCAGGGTGGCACCGGGTTCACCGCCCAGTTGACCATCCGCAACACCGGCGCCACGGCCGTCAACGGCTGGAGCGTGCGGTTCGCGTTCATCGGCGACCAGCGGGTACGCGAGGCGTGGCTCGCGAAGGTCACCCAGTCCGGCGCGACGGTGACCGCGCGCAACGAGTCGTACAACGTCCGGATCGCACCCGGCGGCACCGTGACGTTCGGCTTCAACGCGACGACCACCGGCGGCGCCAACCCCGACCCGGGCCTGGTCACCGTCAACGGCGCGGCCTGCTCGCTGAGCTGACCGCAGCGGCTGGTGGCCGCCCCTCACGCGGGCGGCCACCAGCCCGTCATGATCGGCGTCGGCACCGCGCACCGCACCTCCCGCGCGCACCGCTGCGGGCGCTTTCGAGCTGATGACGTGAACGAATCACCGCCCCGACCCCGTGGACTCCGGCCGCCGCGCGAGCCGTGGTGAGGCCGTGGAGGGCGGCGAACTGGCGGGCACGGAGCGTCCCGAGGGCCGGGTGCACGCCTTCGCCACCCTGCGCGCGGTGGCCAACGTGGGCGTGGCGTTCGGGGCGGGGCTGGCCGGGTTCGCGCTGGTGGCGGACACCGGGTGGGCGTACCGGATGCTGGTGGTCGGCAACGTCGTCACCTATCTGGTGTCGGCGGCGCTCATCATGCGACTGCCGGCGTATCCGCCGGCCCGGCGGCCGGTCCGGCCGCGACCCGGCCGTGCGCTGCGCGACGGGCCGTTCCTCGCGGTCGCCGGGGCCTCGGCGGTGCTCTCCCTGCACTGGGTGGCGTTGACGCTGGTGCTGCCGCTGTGGGTGGTGACCCGTACCGACGCGCCGCCGGTGACGGTCGCCGCCGTGCTGCTGGTCAACACGGTGCTCAGATCCACCGTCGCACCGTCGTCGACCGGCGCCACCCCCGGCTCACCGTGCTGCTCGCGGTACGGCTGAGTGGGAGCGCGCGGCACGCGCTGCCGGCGGCCGGGACGATGCGTCGGGCCGGGCTGGTGCTCGCGGCCGGGATGCTGCTCTGGGCCGTGACCGGTGCCGCACCCACCGCCCTGGCGACCATCCTGCTGCTCGGCGCAACCGTGATCTACACCGTCGGCGACCTGTGGCACGGCACGGCCGGGGCGGCACTGGCCTACGACCTTGCCGCCCCGGATGCCCTCGGCGCCTACCAGGGTGTCGACGCGCTGCTGACCGGGCTGGCCCGCGCGGCGGGGCCGGCGTTACTGACCTGGCTGGTCCTCGACGGCGGCCCGATCGGTTGGCTGGCCCTGGCCGGGCTGCTCGCCGGCACCGGCCTGGCCGTGCCGGCGCTCACCCGACGAGCCCTGGCGAACCGCGCCGAACGCAGCCCGGCCAGCGGTCAGCCGATCTCCTCGTCGACGTAGCACCACCGCCAGTCCTCGCCCGGCTGCGCCGAGCGGATCACCGGGTGCCCGGTGGACGCGAAGTGCTTGCTCGCGTGCTGGTTCGGCGACGAGTCGCAGCAGCCGACCTGCCCGCAGCTCAGGCAGGTACGCAGGTGCACCCAGTAGGTGTCGCCGATGGCGACGCAGTCCGCGCACTCGTCGGGGGTGCGCGGCTCGGCGACACCGGCCTCGATCAGATGCTGACAGCTCACTTCTCGACCTCCTGCCGCAGCAACGACTCCTCCAGGTCCAGGTCACGATAGGCCTGCACCAGCACCTCCTCAGGGATCCGACCGGAGTCCCGGGCAGCCCGGAACACATCCCGCTCGGCGTCGATCATTTCTTGTCGCAGCCGACCGTACGCCTGCGACGGGGTTTCCCGCTCGGTGCCTCCGAGCCGTTCCCACGCCATGTTGGTGCGGTCCTCCAGTGCGCGGCGCAGCCGGTCCACCACCGCCTCCGGGGCGCTGTCCGCCAGCTCGTCGAGACGCTCCTGAGCTGCCCGGCTGGCCTGCTGCTGCACGCCGGCCGCGGACAGGGCGTCCTGCACCGGGTCGTCCTGCGGCAGCGTCAACCGGCGCGCGACGAGCGGCAGCGTGGCGCCCTGACCGACCAACGTGAAAACGATCACCGCGAAGGCCAGCCAGATGAACAGCGCCCGGGGGTACGGCTTGTCGTCGGCCAGGGTCAGTGGCAGGGCGAGCGCGGCGGCCAGGGTCACCACGCCGCGCATTCCGGCCCAGCCGATGATGATCGGGAACTTCGGTGAGGGCCGGGCGTCACGGCGACGGACCCGGGGCACCAA
The DNA here is from genome assembly GCF_008868155.1 of Micromonospora sp. ALFpr18c. Lineage (GTDB taxonomy): Bacteria > Actinomycetota > Actinomycetes > Mycobacteriales > Micromonosporaceae > Micromonospora. Next base: position 10,008 of record NZ_WBKR01000151.1, read on the forward strand.
CCGGGCCAGGTAGGTGGCCGGGAAGAGCCAGATGAACCGGGTCAGGAAGACGGTGGCGAGCACCGCGAAGGTGATCAGGACGAGCGAGCCGAACGGTTCGTCGAGGTCGCGCAGCACCTCCCGCAACTGGAGCCCGACCAGCAGGAAGACCAGGCCCTCCAGCAGGAACCGGACCAGCCGCCAGAACGCGCCGACCTGCAACCGGGACGCCGCCGACAGCAACTGGGGCAGCTTGTGGCCGAGCACCAGACCGGTGACGACCACCGCCACCACACCGGAGGCGTGCACGTGCTCGGCGGTGAACACCACCGCGAACGGGATGATCAGCGACAGGGCGTTGTCCAGCAGAGGGTCGCTGATCCGCCGGTGCACGAAGCCGAAGACCAACGCGCCGAGCGCACCGATCAGGATGCCGCCGCCGGTGGCCCGCAGCACCTCGACGGCGACCTCGGCGGTGCCGACCGCCGAGCCGATGGTGGCCAGCGTCGCGACCCGCAGCAGCACCAGCGCGGTCGCGTCGTTGATCAGGCTCTCGCCCTCCAGGATCGTGACGACCCGGCGGGGCAGTCCGACCCGCCGGGCGACCGCCGTGGCGGCCACCGCGTCCGGCGGGGCGACCACCGCGCCGAGGGCGAGGCAGATCGCGAACGGCAGCTGCGGCAGCAGCAGGTGCAGCACGAACCCGACCACGAACGCGGTGAACAGCACCAGACCGACGGCGAGCAGCAGGATCGGCCGGATGTTGTTCTTGAACGCCGGCACCGAGGTTTCCAGCGCGGCGACGTAGAGCAGCGGCGGCAAGATGCCGACGAGCACCAACTCGGGGTCGAGTTCCACCTGCGGGAAGCCCGGTACGTAGGACAGCGCCAGGCCGAGGACGACCAGCACGATCGGCGCGAGCAGGCCGAGCCGGCGGGCCAACGCGGCGCCCAGGGTGGCGATCGCCAGGAACACGACGACCGGAAACAGGCTTTCCATGGGGTACGAGCCTAGGGGTACGCCGATCCGGCCTCGATCAGCCGCCCGGGCGCAACTTCGGCAGCACCTCGGCGCCGAACGCGTCGAGGAACCCGCGCTGCTCCTGCCCGACGTGGTGCAGGGCGATCTGGTCGAAGCCGAGCTGCACGTACTCCTCCAGCCAACCGACGTGCCGCCCCAGGTCGGCCGACACGTTCACCACCTCGGCGACCCGCTGGGCCGGCACGTCGGCGGACACCACGTCGAAGTGCTCGACGGTCTCCAGGTCCCAGCAGACCGGCGGGGCGAAGACGTTGCTGCGCCACTGGTCGGATGCGATCGCCTCGGCCTGCGCCTGCTCCGGTGCCCACGAGACGTGCACCTGCAGGTGCAGGGGGCCGCGCCCACCGGCGTCCCGGTACGCGTCGATCATCTCGCGCAGGTGCGCCACCGGGGCGTTGACGGTGATCAGGCCGTCCGCCCACTCGGCGCACCAGCGGGCGGTGGCCACGCTGACGGCGGCGCCGACGAGCGCGGGCGGCTGCTCGGGGCGGGTCCACAGCCGGGCCCGGTCCACCCGGACGAGGCCGTCGTGGCTGACCTCCTCGCCGGCGAGCAGCGCCCGGATCACGTCCACGCACTCGCGCAGACGGGCGGCGCGGACGTCCTTGCGCGGCCAGGGGTCGCCGGTGATGTGCTCGTTGCTGGCCTCGCCGGTGCCCAGCGCGGCCCAGAACCGGCCCGGGTACATGGCCCCGAGGGTGCCGATCGCCTGGGCGATGATCGCCGGGTGGTAGCGCTGGCCGGGCGCGTTGACCACACCGAAGGGCATGCCGGTGGCCTGCAGGGCGGCACCCAGCCAGGACCAGGCGAAGCCGGATTCGCCCTGCCGGGCGCTCCACGGTGAGAAGTGGTCGGAGCACATGGCGGCGTCGAAGCCGGCCCGCTCGGCGTGCCGCACCGCCTCCAGGAGGGCGCGCGGACCGATCTGCTCATGTGAGGCGTGGAACCCGAACTGCGTCATGGGCGCACTTCCTACCCGCGATGGCACGGGCTGATGCCTGCCGCGACCTACTCGGCGTGCGCGCCGGCACCGGCGGAGGCCGCGCCCTCACCCACCCAGACCGTCTTGGTGTTGCAGAACTCCCGCATGCCCAGCGCGGACAACTCCCGCCCGTAGCCGGAGTTCTTCACACCGCCGAACGGCAGCTCCGGAAAGGACGTGGTCATCCCGTTGATGAAGACGTTGCCGGCGACCAGGTCGGTGGCGAAGCGCTCCTGCTCGGCCGGGTCCCGCGTCCAGGCGTTCGAGCCGAGCCCGAAGCTGGTGCCGTTGGCGACCTCGATCGCCTCCTCGTACGAGGACACCCGGAACAGGCCGGCGACCGGCCCGAAGACCTCCTCGGCCCACATCCGCATCTGCGGGGTGAGGTCGGTGACCACGGTCGGCGGGTAGAACCAGCCGTCACCGCTGGGCGGCTCGCCGCCGCAGAGCACCCTCGCGCCGTTGTCCACCGCGTCGCGGACCTGGGCGTGCACCTCGTCGCGGCCCCGCTCACTGGCCAGCGGCCCCACGTCGGTGTCCGGGTCCATCGGGTCGCCGACGCGCAGCGCCGCCATGTTCGCGGCGAACTTCTCGGCGAACGCGTCGAAGACGTCGGTGTGCACGATGAAGCGCTTGGCGGCGATGCAGGACTGGCCGTTGTTCTGGCAGCGGGCCGTGGTGGCCACCTCGGCGGCCCGGTCCAGGTCGGCCGACGGCATCACCACGAACGGGTCGCTGCCGCCGAGTTCGAGGACGGTCTTCTTCAGCTCCCGCCCGGCGATCTGGGCGATCGACCGGCCGGCGGGTTCGCTGCCGGTGAGCGTGGCGGCGCGTACCCGGGGGTCGCCGAGGATCTCCTCGACGGCCTCCGAGCCGACCAGCACGGTGGTGAAGGCCCCCTCGGGGAAGCCGGCGCGGCGGAACACGTCCTCCAGCAGCAGCGCGGTCTGCGGCACGTTCGAGGCGTGCTTGAGCAGGCCGGTGTTGCCGGCCATGAGCGCCGGCGCGGCGAAGCGCATCACCTGCCAGAGCGGGAAGTTCCACGGCATCACCGCGAGCACCACGCCGATCGGCTGGTAGCGGATGAACGCGCGGGTCGCCTTGACGGCGGCGGCGTCGGCCGGCTCGTCGGCGAGGAACTCCGGGGCCTTGTCGGCGTAGAAGCGGGCGCCGGTGGCGCACTTGGTCACCTCGGCCTGCGCGGCGACGTACGTCTTGCCCATCTCCGTGGTCATGATCCGGGCGATCTCGTCGCGCTCGGCGTCGAGCAGGTCGGCGGCGGCGTTCATCCACCGGGCGCGCTGGTCGACGGTGGTCGCGCGGAGCTGCTGGTACGCCAGGTCGGTGCGTCCGATGGCGGCGTCGAGTTGCTCGCTGGACATCGCCTCGTAGGTCTTGAGCACCTGACCGGTGGCGGGGTTGGTGGTGGCGATGTGGGGCATCTCGTCCTCCTGTCACTCGAACAGCGAGTGTCGTACGCCCGGCTCCTCGCGGCGGCGGGCGGCGCGGCGGCGTTGGATCACGACCAGGTCGACCACGGCGACCACCGCCAGGATCGCGCAGACCACGCCGAGCCAGGCGATGCCGGCCCAGAACGCCAGCACCGCGAAGATCACCATGATCACCAGGCCGAAGGTGGCGAGGGTGAGCCGGAGGTTCAGCGCGCTGTTCGCGTGGCCGACCGTGCCGCGGGCACGCCGGGGCTGCGATCTCGTCATGCCTCCCGATCTACCCCCGATCGGGGGTGTTAACCGGTGCGGCGCGCTCGCGCCCGCCTCGGCCGGTCGGTGTGCTCGGTTACATTGGTTCGCCCCGCGGGGCCGCAGACCGCAGGATGGACGCATGTCCATGACCCAGACCGTGCCGGTGACCGTCGCCATCGCCCGGCGTGCCGATCCGGCCCGGGCCAGCGAGATGGTGGCCTGGATGCGGGCCGGCACCGCGCTGGCCGAGGCGTTTCCCGGGTTCCTCGGCGCGGGATGGGTGCAGAGCGCCCCGGACTCACCGGAGTGGCACATGCTCTACCGTTTCGCCGACGCCGAGACGCTGCACCGGTGGGAGGAGTCGCCCCAGCGGCACTGGTGGCTCAGTTCGGCGCAGGGCATCGTCGAGCACACCCGCGTCGAGCGGCGTACCGGAATCGAGGGGTGGTTCGACCCGCCGCTGGAGCACTGGGTGGATCCGGTCGAGCCGATCCCGCCGACGTCGCCGCCGCGCTGGAAGCAGGCGGTGACCATCTGGCTGGCGTTCTTCCCGCTGAGCCTGACCGCCACCCTGCTGACCAGCCAATTTCTCGACGCCGTGCCGCTGACCGCCCGGGTGCTGCTGATGACGCTCTGCCTGACCCCGTTGATGACCTACCTGGTGCTGCCCAGGATCACGCGGGCGCTGCACTGGTGGCTGCACGGCCAGACGGCCCCCTGGCGGCGCGTATAGCACTGCGGGTGGCAGCGGCGGCACGCTCTGCCGCATACCCGACAGCAACTTCCCGCCAAACCACGTCCTACGCATAGAGTTACCGCGCTGTCGCTCTGTGCTGCGGAACGGGGGACGTCATGCCTCGACGGTGGGTCGCCGCACTGGCCTGTCTCGCGGCTCTGGTCGCCCTCGCCTGCGAGGGCGGCGGCTCGGCGGCACCGCGTCCGACCAGGAGCGCGCCGCAGTCCGGCGGGCCGGGCGGCATCGCGGCGCTGGGAGACTCGATCAGCACCGGCTTCGCCTCCTGCCTGGTGCTCACGTCCTGCGAGCGCAACTCCTGGTCGACCGGCGACGGCCTGCGGGTGCGCAGCCACTACCGCCGGCTGCTCGACCAGGACCCGGCGATCCGCGACCGGGCGTACAACCATGCCCGTCCCGGCGCCCGCGCGGACGCCCTGGAGGGACAGGCGAAGGCAGCGGTACGCGACCACGCCGACTACGTCACCGTGCTGATCGGCGCCAACGACGTCTGCCGGGGCGGGGTGGACGCGATGACGCCGGTGGCCGAGTTCCGGGCCGACGTCGACCGCGGCCTGCGGGCACTGCGCACCGGCCGGCCGAAGGCCCGGGTGCTGGTGGTGAGCATTCCCGACCTGTACCGGCTCTGGGAGGTCGGGCACGGCGACGCGCGGGCGGCACGCGCCTGGCGGCGCGGCGTCTGCCCGGCCCTGCTGGCCAACGCGACGTCGACCGCGCCCGCCGACCGGAGCCGTCGGGTCGCCGTCCGGGACCGGATCGACGCCTACAACGCCGAGTTGGTGGCGGCGTGCCGGGCGTACGGATCACGGTGCCGGCACGACGGCGGCGCGGTGCACCGGGTGCGGTTCACCCTCGACATGCTGAACCCACTGGACTGGTTCCACCCCAACGTCAACGGGCAGGGCCGGCTCGCCGAGGTGACCTGGCGCTCCTCCGGCCTGGCCGACTGACGCCCGCCTCAGGGGCGGCGCGGGGCGGGGAGGGCGGTGCCCCGCGAGCGGTACAGCGCCCGGGACCGTTCGGCGAGATCCTTGGTGGCCGACGAGTTGGCCCAGGTGCCCAGCACGATCGCGGCACCGGGCACGATCTTGGCGACCATCCGCTTCGCCGCCCGTACGCCGGCCATCCGGGCCAGCCGGACGCTGAGCTGCAACATGACCCGGCCGAGCGGGCGGTGCCCACCCAGGCCGAAGAGCGCGTCGGCGCGTTCCCGGCCGGCGGCGACGCCGAGGGCCAGCCGGGCGCTCTCGGCGACCTTGTGCACCCGCTGGAGCACCAGCAGGTCGGTGGCCCGGTCGGTGTGCAGGGGGTCGACGTCGTACGCGGCGGCGATGTGCAGCACCATCCGCGCCTGGGTCCAGGCCAGCACGCCCACGTCGAGGACGGCGCCGGGCAGGCCGGCCGCGCCGGAGACCGCGCCGGACAGCCGGGCCAGGTTGACGAACTTGCGGGTCGCCTGGTCGGCCAGGACGTCGGCGGAGACGCCGGGCTGCTCGGCCCGGGCGCGCCCGACCCACTGCGCGGCCTCGGGGCCGAGCCGGCGCACCGCCTCCAAGGCGAGGTGCTCCGGCGCGTACTGCGGGTCGTCGCGCATCCGGTCCCACAGGCGGGCCGGCGGACCTTCGACGGCGTCCGCCGGCCCGACCGGCAGGCTGGCGGACGGCTGGGGGGTGGACGCGGCGGGTTGGCCGCCGACGGGCGGGGTGTCGGTCACCGGGGCTCCCCA